>NZ_JADCLR010000001.1:0-85296 GCF_015233815.1 Dysgonomonas sp. GY617
ATACATCGTATTGTGTTCAGTACCAATAATCAGCGAATTTTGAGCTGTATTCTTTACTTGTATAGTATCATAGCCCATAACATAAAATGACTTTTCTTGTAGTACAGGAGAGCTGTACACAAGAGAATATTCATCATTGACAGACTTTAGCTTGCCAAAATCCCATATAACATTTTCACCAGATCTTCCTGGATCTTTGTAGTCGACTTGTTGTTTGATGATTTCATCGCCGGAGCGGAGTCCATTGTGTTGTAGGTTAATCTGACCAAATGTGAGTAGCGGACAGAAGATCAAAAGGAGAAAGTGTAGGGTTTTCATATGGTTGTTGTTTTATTTCTTTTCAGCCAAAGCGGTTTGAAGTATTTCTATTTTTTGTTCCAGTTCTTAATTCTTCTTTTCTTGTTGAATAACGTATAGAGTTAACTCTTCTATTTTCTGAAGAAGCTTGATCTGGAATTCATTTATATTAAGCCCTTCGGTTTGCATTTATTTCTCTGATTGTACTTCCGGAAGATGTTTGTTTGCTTGGATAAAGCTTTCTACTTCGGATAGTGGTTTTAAATCATAATCATGATTGAATACATGATCAGCTCCAGCTGCAATATCAATGGTCACTTCTCGGGCTTTGAGTGGACCTGCAATTTCGACACCTCCGGTATGTATCATCGAGAAAAGCTTCTTTCCCCCATACATGATATCTAGATAAGCAGTACTGGGTGTATCCCGTGAAGTAAAATACCAGGGGCCTGCACTATGACGATAAGGAGTGATTGCTATTCTATTGACAAGTCCTCCATTGCTTGGATCTATTTGCTTTCCAACAGTTAAGAGGTTACTAATAGAACCGGTTCCTTCTACGTCTAATTTATTGACCGGATTAGTTGTTCCTATACCCACATTCCCTTTTTCAATAAAATGATTTCCCTTTCCTCGTATCATTAAATTTCCTGAACGATTTACGTCTTCGTTAATGATTGTAGATACAGTAAAATCCGGAATGTTTATAGGGGATGGACTCTCATTAATTTGTATCTGATTAAGAGCCGTTAATGCAGTAACCTTTGTATGCATATAAGTAAGTCTAACTTTGTAATGGCTGTAGTACCTTATATCAAGGTATACAGGAATGGCTTTATTGATATAGCCTCCCTCCTGTGTTGCCAGGTTGTAGGGTATACCTAATGTTATCTTCGCATTATGATTTATACCTTGTGAATCTATTAATTTAACTTCCGGATTTCCTTGTCCACCCTGTGCATATCCAATCTCAACTGAGTACTTTTCATATCCTGTTGAATAGGTAATATGAAATAATTCTACAATTATCACTCCCCCAGGTTGCCAGTTGTAGGAGTTATAACCAACTGTTGCAATTTCAAACCTTCTGGCCTGTGTTGCATTGGCTGAAAAGCTGCCAATGACACTGGTCTGTACTCCATTCTGGTTAATATGAGTTTGAGAAAATGTGGGAATGGTAATTAGAGTCAGAAGTAGAATGAGTATTCTTTTACAAAAAGCAGTTTCCACTGTGTTAGCAATAGAGCTTATTCCAGAAAAGAAGAATTTCTTCATAAATATAGATTTATTATATAGTTGGATGATGATTTATTAATTGTTGGGCTTTATTGTCGTAAGTCTTGTTATATCTTATGATTGATTTAAATGAGCTAAGCTGACATAGCTTATTCTAACATATCATAAGATATAGGCATATAAAAAAAGAATCAGCCACTTTTACTCAGTTATAGATAAATAAAGTTGAGATTGGATTATTGTGTTTCTTCATAAGGTCTTGTTATCGCATTTTTAAACAAAAATAAACATATTTTTAGACTAAAGACCTTCACTCTATAATTATTATGGATTTTAATAATAAATATTTTCTAGATGTGTGTAAATATGCTGTTTATCAGTAGTTCTGTGGATGTTGTGCATGAAATTATTATATGATAATCTAAAAAGAATAACAGACAATCTGTCCAATATGAATGATCTGAGTTTTTTATAATTAGCCAACATATCTATCATTTCAATGATGGCTATCTCTAGTCTTTGCTTGCTAAGTAATAAAAGGTCTGCAATCTTAAAATTATGAATGTTGCTTAGTGAAATTTCGAAAACTTCCCTCTATTATGACAGACGAATGAGATAGGTAATATTTTAAAAAAAAATATCACTGAATGATCAAATTGTTGCAGAATATATCCCAAAGCCTCAAAACCCAATAAAATAGCCTTAGTAGAGAGAAAATAGCACAATTATGTCAAAGGATAGCACATACTATTCAGAATACGTGTGACAGTGTTTTTTAGTTTATTTTTTTAATATGTTTGATTAACCAAAGAAATCGAACCTGAAAAATAAACCTGAAATCATGAGAATATCTAAGAGCACAATTTTTATTCTATTGAGTCTGCTCATAATTCCTTTTAATAAGAATTCTGCAACCCCAAAAGATGAAATCACTAGTAACTTAAAGCAACCTATTGCTTTAGCTGACCCATTTATAATATTACATGAGAATACCTACTATGCTTATGGAACTAATGATAAGGATGGTATTGTTGTATATATATCAAATGATCTTATTAATTGGGAAAAAGAATCGAGATTGGCTCTACACAAAGATGAGTCGTGGGGAGACAAATGGTTTTGGGCACCCGAAGTGTACTATATTCCACAAAAGAAAATTTTTTACATGTATTACTCAGTTGATGAGCATATAAGTGTTGCTATTTCCGACTCACCAACAGGACTTTTTCGTCAAGACTTAAAAAAGCCGATTATAGAAGATGAAAAGTGCATCGATAATTCACTTTTCATAGATGACGATGGCAAAGCGTACCTCTCATTTGTCCGTTTCACGAACGGAAATAATATTTGGGTTGCCGAAATGGAATCAGATCTGAAAACGATAAGAAAAGAAACAATGAAGCCCTGTATTCATGTAACAGAAGAATGGGAAAACGATTTGGGACGTGTAACCGAAGGCTCTTTTATAGTTAAGCATAAAGGTATTTATTATATGATTTATTCTGCGAATGACTTCAATAGTCAAAATTACGGAGTAGGTTATGCAACTGCTACTTCGCCAATGGGACCGTGGGTGAAATACGATAAAAACCCCATCTTTCAGAAACCTGATGATCTTGTAGGTGTTGGACACAGTGCAATATTTAGAGATAAAGAGGGCAAACTGCGAATGGTATTTCATGCTCACCACGATAAAGAAAATGTGCATCCTCGATTAATGTATATAGCAGATGTTACTTTTTCTGAAGATGAAACCCCAGTAATGAAAATTGGGGGTAATATTATAGCACCTCAGCAAACAAATATCAAATAGAACAACTAAATGGTAGTTCGGGTATACCTATTTGTCTGTCCGAAATGGGATAATCTCTATACCAAAATTATAAATAGGTCTGAGACCTCAATAAAAGAAGATATACACAACATGAAAAAGAAACTCTTATTAATTGCACTATTTATTTCCTCTATCGGATTGATTGATGCAGCTGATATGGCTGATAATTTGGTACGACAAATAACATTAAAGTCTCCCGGAAACCCGGCAATAGCCTATCCATTGCAAATTCAAAATGGTATATTGACATCAACAGAAAAAATACCAGTTGAGATAAAAGAAGAAGCTGTCGAAAATGACTCTGTATTGAAGCTGATAATTACGATCAAAGCTCACGATTTAGTATATTATAATTTTGAAGAAAGCTATAATACAACGATGAATCACGATGATTGTCAATTCTATATGCCCGGATTTTGGTATAGACGCAACTTAAGATCACCCAAGGAAGCACCATCGTTTTATACAAGCGATAGCTGGCAGGTGAGAGAAGATCGTTTGAGTACACCTCTTACGGGAATATTCAACGAAAAAACGGGAGCTTATTATACAGTATTGCGTTTAGATGATTTTAAGAACGAAAGTTTAGCCTGCCACAGTCAAGGGGAAGTTATCTTATCAGGAAAAACCTCTTTAGGATTTACAGGGTTTCGTAATCAAGACGGAAAATCGTCTCTTGTTTTTGGATTTCCGTATAGTGAAGCACCTAAAACATATATTCGTAAACTGACTTTAGCTCCTGCTGTGCAGGCATTCGATAAATTAGAAAAAGGAGAAACCCGTCAATTAGTATGGGAGATCAAAAAAAGTAAAGCATCCGATTTTTCTACATTTGTAGCTTCCGTTTGGGATTATTCATTTGATACATTAAAGCCTCAAGAAGTAAAAGATCACTTATCGACAGTGGAAGCAAAAGAAATACTTTCGAACTTTTTCCATGAAAGTTATGTTGATAAATATGATCTGAAATATTTCTCAGGAGTACACATGCGTACCGACGATTGTAAAAATACAGGTTCGGTAGAAGTTGGTTTTGTTGGTCGTGTTTTATTGAATGCGTTTAATGCTCTAGAGTATGGTGAAGCAAATAACAGACCCGATTTAGTAGAAAAAGCAAATTCGATATTCGATAGTTATTTGCAGTATGGGTTTACCCCTTCCGGCTTTTTTAGAGAGTTTGTAGATTATGATCATAACGATGAAACTAAAATATACAGTATCCGTCGTCAATCCGAAGGAGCCTTTGCAATACTGAATTATCTTGAATACGAAAAAAGAAAAGGTCGCAAGCATGCAGAATGGGAGGCTAAAATAAAAACTCTTCTGAATAATTTTCTCAAATTACAAGAAGCAAATGGTAGTTTTCCTCGTAAATTCGAAGACAATTTCAAAATAGTAGACGAATCGGGAGGTAGTACACCCTCGGCAACTCTACCATTAACAATGGCTTATACCTATTTTAATAATAAGTTGTATTTAGAAAGTGCCAGAAAAACAGCTCTTTATCTTGAGAAAGAACTTGTCTCTAAAGCCGATTATTTTTCATCAACCCTAGATGCCAACTGCGAAGATAAAGAAGCTTCTTTATACGCTTCTACTGCTATGTATTATCTGGCAATGGTGTCCAAAGGAAAAGAGCAGCAACACTATATTGACCTAAGCAAGCAAGCTGCTTATTTCAGCCTTTCGTGGTATTATATGTGGGATGTACCTTTTGCACAAGGTCAAATGTTGGGCGATGTAAACTTTAAATCGAGAGGTTGGGGGAATGTTTCAGTCGAAAATAACCACATTGATGTATTTATCTTTGAATTTGCAACCGTTCTTGATTGGTTGGCTAAAGAACGTAACGAACCTCGTTTTTCTGAATTTTCGTCTATCATCAAAAGTTCTATGCTTCAATTGATGCCCGTTAAAGGACATATGTTCGATATAGCTAAAGTTGGTTATTATCCTGAAGTTGTACAGCATACAAATTGGGATTATGGCAAAAACGGAAAAGGCTTCTACAATGATATTTTTGCTCCGGGCTGGACAGTTGCATCGCTATGGCAAATGCTAAGCCCCGATCGAGTGGAAAATTACTTTAATTACAAGAAGAAATAAGGTTTAAGATCGCAAAGCTATCTATTACACTTGGTAAGAGTGAGTATTAGAGGTGATTATATTTATAGAATATATTATTAAATACGTTCAATTCCTTAATATTATGAGAAAAACTCTTTTATATCTGTTTACATTGGTTAGTTTGGCGGCGTGTTCATCGAACAATAATGATTCGCCTCCTGCACCCGAAATAACTACATATTCGAATCCAGTGATTGCAAGGAGTTTGCCCGATCCTACAATAATTAAAGCTGCCGATGGTTATTTCTACCTCTATGCCACAGAAGATGTACGCAATATGCCAATTTATAAATCGAAAGATCTAATTGCATGGAGTTTTGTAGGAACAGTTTTCACTGACAGTAGCCGTCCCGATTTTGAACCTAAAGGAGGACTTTGGGCTCCCGATATTAATTACATAGATGGTAAGTATGTCCTTTATTATTCGATGTCAGTTTGGGGAGGCGAAGAAACCTGTGGAATTGGAGTGGCAGTTGCCGATAGTCCCGCAGGACCTTTTACCGATAAGGGAAAGCTTTTTAGAAGTAATGAAATAGGGGTGACAAATTCAATTGACCCTTTCTATATAGAAGATGGAGGAAAGAAATACCTGTTTTGGGGTAGTTTCAGAGGTATCTATGGTATAGAATTAAGCAATGATGGGCTTACTGTAAAAGAAGGTGCTGAAAAGAAATACATTGCAGGAACGGCCTTTGAA
Organism: Dysgonomonas sp. GY617; assembly: GCF_015233815.1. NCBI lineage: Bacteria > Pseudomonadati > Bacteroidota > Bacteroidia > Bacteroidales > Dysgonomonadaceae > Dysgonomonas > Dysgonomonas sp. GY617. Next base: position 6,192 of record NZ_JADCLR010000001.1, read on the forward strand.
GGTACTTATATACATAAAAAAGGTAATTACTATTATCTGTTTGCATCCATCGGTACTTGTTGCGAAGGCGTTAACAGCACTTATAAATTGGTTGTTGGACGATCGGAATCACTTATGGGACCTTATGTCGATAAGGTTGGAAAGAGTATGATCGATAACGGATATAATATAGTAATCAATAGTAATAGCCGCTTTGTAGGAAACGGTCACTGTTCCGAAATAGTACAAGACGAGGTTGGTAACGATTGGATATTTTATCATGGGGTGGATGTGAAAAATCCACAGGGTAGGGTATTGTTGCTTGACCAAATAAAGTGGGATAATAATAACTGGCCTTATGTGGAAAACGGAAGTCCTTCATTATCTGCTCCGAAACCTATGTTTGAAATTCAACAATGAAAAATATGAAAACATTTATTTATCTAAGCTTATTAATATGTTTATTCTCATGTAATAAACACCCCAATAAAGAACTACCGCTATTGAACGAATCTGCATTCAAAACAGAGGTAGATGGCAAAGCTGTTGATCTATATACCTTGAAATCGGCAAGCGGATTAACTATGCAAGTTACCAATTTAGGTGCTAGAGTGGTTGCGCTTTGGGTTCCCGATAAAAATGGAAAATATGAAGACATTGTACTGGGCTATGATAGTATCGACAGATATATCAATAATAAAGGCGAGCGTTTTTTAGGACCTATTGTTGGTCGCTATGCAAATCGTATAGCTAAGGGGCAATTCGAATTGGATGGAACTACCTATCAGCTACCTATCAATAACAATGGTCAAACATTACATGGAGGTTTAAAAGGTCTTGACATGGTTGTTTGGAATGTTGATAAGGTGACTGACAACGAAATACATCTGTCGTATGTTTCGCCCGATGGTGAAGAAGGTTTTCCGGGAACTATGAAAATAGATTTGACTTATGCTCTTACTCCCGAAAATGAATTCAAAATTACCTACGCTGCCACTACGGATAAAGCGACGGTAATAAACTTATCGCATCACGGACTTTTCAATCTGAAAGGAGAAGGAAACGGAACTATTACAGATCATATCCTAACGATCAATGCAAGTAATACAACTCCCGTTGATAGTGTATTAATTCCATCAGGAGAAATAGCAAGTGTAGAGGGTACTCCTTTTGACTTTAGAAAACCGACTTCTATTGGCGAAAGAATAGATGTTGAGAACGAGCAATTGAAAAATGGTGCGGGTTACGATCATAATTGGGTTATAGATCGAAAAACAGATAAGGATGTAGAGCTAGTAGCTTCTATTTATGAGCCTGCAAGTGGAAGAAAGATGGAAGTGTGGACGGATCAACCCGGATTGCAATTTTATAGCGGTAACTTTTTTGATGGAAAAGTCACAGGGAAAACTGACAAGCCTTTGAAATATAGAGAAGCCTTTGCTCTCGAAACGCAACATTTCCCCGATAGTCCTAACCATGCTAATTTCCCAACAACACGTTTAAATCCGGGAGAAACATATACCCAAACATGTATTTATAAATTCTCAGTACAAAAGTAACTGTGAAATAAATAGTGAGTAAAAAAGGACTTTATCATCTGTTGTATGGTTATATCAGCTTTAGGTTGTTATGCTTCGCAAAAGATTAAATAGGTCTGAACCCTTAACCAGAAATACGATAACCATGAAAAGAAACTTTTTATTATTCTCAATGATGATATCTTGCATCGGGTTGTTTGCGCAGTGGAAACCGATGGGAGATAAAATAAAGACGAAGTGGGCGCAGACCATCGATGTAAATAATGTATTGCCTGAATACCCTCGTCCTATAATGGAACGTTCGGAATGGACAAACCTCAATGGATTGTGGGAGTATGCAATATTACCCAATGGACAGAATGAACCTCAAAAATACGATGGCAAAATACTTGTGCCATTTGCAGTAGAATCGAGCCTTTCGGGAGTTCAAAAAGAACTTGGAAAAGATAACGAACTGTGGTATAAACGTTCGTTTAACGTTCCTGCGAATTGGAAAAACAAAACCATCTTGTTACATTTTGGAGCAGTAGATTGGAAAACAGAAGTTTACCTCAATGACATTAAAATAGGTAGCCATACCGGTGGTTATACCCCTTTCTCGTTTGATATAACTCCTTTTCTTTCAGATGGAAATCAGAAATTAGTAGTGAAAGTATGGGATCCTACTACCGATAGTTTCCAGCCGGTAGGTAAACAAAATTCCAAACCCGAAGGTATCTGGTACACTCCCGTTTCGGGCATTTGGCAAACTGTTTGGTTAGAGCCGGTTAATGCACAACATATAGCTTCAATAAAGACGATTCCTAATATTGATACTAAGAAACTATCAATAGATGTGTCTACCCAAAAAACTACATCTGCCGATATTATAGAGGTTGTAGTAAAAGACGGTTCATCTATTGTAGCAAAAGCAAAAGGAGCAGTAGGTCAGCAATTGAATATTCCTATTACTGATATGAAATTATGGTCGCCCGAATCTCCTTTCTTATACAACCTCGAAGTTAACTTGTATAACAATGGTAAACTGGTAGATAAGGTAAATAGTTATGCAGCTATGCGTAAGATTTCGACCAAAAGAGACGATCATGGAATTGTACGCATGCAGTTGAACAATAAAGACTATTTTCAATTTGGTCCTCTCGATCAAGGTTGGTGGCCCGACGGATTATATACCGCTCCCACAGATGAGGCTTTGGTATATGATATTCAAAAGACCAAAGACTTTGGGTTCAATATGATTCGTAAGCACGTGAAAGTAGAACCTGCTCGCTGGTACACACATTGCGACCGATTAGGAATACTCGTTTGGCAGGATATGCCTAATGGAGATAAGTCTCCACAATGGCAAAACCGTCAGTACTTTAATGGTAGTGAACTAATTCGTTCGGGCGAATCAGAAGCAAACTACTATAAAGAATGGAAAGACATTGTAGACTATCTTATTTCATATCCGTCTATCGTAACATGGATTCCGTTTAATGAAGCTTGGGGACAATTCAAAACAGTTGAAACTGCCGAATGGACTAAAAACTACGATCCATCGCGTTTGGTAAATTCTGCAAGTGGAGGTAATCACTACCGCACAGGCGATATGCTTGATTTGCATAATTATCCGGGACCCGAACTTTATTTATACGATGCCGAAAGACCAACGGTGTTAGGTGAATATGGTGGTATTGGGCTTCCTCTCGAAGGTCACTTGTGGCAGCCCGACAAAAACTGGGGATATGTGCAATTCAAGAATTCGAAAGAAGTTACCGACGAATATGTAAAGTATGCCGAAGTACTGAAAAAATTGATAAAAGCAGGATTTTCTGCTGCTGTTTATACTCAGACTACGGATGTTGAAGGTGAAGTAAACGGACTGATGACCTATGACCGTGAGGTTATTAAATTAGACGAAGCTCGCACCCGAAAAGTTAACCAAGAAATATGTAATTCTTTAAACAAGTAAGTAGCTGAAAGTTGGTAATGTGGTATTTCAAAGTTGTAACAGTCCGAAGTTATTACAACTAGAATGAACAAATAACGTTCAGTGGGACCAATAAATAGGTCTGAGACCTTAATCTTAATCTCTATATTTTAATAATGCTTTACTACCCATGTAATTTGGGCAGTATAGACCCTTTGTTTATCTAATAAAATCTAATTCAGATGATGAAAAAATTATTAATTCTTATGCTAAGTATGTTTACACTAGCCGTTTGTGCTCAGAATGTAAACATTACCGGAAAGGTGGTAGACGTAGAAAGCAATCCACTCATCGGCGTATATGTGAAAATTAAAGGAACCACGACCGGAACGGTTACAGACATCGACGGAAAGTTCAGTCTCTCAGGAGAAAGAGGACAAACCTTGGTCTTTTCTTTTCTAGGTCTTACTACTCAAGAGGCAGTTTACAATGGTACGCCTCTCAATATTACTCTCAAAGAAAATGCGGCAGACTTAGATGAAGTAGTCGTAATTGGATATCAAACAATCCGAAAGGCAGACCTCACCGGAGCAGTTTCCGTAGTAGATACTAAGGAAATGAGAAAAAGTGCAGCCGGAACTATTGCTACTCAGATGCAAGGACTGGCTACGGGGGTAAATGTCCGTAGTAGCGGTAGAGCAGGTGAAGATGCTTCAATAGAGATTCGAGGAGTCGGTACACTTAGCGATCGTAGTCCACTTTGGATTGTGGATGGTATGATTATGAATCCGGGAATAGACTTTAATCCATCGGATATTGAGACTATTCAAGTCTTGAAAGATGCTTCTTCGGCAGCCATTTACGGTTCGCGTGCAGCCAATGGTGTAATTATAGTAACTACAAAGAAAGGAAGATCGGGTCCGATGAAAGTTAGCGTGAACGCGAAAGCAACTATGGAATGGACTCCTCGTTACGACTTGATGGATGCTGCTAATTATAAAAAATACAATGATTTGGCATATACCGAAGGAATTGCTAACGGTAGTTGGAAAGGTGGTTTACAACAACATTCAGATTATGATACCAACTGGCAGGATGCAGTGTTCAGAACGGGCGTTATTCAAGACTATAATGTATCGTTATCGGGAGGTGGTGAACATGGAGGCTATTTTGTATCAGGAGGTTACTTTAATCATAAAGGAGTTTCGTTCGGAAACGATTTCGACAGATATAGTTTCAGGGTGAATACCGATGGAAAGAAAGGTGTTTTCTCTTTCGGACAAAGCCTTGCATTCTCGGCTACAGATAAAGACCCTTTGCAAACCAATCCTTATAACGATGTGATGAGAATGCTTCCTACCATTCCTGTGTATGATGCAAACAATCCCGGAGGATTTGGATATGGAGATGCAAATGCCAATACATTTGGAGTGAATCCGATAGCTCGCGAAACTTTGGAGCGTCAGAGAGAAATTCAACATAGACTTAATGGTGCAGCTTGGTTCGAATTTAAACCATTGCCTTACCTGTCTTATAAGTTGAATGCTGGTATCGACTATTATTTCTGGGAGAAATCATGGTTCAGAGGAGAAGGCAACTGGCAGAGAAATCAGGAACACCGCGATCCAGAAGGTCTTAAAGAAAGAGCTAATACTTATAACAGACTTTTAGAGCATACATTAAACTTCAATAAGGATTTCGGAAAACACCATATTGATGCATTAGCGGGTCTTACTTACCAAACTTATAAATGGGAAACAGTAGGAGGTTCGCGTCTTAACTTTCCAATGGTGGGAGGGGGGTACTTAACTGTATTGGATGCAGGACAAAGTAATCAACAGAATTTCAACAGTATTCAACAAAATTCGATGATTTCCTATCTGGGAAGATTCAATTACAATTACGATAATAAGTATTATCTAACAGGAACAATGCGTAGAGATGGTACATCTCGTTTGTCGAAAGAAAATCGTTGGGGAAATTTCCCATCTATATCGGGAGCTTGGAGAATATCTCAGGAGAAATTTTTCAATGTGCCATGGATTGAAGATTTGAAACTTCGTGGAAACTGGGGTCGTCTGGGTAATGCCGCTATTGGTAGCTGGGATTATTTAGGTACAATCAACCAAAGTATGGTTACGGTAATTGGCGGACAATTGGTTTCGGGAGCATCTCAGGTTAAGATTGTTAACTCAAACTTGAAATGGGAAACCAAAGAAACTGTGAATGTTGGTTTTGATGCTGCTTTCTTAGATCAACGTTTAACAGCAAGTGCCGAGTATTATAATGCTATATCGAGAGATGTATTAACTACAATGCCTATTGCTATATCAACAGGTAATCAAGAAGGTGCGCCTTTGGCTAATGCTGCAAGTTTGAGAAACAGAGGCTTTGAGTTTACTGCAAACTGGAAAGATAAAATAGGAGACTTCAACTATGGAATAGTAGCCAACTTAACTACACTTAGCAATAAGGTATTAGACTTGGGCTATGGTAAAGATGTATACTATTCGGGAAAAACTAAATCGGAGATAGGACAGCCCTTATCTATGTATTATTTGTATAAAACTGCGGGTATTTTCAGAACGCAAGAACAAATAGATAATTATGTAACATCAAATGGAACACCTATTCTTATTGGTGACAAAAGACCTCAACTAGGTGATGTTATTTATATAGATACCGATGACAGTGGTTCTATCACTGCTAATGACCGTCAGATAGTTGGAAATCCATGGGCAAAAGCACAATTGGCTCTGACCTTTACGGGTAGCTGGAAAAACTTCGACTTTTCGATGATGTGGTATGGTCAATTTGGAAATGATATATACAATGTAACCAAATGGCAGGGAACTTATTTTGCAGATAATTCGAGCTACTTGAATTTCAAAAAAGGACAAGAACCTTATCAAATAAACCCAAATTCGAATACTCCACGCATTATTTATGGAGATGCTCGTAATGCCTATGATAGCGATAGATATTTGGAAAACGGTTCGTTTTTTCGTTCGCAATACATCCAATTTGGATACACTTTCGATAAGAAGTTTATAAGGAACTTGGGGATTGAAGCTCTTAGAGTATATGCAACAGGAAATAATCTGATAACCTTTACTAAATATAGCGGATTAGATCCTCAATTTATAAACAATGATGTATGGGATAGAGGAACCGACAATTTTGCATTCCCCAATATGGGATCGGTTATGTTTGGTTTAGATCTTACATTTTAAGAAAAATAATTGAATACTTGCTGATTTATCCTACATCAAAACAATAAATAGGTCTAAGACCTTATAAATTAATAATAAGATGAAAAAAATATATATTCTACTAATCGGAGCCATGCTGGGGTTTACCGCATGCGACTCAAGCCTTTTAGATATAGATAACCCCAACCAAGGTACTACGGTAACCTTTTGGAAGACTGCTTCCGATGCAGAAGCAGGAATAAATGCTTGTTACAGTGCTTTCTATAAAGAGGGTACGTGGATGCGTTGGCTTTCATTCAGATACGATCTTACTTCGGATGAGGGGCTGAGTTCTTCTCCTTGGATAGAGCTTGCCGATTGGACTCGATTCTCATATACCAACTATAATTTTTATGATGGGAATAATATGCATTGGGAACATTTCTATATGGCTATTTTTCGTTGCAACCAAGTATTGAAATATGTACCTAATATTGACATGGATGCTGATAAAAAAGCTCAGATATTAGGGCAGGCACATTTCTTGAGAGCATTGTGGTATTTTCAGGTAAATCTTCTGTGGGAAAAAGGACCTCTTATTCTTGAACCTACGGATGCAAATTATGTACCTGTAGAATCGAGCGGCGAACAAATTTGGGCTCAAATAGAAACTGATTTAAAAGCTGCAATAACTGAAAATCCTTTACCCGAAAAATGGGGTGATGCCGATGCTGGTAGAGCTACAATGGGTGCGGCAAAGGCTTTACTAGGCAAGGCTTATTTACAACAAAAAAAGTATGATCAGGCAAAGACCGAGTTTGAATGGTTGGTAAATAAAGAAGGCTCTCTATATGGTTTGATAGATAATTGGGTAAATAACTTTACTCACTTGGATGAAAATAATAAAGAAGGCATTTTCGAGATTCAGTTTGATGATACCAATAAAGGTGGCACCGGCAATAATGCAAGTATGGCAACCGGCTTTCAACGTACCCAATTTTATGCTCCTGAGGGTATTGGCTGGGCTGATGGAAAAGCCAGAAGATGGCTGGTTGATGAGTTCCTGAAAGAAAAAAGAACAGATGGAGCCAACGACCTTCGTTTATATAATAGTGTTCTCTATCGTGATTTTATAAAAGATTTCCCGAACGGTAATCCAATGTATTATTCGGTAAATGCAACTACCCAGTGGGACGAAAAAGGATGGGGATCTTCGTGCTATATCCGCAAATATAATACTGCTTATTTCCGTACCATAGAAGATTACTTTGCACCAAATAACTATCGGATCATGCGTTATGCTGATATTCTTCTTAATTATGCCGAATGTATTGTAGAAACAGGCGGAAGCACAACTCAGGCAGCTGTTTATGTAGACAAAGTAAGAAACAGAGTTGGATTAGCTAAACTAGCCAACAGTATATATGCTAGTTCGCTTAATTCGAAAGAAAGCTTTATGAAACGTCTGCAAATGGAAAGGTCTCTTGAACTTTGTTTCGAAGGATGGAGATGGGCCGATCTTAAGCGTTGGGGGCTATTGGATAATCAGGTAGGATTAGCAGAACTGAAGAGCCGAGACGAAGATTTCAATAATTTTATAATAGGTAAGCACAATAGATTGCCTATTCCTCAAATAGAAGTAGATAATAGTGAAGGTCAATTGACGCAGAACCCCAATTATTAAGTAATACAAAAAGGTCTAAGACCTTAATCCTTTTCAAAATAGATTCAATAAACCTGATAGCTATCTGTTATCAGGTTTATTGACCTTTAAAAAAGCAGAGTTATGAATAAATATGAAATATATATACGATACATACTATTAATTGCTCTCTTGTTTTTTGTTGAAATAAGTTCGCTTTTCTCACAGAATATTCAAAATCCGGTTTTACCACATGTTGCCGATGCAGGTGTTATAAAGTACAATGGCAAATATTATATAGGCGGTGTGTTTACCGATGGTAGTTACTATGTATCCAACGATTTGGCGACGTGGACAGGACCTGTTCATGTGTTGGATATGAATAATGAATGGACAGCAGGAACGGGAGCAGGAAACGATCAGATTCACGCCAATGATATGATTTATTTAAACGGAAAATTTCATCTGTATTGGTCGGTCAATTATTGGGGAAAAGATAAGCATATAGTACACATTGCACATGCCGATGCTGATAATATTCTCGGACCTTATACCGAACCCGTAAAAAGTACTTGGATGGACAATAGAATAGATCCGAAAGTATTTAAAGACGATGATGGTAAACTCTATATGTATATGGTTCGGTTTACGGATGGCAATACAATTTGGGTTCGCCCGATGAAAGATCCATACACATTTAGTGGTCATCCGCTTTACCAGTTTGCATCCCTGCCTCAGACATGGGAAACGATGGATAATCGTGTAGCCGAAGGTCCTTGGGTGATGAAATACAGGAATCGCTATTATATGATGTATAATGCCAATCATACAGCTACCGAATGGGGCAATTATCAATTGGGGGTGGCAGAAGCCGATTCGCCGACTACATTTAATCACGGAACAAAATATTCGTATCCTTTACTACTGTCTAATCAGACAAATGTGGAGGAAGAGTATGTAGACTTGTTGCAATTTGGTAAAACTTATAACCCTCTTTTTACGTATACAATCAACGCACCTCAACAAGATTGGAAAACTGTTTCTTTTGATGATTCTTCATGGCAAAGAGGAAAAGGTGGTTTTGCTTCTGAGAATATAAAAGGATCAACAGTCCGTAAACAAGGAACAAAATGGAATGATAAAGAAATTTATCTGAGAAAAATATTTACAGTCAACAAATCGGATATAGGAAATCTAGCATTGCGTGTAACTCACGATGGAGATATAAAAGTATATCTGAATGGTAATCTTATATATGATAAGTCGGGCTCCGATTATCGTATAATTAATTTGACAGAGAAAGAAAAAGCAGCCTTACTAAACGGAGAGAACTGTTTAGCGATTGAAAGTAAAGCAGGAAAACATAGTTATATAAATGTTTCGCTCTTTGATATGCAGAACGATAAAGCAGACGATATTCTTTTCTCACCCGGGCAACCTAATATATTACGAGGGCCCAATGGTTTTGAATGGTGGTTGATTTATATGGCAAATAAGAATAAAGAGCTTCGTAGTCAATACGTCAATCGAATACATTTTTTTGATAAGACTATGCATTCTGATGGTATAACCAGTGCAAATACCAAAGGCTATTTCCCTGAACCGACTAAACCTACTTATGGCGATACTTTTGATGATAGCAAACTATCTAAAAATAAATGGGTGTTTTCTGCTAAAGAATGGGTTGTAGCAAATGGAGAATTCATATCTAATAGCCAAGCATCCCAAACAGCAATATTAGAAAAGAGTTTCGAGTCCACGGATTATTATTTCGAAGCAGGTATAAATACAACTGATAAAGCGGGCGTAATTGCATGGTATAAAGATCAGAATAATTGGCTGAAAATAGGACTCGATTCGTCTAACAAGAGTTGGTATTACCAAACGAATACAGGAGGATCGATAGATACAAAATCGTATTCATTATCAACCGATTTTAAGTTTGGTGTATATCATACAATAACAGTACAACGAAATAGTGGAGTGTTCTCAATAAGCATTGATGAAATTCCTGCACCTGAGTTATCTATTCTTAGAACTACTATATCAGAAAAAGGAGTTCCTGGTTTGTTTTCGGAAGAAGGAAAAACGTCTTTCGATGGGTTAATCTATACAATTGGTTGGGACGAATCTGATGCAAATATCTATGGTTGGGGAAATTCTCAATCAGGAGAGCAGACAATAGGTAAATACAATGTTGCAGAAAAAGGATTGGAAGTGTTGAACGATAATTTTCAAGTTTTTAAAGGAGACTTTCTTTCTCAATATGAGTTTTCTACACAAATAACAAATTCTTCAGGTTCTGGAACTGTGGGTGTATATGCCATCTTTATTGATAAGGATAATTACGTGAAAGTAGTGTTCGATTATGAGCGTAAAAAGTTAGTTGAAGTTATTATGACAAAAGGTAAACTAATAGCAGAAAACGATTACCCTCTTTATAAATGGCAAACCCATTATGCCGACATAAAATATACTGATTTCATAGAGAAAGGATATTCATTTGCTACACCTACCTGGATAGATGCAATTAGGTTAAGCAGGCAAGCTTTTAATAATGACGATCTTTTTGTCGATAACATGTTTGATAAAGTTTCAGCCGAATATTCAGTAAACGGAGAGTGGCATTCATTCCCTAATACGAAAAATGGAGTAGCCGAGCACCCTGCATATAACGAGATGACTTTCGATAAGGTAAAAGCTGAGGCTTTGCGTTTTATCAATAAGGAGGCAACAGATGAAAACCCTTATTTGTATAAGATACGGGTAAAGGAATTGCTTAAAGATTCATACAATCTGAGGTGTGTAAAGTTAAAAGACTCATTACTCATTTATGTGGATGGAAAAGAAATCTGTCGTTTAAAAACTTCTGCAACTCCTGCTCAGGTAGGTTTGTTTTCAGAAGGAGGTCTTCCCATATATAATGGAATTATGAGATATCATATTCCTGAATAATAAAACTATAATTAAGAGAGGTTGCCTATGAAAATACAGCCTCTCTTCTATTTCATCCTAAAAATATACTCAAATGAAAAGATATAATCTTTTATTGCTTTGTATTATCTCTCTCGTTGTATCTGGCTGCCAAAATAATCAGCCCACTATAACCGAAGAGCCTAAAATATCACTGGTTCCTTTGGGTGATCCTTTTATAATGCTGTATGACAATACGTACTACGCATATGGAACTAATGCTGAGGAGGGTATTGAAGTTTATACTTCAAATGATCTGAATAAATGGAAAAAAGAAGCTAAATTAGCTCTACATAAAAACGACACTTGGGCAAGCCGTTGGTTTTGGGCTCCCGAAGTATATTATGTAAACGGGAAGTTCTATATGTACTTTTCGGGCGATGAGCATATTGGTGCCGCCGTCTCCGACTCTCCTCTAGGTCCTTTTAAGCAAGAGGATAAGAAACCGATGTTGGATAGTGAGAAAGCAATAGATAACTCTTTATTTATTGATGATGATGGCAAAGCCTATCTGTTTTTCGATCGTTTTAATGATGGTCTGAATATCTGGGTTGCAGAGTTAAATGACGATCTATTGTCCATTAAAGCAGAAACAATGCACCCTTGTATTCATGTTTCTCAAGCATGGGAAGAAGTTTGGCCAAGAGTAAACGAGGGACCGTTTGTAATCAAAAGAAATGGATTGTATTACATGACTTATTCGGCTAATAGCTACGAAAGTCCTTTCTATGGCATTGGTTATGCTACTACCGATAACATTATGGGCGAATGGACTAAATATTCGGAGAATCCAATCCTTCAAAAGCCCGGCAATTTAGTTGGAGTGGGGCATAGTGCAACATTTACCGATAAAGAAGGTAATTTGCGTATTGTATTTCACGCACATCACGATACAACCCATATTCACCCAAGGGCAATGTATATAAGTGATGTGTATTTTCAGAATGAGAATGGTATTGATAGAATGAGAATCAATTCTCAGTATAGTGTACCAACGCTAAAGTAAGTAACGAAAAGGTTTGATCCTAAAATCTTTAAACTAATCTCAGAATTTTTCGAATAGATAATATGAAAAAAACAGTTGCTATCCTTATCCTTATTTTGTTGGGAAGTTTTTATTCCAAAACTTATCCGTTCCAAAATAAGGATAACTACTATTTTAAAAGGCTAAATATTACACATGGCTTATCTCAAAATACGGTTAATACGATTATACAGGATCGTAATGGCTTTATGTGGTTTGGAACTAAAGATGGTCTCAACCGGTTCGACGGGCAATCTTTCCAGATATTTAAGTATACGCCACAAAAAGAACATAGTTTGGGGAATAGTTTTGTCACAACTTTGTTCGAAGATAATGAGGGTAATATATGGGTAGGTACAGATGCCGGAATCTATATTTACTATCCGGAAGAAGAAATTTTCAGACCTTTTACCTTGAAAGCAACCGATGGAAGTGTTGTCGAAAAAACAGTAACAATAATCACAGGAGACAAAGAAGGCAATATTTGGATTGTTGCAGAAATGCAAGGCTTGTATTGCTATAACTCGCAGACACAAAGCTTCACTAATTATCAATTGAAGAAGAGTAATATAAGAAGCTTTAATATTGATAAAACGGGAACAGTATGGGTATCTTTCTATGAAGGCGGTTTGTTCTTCTCTAAGGATAATTTGAAGACATTGAATCCTTTGAAAGCTGAGGATGGCAAGGAGCTTTTTAAAGATGAAGTTATATCTAAAACCTATCTTGGACCTTATAATTGCTTATATGTTGGTTCTGAAAAAAGTGGAATGAAAGAGGTCGATCTATCGACTCATAAAATAAGAAACTTATCTCTTTCCGATAAGTTGGGAGAGTTTGTATTTGTTAGGGATTTTATTCCCTATCAGGATAATGAACTGTGGATAGGAACTGAATCGGGAATCTATATTTACAATTTTAAGACAGATAAGAGTACTCATCTTCGTAGTTCGGCTTACGATCCTTATTCCTTATCAGACAATGCGGTGTACAGCCTTTTTGTAGATAGAGAAGATGGGTTGTGGATAGGAACCTATTTTGATGGTATTAACTATCTACCTAAACAGTACACCTATTTCAAGAAATACTATCCTACTGGTAGAAACACCGATCTGCAAGGACGCAGAGTTAGAGAAATATGTGAGAGTACCGATGGCTCTTTATGGATTGGAACAGAAGATAACGGATTGTATAATTTCAATACAAAAACAAATACTTTTGATTTTTTTGCTCCCAGTAAAGATTTTACCAATGTACATGGTTTATGTATGGACGGAGATAATCTATGGGTTGGTACTTTTTCGAAAGGAGTAAAAGTGATTGATTCGAAGAAGCAGATTATAAAATCATATATAAAAGGAGATCATAGTAATTCGTTGAATGATAACAGTGTATTTACAATATGCAAAACACGTACGGGTGATATATATTTAGGTACACTATTTGGTCTTTTGCGTTATAACAAAGCTACGAATGACTTTACAGAGATTCCTGAATTGAAAAATATCTTCGTTTATGATATAAAAGAAGATTCGAAAGGTAATCTATGGTTGGCTACTTATGTAAATGGAGCTTTCAGATACGACATAAATAAAGATAAGTGGACACACTACACACATAATGAGAAAGTAGAAAATAGTTTGCCTTATAATAAGGTGCTAAGTATTTTCGAAGATAGTAAAAAGCGAATATGGCTGACAACACAAGGACGAGGTTTTTGCCGATTTGATGCAGAGAAAGAAACATTTGTACAATACAATTCGTCTAATGGAATGCCTAACGATGTCGTTTTTCAGATAGTAGAAGATGATAATGGCTTCTTTTGGATAACTACAAATAATGGGCTTGTGAAATTTAATCCCGAAGATAAATCGATACGAGTTTTTACAGTAGCAAATGGGTTGTTAAGTAATCAGTTTAATTACAAATCGGGCTTTAAGTCAGACGATGGTACAATCTTATTCGGAAGTATTGATGGGCTTATATCTTTTAATCCGAACTCTTTCTCCGAGAATAAATATATTCCACCGGTTGTGATTACCGATTTTTTACTGTTCAATCAAAAGGTAGAAGTGGGAGGCTCTAATTCTCCACTGACAAAAAGTATAACATTTTCGGATTCAATAGAACTTAGCTCGAAGCAAAATTCTTTTTCTCTGCGTATTGCAGCCATGAGTTATCAAGCTCCCGAAATGAATAAGCTGATGTATAAACTCGAAGGTTTCGATAAAGATTGGCTTCCTGTAACAGAAAGTTCATTGATTACATATTCTAATATAGGGCATGGAGAGTATGTATTTAAAGTACGGGGATCAAATAGCGATGGTGTATGGAATGAGAAAGAAACTCAATTGTATATAAAGATACTGCCACCGTTTTATTTGTCAGTTTGGGCATATATGCTCTATTTTCTGATGATTGTAGGGTCTGTATTCTTATTCATCAGATACATCAAAATACGTAATGAGCGGAAGCAGCGTCGTTTGCTAAGCTTATTTAATCAAAAGAAGGAGCGGGAATTATATAATACTAAGATTGAGTTCTTCACGAATGTTGCTCACGAGATACGCACACCTTTGACCCTTATAAAAGGACCTCTTGACAATATAATAAAGAAAGGAAACGTAGATGATGAAACAAGTCTCGATCTGGATATAATGAGTAAAAATACATCGCGCTTGCTTAATCTGACAAACCAGCTTCTCGATTTTAGAAAGACAGAAATACAAGGCATTACCATGAATTTTATAGAGTGTAATGTCTCTGAAATCCTACGAGAGACATCAATACGTTTTATTCCCTTAGAAAAACAAAAAGAGCTTGATTTTAAGCTGAATATGCCTCAGCATGATTTTTTTGCTCATGTAGATAAAGAGGCATTTACCAAAATACTCAGCAATCTGTTTAACAATGCTATCAAGTATTCAGAAACTTATGTTCATGTTTCGTTAGTAATTGGTAATAGTGAAGATAATGTTTTTCATATCAGTATAGTAAACGATGGTCCTGTTATACCTAAAGAGATGAGGAATGAAATTTTCAAACCATTTGTAAGGTATAATATAGACGAATCGCAAAAAGCAACTGTGGGTACGGGAATCGGTTTAGCCTTGTCTCGCTCGCTTGCCGAGTTGCATCATGGTAATTTGTATATGGATGAAGAGTTAACTGTAAACAGCTTTTATCTTACGCTTCCTGTTTTTCAAGAGAATACTATTCAAATAGTAGGTAACTCAACTATTACACATCATTCGCCAATTAGTAGTATTCATAAGATTGATAAAGAAAAGAGCAATCAACCATCTATCTTACTTGTTGAGGATAATCAAGAGATGCTACTATTTGTCAGTAGAGTATTGTCCGATGATTATGACGTTCTTACTGCCGAAAATGGAGTTCAGGCATTAGAAATTCTCGATAACACCTCTGTCAATTTAATCATCAGTGATATTATGATGCCACAGATGGATGGTTTCGAATTATGTAAAGCCATAAAATCGGATTTAAATTATAGTCATGTGCCCATTATACTACTTACTGCCAAAACCAACTTGCAATCGAAAATAGAAGCAATGGATACGGGAGCAGATGCTTATATCGAAAAGCCATTTTCGAATGAATATCTTTTGGCTAGTGTTGCAAACTTATTGCAGAACAGAGAAAAGGTACGCGAAGCATTTACAAAATCGCCCTTTGTGGCTGCCGATACAATGGCAATCACAAAACCTGATGAGGAATTCCTAGCCAAATTGAACGAAATAATCCAATCGAATTTAAGTAATCCCAATTTTAGTATTGATGATATGGCAGATACTTTCTTTATGAGCCGATCGAGTTTCTATCGAAAAATTAAAGGAATTGTGGGAGTTAGCCCCAATGAATTTTTGCGTCTCGAACGTTTGAAAAAAGCTGCCCGATTACTCAAAGAAGATGTGGCACACGTGAATGAAGTATGTTATATGGTTGGGTTTAATTCTCCATCCTATTTCACAAAATGTTTTTATAAGCAGTTCGAAATTTTACCTAAAGATTATACTAAGAAGTAACGTAAATCTTGTATTGTATCAGAATTAATTTATTCTCAAATATCATTTCATCATCAATTCCGATCATTTCATACAACCAGTATGCTATTTTATGAAATGGGGATAAATAGGTATTATTATATGTTTGGAAAGACATATCTTTGTTCTTATTAAAAAATGAAGGATGTCAAAGTATTTAGTATTAACCAATAGCAATGAAGTCGTGAGGGTTACCCCCGAACGGATTGTGTACATACTGTCGGAGGGGAATTATTCTACTATGACTCTTGTAGATAAAGACGAGCATGTGTTTTCGTTCAATCTGGCTTCGTTCGAAAAAATAATAGAGCAGCAATTGGGTACTGATGCACAAACATTTATTCGTTTAGGAAAAAGCCTCATTATTAATGGTAAGTATATCTACTACGTAAATGTCTCAAAGCAACAGATTGTACTTTCGGATGGTAGTTTCTCTAATAAATTTACGCTTTCGGCTTCGAAAGAAGCATTGAAGGCTCTTAAGACAGTGTTGGAGGATAGTATAAAAAGTAGGAGGATTGGAATATGATGACAAAGAAGAATAAACAAGATAACGAAGTATATATTCTTGGCTCTGAAATTAAGGAAAAAAGAAAAGGGCTTACAACCAGAGTGAAGTGGCTTATTCTGACTATCTGTTCTTTAATAATCTTAGCAAGCCTTTTGTTCTTCTTCCTAACAAAGGAACAAGCTCCCGAATATTACTTTGAACCTGAAGAAACAACGTCAGAAAGTATATCTATAACAATTGATACTATTAGCAGTCCGAGTAAAGAAGGATATATTGAAGTTCTATCGGATACTATAAATGATGTACCTCTATTAATATATATACCTAATGGAGCTACAATGTCTCTATCGTTAGGGATGCCCGACAGATCGGATTCCTCTATTCTATATGCTGCAATGGCTGCCGATATACGTAAGGATAATCAGAAAATTGTAGGAGACTTTGTTCTTTCAGGAGAGCAACTATCAAAAGGAGTTGCTAAAAAAGGATTTTGTGCCATTCAAGATAAAACGGTTTCTATTGGGGTGGGAGAGTATACCCCTTTATTGGAGCAAGTGATTGCAAATAAAGGCTCTTTTTTCAGACAGTACCCTCTGGTGCAGAATGGAGAATTGGTTGAGAACAAGCCTAAAAATAAATCGATACGCCGTGCCCTTGCTGTTCGTAACGAGCAGGTAATGATGATAGAGAGCCGAAATAACGAATCGTTTCACGACTTCTCGCAGGCATTGATTGATATAGGTGTATCCGATGCCATATATCTGGTGGGAGGGAATGCCTTTGGATGGTATTACAACAAAGAAGGAGTTTTGCAAGAGTTTGGAGAAGAGTTATCGGATGTTCCCGAGAATATCTCATACATAACTTGGCATAGTAAATAAAATAATCCATTAAATATTAGCTGATTAAGGTTGAAGTAGTTTCTTCGACTAGAGAATCATATGTCTTTTTTGACAAGCGTAAGTCTTGCCTCCTGGAGATTTTATACCTAATAGAAACACTCTAACTAACACTTATATACTAACATACTAACTAACATTAACTCTAAAAGGTCATGAAAAAGAAAAAAACACCCCTCCTCTTTACGCTCTTATTACTGATGAATATAAGTTGTTCCGAGTTTGATAATAGTCAAGATATAGGAATTGATGCTGTTTCGGTTGCTGATTCTATTTCTTATCCTGATCTAGTTTCGGATTCAATAATTGAAACTACTGCAACTATTGAAAAGAGCGACTCGTTGAGTACCCGAAAATATATTTACCTCACAATTGACGATGCTCCTCTTAACGGAAGTATGTATATTGATAGTATTATATCAAGTGAAAAGATAAAGACTAGCCTGTTTGTTGTAGGCAATGCCATAGATGGAAGCAGTAGATTTTCGAGATATTATAAGATGCTTCAACAGAATCCCAATATTGAGATTTACAACCACAGTTATTCGCATGCTAATAATAGATATGTTGATTTTTATAAGAACCCCGAATTGGTTTTAGAGGACTTTGATAAAAATCAGTCAGACTTTGATATCACTCATAAGATTACACGCCTACCCGGACGTAATTTGTGGCAGATAGGGGAAAGAAAAAAGAACTATAATCAAACAGGAGCTACCTCTGCCGATTTATTGGTAAAGAATGGTTATAAAGTATTTGGTTGGGATGTAGAGTGGAATTACGATGCAAAAGATTATATGCCTAAACAAACCATTGACGAATTGGTTGAAGAGATTGAAGCCTCTTATAACTCTTCCAGAACGTTTACAGCGAACCATGTTGTACTGTTAATGCACGACCAAATGTTTGCAAAGGTAGGTGAGAAAAACGATCTTAGAGAATTGATTACTAAATTAAAAGATAACAATTATTGCTTCGAATATCTAAGTGCATATCCCGAATGATGGTTTCTTGATGGCAACAGAAAGCTTTTTTAGAATACCTCATTTAGTGATATAAAGAACCCTTGTGAGCCGTTGGTTGCCCATCCGTAATCGAGATTGACATTAGAACGGCTCTTCTTGTTAATCATAACGCGCAAGCCTAAACCGTAAGCTAGGTTTACATTCTGAAAAAGGTCTATATTCTCTGTACGGCTACTCGCTGTGGTGGTATTGGCAAAAATTACACCACCCAAG
Organism: Dysgonomonas sp. GY617; assembly: GCF_015233815.1. Lineage (NCBI taxonomy): Bacteria > Pseudomonadati > Bacteroidota > Bacteroidia > Bacteroidales > Dysgonomonadaceae > Dysgonomonas > Dysgonomonas sp. GY617. Next base: position 25,163 of record NZ_JADCLR010000001.1, read on the forward strand.
AGGTCGCTATTTGCTTGTAAGGGAAAACGGTATTCAACCTCAGTATATATCAAATCTTCACCTCTGAAACGTCCCGAAGTATAAGCTCTTCCCGATCTGCTGAACATATCCCAGCCAATGGCGGGCAGATTCATATAGGGTAAGTTGCCACTTGTAACAAACCATCCGTATGTCCATATACCAATGAGGTGGCGAGGGCGTTCTTTCGATAAATTAAAGTAGTCGCGATATTCCAGCCAAAGTGTACTCGAATTTTGTGTACTTCCAATCAATTTAGGGTTCAACCTCCAACTGGCAAAGGCATAGCGTCCCGAATAAGGGTTCGCCACATTGTCTCTGCTGTCGTACATCAAATTGAGAGATACACCCGATACCGTATTGCCTTTTGTGCTGAAACCTTTAAGTTTGTTGTAGCGGTAATGTTGGGTTACTTGTTGAGGAACAGTATCCAGATCGAGTAAATTGTCGTCTATATTGTATATTACATCCAGATGGTATCCTAAACCATAAAAGAAGCGAGTGTCTTCATGCTTCCTCAGAGTTGTCATATAAGCTCTTATGAGATCATATTCCATCATCTGATGTTTTTTTAGATAATGTCTTTCCGAATATCCGTAATTGTTATTTACCAAAGGATGTATAGAGCCGCTTCCTGTACCTAGTCCATAGGTAGGTTGCGAAGTTATCTGATACCTGAGGTCTGCCATGATATTCCATTTGTCACCTTCCAAAAAAGTATTTCCTCTGGTACTGAATAAAAATTGCTGATTAGTAGTATAGACCAATGATGCCACAACAGACGACATGCTGGTGTTTTGCTGATCGCCCATGTACCATGTAAATCCGGGAGATACGCCGAATGCAAAACCTACGGTTGGATTGGTTGCAAGAACGGGAAATGGGATGATATTTACTTTTTTCTCTTGAGCCTTTATCGTGAATGCAGCCAAGATAAATACTATTGTCAGTTGAATCGTTATAAACGTTCTCTTCATTAGGTTCATTAGATAAGATACTATCTAATGAACCGTATTCTTGAGAAATAGTTCATCATAATGGATAAAACTCTTTGCTTAGTTTCTGATAAGTCTTACCGAATTACTTATGGTTCTAAGAGAATTTAATTGGAAATTTAGATTCACATTATTTTTGTATATAAAATATCGGTTGGCATACGATACATCCGAATAAAGTGTTGTTGTCCAATAATAACCATATATATCTTTTTGAGAGAATTTAAAATCTTGCGTTCTTACTCCGCCTAACTGCCCCGAAAACCCCGTAATATTATCAGTAGAGCTGTCGCCTTGCATTGATAATTTATTTGCAACAGAAGTTGTACCCAAATAAGTAACTAGAGTATTTATTTCTTCAGTTGAAGGTACATGCCAACCCTCGGGAGCTATTCCCTGCGAATCCATTATGGCATTCCAATCATACATTGCTCCATATTGAATTTTATAAGCTCTATCATCGTTGTAATAAGCATAATTGATAGGATTTCCGTTTCTGTAATGCTCAACACGTAAATTTTCGGTCATCCAATATTGAGTTCCTATTTTTACAAGTTTATAATTGTTACCATCAATATCTTTTTGTAATTCGGGTTCAGCTTTTAAACCATATACAATATTGTCAGTAACTCCTATTATCCCTTTGTTGCTTATTTCAACTTTTGAGAAAAGAGCTTGTTTCCCCTCAGTATATGTAGCTATTGCCTTGTCACTCCAAGAGACCTTGCCACCATGTACCGATGTTTGGAGAGGATCAAAGCTGTTGGTTGCAGCATTCATCTTCCGAATCATAACTTGAGCCACAAAGCCATTTGTCAGATCAGGTTTACCTTTCACCATAGGATATACAACAATTGCCTGAGCATCTATCGACCCCGATTTAAAAAGGTATTCTTTGCAGACTTGGGCTACTTGTACATTGTTGTCGAATACTTTCTGTACAAGAGATGTTGTCCAATCGATGTCATTTAAGTTTAGAACCTTCGTACTTAATTCTTCCATGTCATCCTTTATCGGATCATCTAAAATCCAGTCTGCAATGGCACCTGTTGTTACCGTTATTTTCATCGGGCTAAGTGTAATATCAAATGTATATTCTTTTCCCGATTCGAAAGTAATAGATTCCTCTAACTTATAATTATATCGTGCCCCATCCTCTACGAATACTATAGCAAAAATGCCCGTTTTAGCACTAAGAGTTTGAGGTACTATAATGCCTGTCAGACTAATTTCATATCCCGATTCTGTAACAGTAGATTGTCCGGGAGAAATATTTGCTATTAGTGATGTTTCAGAAGGAATTACATTTCCATTTGATAAATCGATAGAGCCTTCCACTTTTGTATTTGTAATTCTTACAAAGGAATTTGGCAATCGGTCTGCCAGAAATCCATTTTCAGATTTTATATTTAGTTTTATCTTACTCATTCTATGAGTAAAAGTAAGGTGAACATCCTCTTTTGTTGGTGATAAGTCTGAGGTTTTAGCCCATAGAAAATCGCTAGCCCGATATCTTTCCTCTATTTTTTGATTGCCTTGTACCATAAACGTATAGTTCTTAGGATTAGGCAATGCTTCGCTGTAAGGGGCATATGCATAGATATCTACTTTAGGTCTGTTTGGCCAAGACATCTTATTGCCGGCATCCATCAACCACTCAGTTCCGTTGAATGTATGTCTTTTATTGGATGCAAAGTTTGATACACCAATTTGTCCCGGAGTTATATTGTCTTCATTATATTCTACAACATAAACACCTATATGATCGTCTTTTTCAAAATTATTATCAGTTATACGTGTTTGTCTAAGACCTATGTGCGAAGCTAGTTGCAGATACTCACCACTGCTTTCATTCTCGAAATCGTCCTCATGCGAGCAGCCTGCGAAAAGAAGCCCCATCATTGTAGTAACAATTATGAAAAAAGAGGTATATATATTGCTTGTAAAACTAATTTTTCTTACATGTCGAATCATGAAATATATTTGTTTAGTTGTTTTTTATAAGACGTACGTAAAATGCCGAAACTTTAGGAAAACTAGGGAAATCAACCGTTCCCGAATTATATATTCTCATCGCATAAGCACTGGTACTTGTTGTTGAGATGGGCGTTGATGTCCATACATAGGCAACAAGTGCAATCCCCGAAAAAGATTCAAATGTGTTTACTATTTGCATTAAGCCTCCGGGTAGCATACCATACCCTGTATTGTTTGTAGACATGATAGACCAACTGCCTACATGTTTTAAATTGGTTGCAGCGCTCCCTCCAAACTTATTTAAAGTTTCGAGTTCGGCTTTTGTTGGCAGATGCCAGCCCTCAGGTGCAATTTCATTTGCATCTGCAACTGCATTCCAATTATACATTGTCCCATATACATCTTTATAAATAGGGTTATTGCTGTAGTAGTAATGAGGTATATTTACCCCGTTTCTATATCTTTCAACTTTTAGGTTGTCTAATGTCCAATACTGTGTTCCCGTTTTTACTACTCTGTACGTATTGTTGTCAATGTCAGTAACGAGATCGGGAGAGATTGTCAATCGGCAGATATAATTATCGGCAGTAGCTCTTAATACGCTACCCGAAGTAAGTTCGACCTTATTGATCAAGGGTAAATTCCCTGCTGTATAACTTGCAACTGCATTGGTACTGGTATTCCAGCTTACGGCTCCGCCATGCACATTTGTTTGAAGCGGGTCATATTCGTAAGTAGTATTATTTATTGTACTACTCATAACCTGAGCTACAAAACCTCTGTTTAAAAGAGGATTTTCATTGGCATCTACCGGATATATTACTATTGCCTGATTATCTATTGTTTGAGGGGTTGCTGTTTTTAACGACAAATACTCTTTAACCACTATCGCTACTTTGTATCCATTGGCATCATATACATTATGTACCAGCGATTTATTCCAATCTATTTTACTAAGATCCATAGCTTTTCCTATTGACTGATCTATATTCCCTTCAACTACTGGTGCAGGCTGCCAATCTTTAATCTCGCCTACTGTAACCGTCATACCGGTTTGTGTAATCGTTAGATTAATAGTACGCTCTTTGCCGCTTTCGAAAGTTAATGCTGCATCCATATCGTACACATAGCCTATTCTGTTGGTGTCAAAATTCATATCTACCAATCTAGAACCTATTGACAGTGTTTGGGGTATAATAATACCTTCTACACTAATGTCATATCCTGTTACGGGAGTAGCATATCTAAGAGGAAGTATGTCTACTAAACTTCCTTCTTGAGGTGTTACTTGCCCGTTTTGGAGGTTTACGATACCCATTCCCTTCGTATTTCTGATTTTTACGATAGCATTCTTTATCTCGTCAGCAGATAAGTCTATTTCAGATTTGATATTTACCTTCACTTTGCTCAATCGATGCGAAAACGATAAGTCTATGGCACTTGTTGTCGGTGCTGTTGAAACCGATTTAGCCCATAAAAAATCGCTTGCATTGTATCCCAATTTGGTTTGCTGATCGGTTTTTACAGTAAACGAATATGCTGTCGGATTACTTCCCGAGAGGCTCGAATCGTATGGGGAATAGGCATATATATCAATTTTAGAACTAGCATCGGGCCATGATATCTTCGACCCATTATCTAAAGTCCATGCCTTTCCGTTGAATACATGCTTAAGATTTGATGCGTAATTGTTTGTACCTATACTACCGGCAGTATTATTGCTATTTGTAAATGGTACAATGTATAAGCCTATCTGATCATTTGTTTCAAAGTTGCTTCCAGCTATTTTGGTTCTAGTTTCCAAAATAGACGGAGCTATTCTAATTAAATTATCCTGCTCGATAAAATCTTCGTTATCATGGCTGCATGCTCCTAAGAAGAAAACTCCCATTAGAGTGAGTAGCATTGATAATGAAAAAGATATATGCTGTTTAATTTTATTTTTTATAATCATACATGTTTATTTAGAATGATGCAATACTTATATTTTCTAGAGAAACAGTTGCTGATGAACGTCCCAATGTATTTATCGTCATATTGAAGGTATATACCTTTTGAGGTGAAAATTCTATATCTTGTTGTGTGACAAACATAAGATCTGTATAGTTATACCTTATAGCAAACAGAGGTGTACCCGCTTTTATAATCTGAGGTACTACAATCGCTTCGTATGCTAGCTTGTAACCTGTTGGTATATCAGTTCTGTTATTGGGTACTATAATCTGATTACTCCCTGTTGAGGTTGCTTTTCCTATACTCATATCAATAAGTGCCGAGGCTTTGATGTTATGTATCTCAAACGAAGCATTATTCTCATTTATAGAAGAATCACTGTATTTCAGATTGATAATACATTTACTCAAAATATGCTCGAATGTTATATTGGCAGTATTATTATCTGGTGATAAACCCGATACTTTCCCCCACAAGAAGTCACTACTCGTGCCATTAGATACTGTTTGATCTAGCGATACTGTAAATAAATACTTGTTGAGGTCTTTTTTACCTGCAATACTTCCCATCTCATTATCGTATGGATAATAGGCATACATATCGGATATAGATTGAGCGTTATGGAAATAAAGCCCTCCCGCTATATCAGCATTCCACAAATTACCATCGTAGGTGTGAAGTACATTCATATACTCGTTAATATCACCGATATTACCGGGTTGCAATCCTTTGTAATCTACAAGATAGATGCCTATTTTATCTTTCTCGATAAATTCTTGCATAGAAGTCGATCTTGTATCTTGTTGAATAGATCGGATTTTAGCGTTTATAGCTATTTTGTTGTTTACTTCAGTTTCTATGTCAGACGAATTATCATCGCAAGAGTAAAATATCGGACTCAAAAGAATTCCAATAAACCAATACTGAAATGTTAATTTGAAAGTTTTATTTTTCATTTTACTTTGTTTTTGATAACCTTAAATCTTATCTATAAGTAAGCTCCTAAGGCGTGTTGTTATGTATAAATATCTAAAAAGTAGTGCATTCGTCAAAATAAGATATGATTATTTAATCATTTTGATAGGCGCATCTGATGGCATTAATCTTTTTTTTTATAAAAAAAGTATATTATCGTGTTGTTTGGACACTATTGCAAAAAAAGCAGTTGGTTTTTAGACCAACTGCAAGCATTTTATTTATAGGAGTAAGAAAAGTGTAGATGTTAAAATAATCGCCAGATTTGAGCTACCATAAAGCAGACAAAAATACCTAATAAAAGAGGCAATAGCGAAGCAACTACAGTCCATTTAATACTGCGTGTTTCTTTGTAGATAGTGTATATGGTAGTACTACATGGATTGTGTAGCAAGCTAAATAGCATTAAATTGATTCCGGTGAGTAATGTCCATCCCCCGGCATGCAGAATATTAGCTACCTCATTTTCTGAACCGTCGAAAAGTACACCTGCACCATTGCCAACCCCCATGCTGCTGAAAGTAAGCGTGGTAAGCATTAGTATAGTAGGTATAACAATTTCATTGGCAGGAATAGCCAGAATATATGCTAATAAGATAACTCCATTTAAGCCAAGTACGATTCCAAAAGGAGATAGCCCCTCTATTAACCATAAGGCAATGCTTTGATCTTGAATATTAATATTGCTGATCAACCATATAATTGCTCCTGCAGGTGCAGCAAATGCAACAGCACGTCCTAGAACTATCAATGTTCTGTCAATTAAAGACGTATATATTGTTTGCCATATTCTTGGCGGGCGATAGGGAGGTAACTCCAAGATGAAGAATGAAGCTTCGCCTTTTAGCATGGTTTTGGATAAAAACCAAGACACCAGAAATGTAAAACCAATACCTAATACGGCAATAGCTATAACCGATCCCGTAGATACCAATTGAGACAAGCCTGTTGGCACAACTGCTCCGATAAAGATGGTAGCTATCAGAATTTGAGTAGGCCACCGTCCATTACACAACGAAAAGTTATTGGTGATAATAGCAATAAGTCTTTCTCTAGGACTGTCTATAATACGTGTTGCAACTACTCCTGCTGCGTTGCAGCCAAAGCCCATACTCATAGTTAAGGCTTGCTTACCATGTGCCCCTGCTTTGCGAAATATATTGTCTAAGTTGAAAGCTATACGTGGTAAATATCCAAAATCTTCCATTAATGTAAATAACGGAAAGAATATTGCCATTGGTGGAAGCATTACAGCTACAACCCAAGCAGTAGAAAGATAAACCCCGTCGATAAGTAATCCACTAATCCATGAGGGAATACTAAGGCTTTCTACACCACTTTTCAAAAATGGATAAATTGTTTCCAGAAACAGTGACGATAATAGCTGAGACGGATAATTTGCACCTATTATAGTCAGCCAAAGTACTACGCCTAATAAAAGCAGCATAATAGGAAAACCCCATATTTTGCTGGTAACAATATTATCGATAGCTCTATCAACCCGAAATGTACGGTGTTGATCGTCAGATTTAACTGAGTTCTTTACAATTTTAGAAGCATCGGCATAAAAACTCTCGGTTAGATTATCGTGGTAGTTATCTCCCACATCTTTCCGTAAATCCTCTGCTAGTTCGAGTAACTTATCAAGTTCGTTTCTATCCTCTGTCATCAATGCAACCTCCCTTCTTTAAGAGCCTTTATTATACTCTCGTCACCCTCCAGCAAACGCATAGCAATCCATCGGCTGTTTGCTAATTGAGGGTATAACTTTAGCAATTCGTCATTTAATTTCTCAATTGCTTTATTGGTTGTTCTCGGTATATCTTCGAAGTGATACGGTTTTGTAACTATTTCACCTATTGCTAAATCGTGTACGGCATGCAAGAGATCAGTTATGCCTTCATTCGATCTTGCACTTGTTGTTACAACCGGAATACCTAAATCTCGGGCAAGAGTTCTGTCATCTATTTCTATATTATGTCTTTTAGCTTCATCCATTAAGTTGACGCACAAAACAACTTTGTTGGTAATTTCCAGAATCTGTAATGCCAGATTCAAGTTTCGTTCCAATCTGCTGGCATCTACTACTACGATAGTAACATCGGGTTTTCCGAAAAGAATAAAGTCACGAGCAACCTCTTCGTCCTCTGAGGTAGATAATAGAGAGTAAGTTCCCGGTAGATCAACCAATTTAAACTTCTTATCTAAAAAGGAAAAACTCCCTTGAGCTGTGGTAACTGTTTTACCCGGCCAATTTCCTGTATGTTGTCTAAGCCCCGTAAGGGTATTAAAGACAGTACTCTTTCCGGTATTAGGATTTCCGGCAAGAGCTATCGTATAGTCAAAAGAAGTAGTTTGCTCTCCCATCTTTTTCAGATCAGAGACAGTATTATATTTGCATGTACTACAAGCGTTTGTCATTGTCAGAAAGTTTTTTTATTAATATAAGCTTTGCTTGTTCGTTTCGTAAAGCAATCAGTGTATTGCGTAAACTATAAGCAACAGGATTACTCAATGGACTTATGTTCTGAACCGTAATTCGGGTGCCTCTCACAAATCCTAAATCAAGCAAGCGTCTTCTTATTTCGCCTTTGCAATTATCAGAAATACCGAGTATTTCGGCTTCTTCCCCGTAGGTGAGTTCCGATAATTTAGTTTCTATTTGCAGAGCTTCATTTTCCATCGTATCCGTTTTTTAGGTCGCAGACCTTTTATTACTTTTAGTAATTATGAAACAAAAAAATATTCTTCTTGTTCTCTTTCTATTGTAATTAGAATTGTAAAATTAGAAAGTTAGATTAATAAAACAAATTTATTTGATTCTTATTTTCATTATTCTTTTGTTTTTATATATATTTGTAGTACAATGTCTCCAACCGAAGAAAACTATCTCAAAAATCTGTTTTATCTGGAAAATAAACTGGGTGAAGCTACTGTTAATGAACTAAGCAAGTCATTAGACATAAAGATGTCTACCGTAAACAGCATGATGAAAAAGTTTGTGGAGAAAGGTTTAGTTCATTACGAAAGCTACAAGCCTTTAAAGTTGACGGAAAAGGGCAGACAAGAGGCAGCTTTGATTCTTCGTAAACACCGTCTGACCGAAATGTTCCTATACGAAAAGATGGGTTTGGGTTGGGAAGAAGTTCATTCAATAGCCGAACAGATAGAACATATCAATTCAGTTGTATTCTTTGATCGAATGGACGAATTATTAAATCATCCACACATAGACCCTCATGGTTCTCCTATTCCTGATAAAAAAGGAAATATTCCCCAAATAGATTATCATAGATTGAGCGATTGTAAGATTGGCGAAGTGGTTACTTTCTCGGCAGTAATCGATTCATCCGAAGATTTTCTGAACTACTTAAGCAAACGCAGTTTAGTACTAGGCACTCAGTTAAATATTAGCTCTGTGGAAAATTTTGATGGAAGTATGACTATCAGTTATCAAGATACCAAAGCAGATGTGTTGAGTAAGTTTGTCTGTGACAGGCTACTTGTTGTGAAATTATAAAATAATATACTCTTATCTTCTTCTTTTCAGGATGACCTTTTTCTCTAAGGTTAGAGCTGCCTGATCCCAATATTCTCATAAAGATTGACTTTTTTCTAATATAATTACTAGATTTGGGAAATCTTAAATATTTCTAAACAAAATCATAAGATGTGAATTAATGGTAAAATCATTAGAGCATAATAAAATTGTAATTGATGAAACTACACTAAAAGAGTTCTTCGATTTATACTTCAAGGATGTTTGTACATTTTTGAATTATTATACTCATGATCAGTTTTTGATAGAAGACATTATTCAGGATATTTTCATAAAACTATGGGAAGACAGAGAAAACGTAAATATATTCTTCATTAAAACATACCTCTATAATGCTGCAAGAAACAGAATGTTGAATCATCTGAGGGATGAGCAAAACAGATCGGTATTGATAGAGGAATGGGCAAATAGAGAGATTGAGAAACAAAAGTCGGAAGACTGTGTCAATATGGAAGAATTTAGCTTAGTCTATCAACAAGCCATTAAAGATTTACCACCCAAATGTCAGGAAATATTTCTGTTGAGCCGCGAACTCAATAAAACATATAAGGAAATAGCCGAAGAAAAAGACCTCTCTGTGAAAACAGTTGAGGCTCAAATGTCGATAGCTATAAAAAAGACAAGGGAATATATCCTCAAGCATTATAACCGTCCTAATAGCGCACTGCCTTTATTAACAACACTTATTCTTTATCATGGATACATGTTTTTAAGTAAATAAGGTCTCAGACTTATCAATTACTTTAGTGAGTACAACGGCAATAGTTTGTTGCGACTCGAAAGTATATCATTCAATAATTATCATTTTATAAAAAAAATATCTCTACTCGTTTAGGGGTATTTATATCTGTTATGTGTCTAATAATAAAAGGGAGCAGAAAATATGAATAATAAGCAGATACCATATGATATTTTAGCGAGGCATATTCGTCAGGAATGTACGGATGATGAACAACGCTATATCGAAAATTGGATCAGTTCTTCGGACGACAATAAAAAGCTATTCGAGCAATTGTTGCATGAGTGGGAATATATTTATGATAGCCCCGAGAAAATTGTATATCCTGATAAAAATAATATCTGGGACAATATTCAAACCCAACTTTTTGCATCTGTAGCCGAAGCATCGTACTCGAAGAAGCTTCTCATCAAAGTTTGTAGTGTGGCTGCCATGATTGCCCTAATTATAGGAGCTGCAACAACTCTGATTATAAAATCAGCAGCAGACTCTTCCTTCTTAGCCGAATCTATTACAACAATAGAAACTATGCAAGGGCAGAAGATGCAAATGACATTGCCCGATGGTACACAGGTCTGGTTAAACTCAGAGTCGAAACTAACCTATTCGGCAGCCTTCAATAAATCGAGCAGAGAAGTTAACCTCGAAGGAGAAGCTTTTTTTGATGTGAAGAAGAACGAGAAAAAGAAATTTATAGTAAAAGCATCCAATATCAATGTAGAAGTAAAAGGTACAGCATTTGATGTATCGGCTTACTCAGCCGATGAAAATATTATTGTTTCGCTACTACGTGGAAAGGTTGGTATAGTTAGTAAAGATGGAAAACACTTAACCGATCTCGAATCAAATGAAATGGTAGTAGTCTCTAAAAAAGATTTGCAATACAGTTTGTATAAGAGCGATGCCGAAACCCATAGAGCATGGATAGAAAACGAACTGATATTCTACAATTCGGATATTCATCAAGTTGCTAAAAAGCTCGAACGATGGTATGGTATAAACATAACACTTATTAATCCTGATGAAAAACAAAAATATACATTCTCAGTAAAAACCGAATCATTACGCGAATTACTTGAACTATTTAATAAAATAACACCCATAGAGTATTCAATAAAAGGAAAGGAGGTTACTATTACTCACCGATAGTTCTCGTGAAAAAACACATATAGAATGTGGTAACCTTTCTGCTCCTCAAAAAATCTAATCCAATATTAATAATAAATAATTTTGTTATGCGAAGAAAAGCACTAATAATTAGCTGTCTATTTTTTGTATGTTCTACATTATCTGTTTTTTCCCAGAATAAAGACAAAATAGACCTGTCATTAAATAATGTGACGCTAAAAGAATTCTTTTCAACAGTTGAAAAAAAACTAGGCTATTCGTTCATGTACAGCAATGTAGATATTGACGACAGCCACTTAATTTCGGTTGAAGAAAAGGGTGGAAACATCAATACTCTTTTGGACAAGGCTTTTAAAAATCAGCCGATAAGCTATGAAATAACATCCAATAAGATTATCCTCAAAAAAACTGAGCGATCAACTAATCAGCAAGTTGCAAACCTAAAAAAAGTAAAAGGAACTATTCTCGATGAGTACGGAGAGCCTGCCATCGGAGTAAGTGTAATTGTAAAAGGCAGTCCCAGAGGCACAATTACCGATATTGACGGTAATTTTGATATAGAAGCTGCCCGAGGCGAAACTCTATTGGTTTCGTATGTTGGATTTCTAAAACAAGAACTCAAAGTAAACGAAAAGAATACATTCGATATTAAGTTAGAAAAAGATAATAAACTACTGGATGAAGTAGTAGTTATTGGTTACGGAACTCTTCGTAAAAGTGACCTTACAGGTGCTTTGAGTTCCGTAGATACAAAAGACCTTGATACCAGAGCAACCGCCAACGTTGCCGAAGCCTTGCAGGGTATAGTTGCAGGTGTGAATGTGCAACGAAACAGTGGTATAGCGGGAGACGATGTTGCAGTAAAAATACGAGGTGTAAACACATTCGGAAGCAACGATCCTCTCTATATTATCGACGGTTTTCCCGGTCAGGTAAATAGTGTGAACCCCAATGATATAGCATCTATGGAAATTCTAAAAGATGCTGCCGCAGCCGCTATTTATGGTTCTATTGCAGCCAATGGGGTGGTAATTATAACCACTAAAAACGGACAATCGGGTAAAACTCAAATCGATATCAATAGTTTTGCAAGTGTAACACAAACTGCAAAACGGTTGGAGATGCTAGATGCCGATGGATATGTTGCGGTACATCAACGTATGTATGATGAGTATAATAAATATGCATCTTCTCCGGTTGATCTTCCCGGCTATCTGTCTGCTCCCGGTGTGCATAATACCAATTGGCAGGATGAGGTATTCAGAACGGGATTTGCTACTACTCAAAGTGCTGCGGTGCGAGGTGGTCAAAACGATACTCAATATTCGTTATCAGCCAACCTTACAGATGAAAAAGGTGTTGTGATTTCCAACACATTCACCAAACAGAATGCACGTATGAAAATCAAAACCAAGAAAAACATCTTCACTATTGACGGAAACATGGCAGTTACTGCTATAAAGAGCAGAAGACCCAATTTCAGTTTGAAGGAAGTATATATGATTTCGCCACTTGTACCCGTACATGACGAAACTCAAGAAGGAGGTTTTGGACTTACAAATTGGGGCGATCTTCCTAATAACGTAAATGTTATAGCTCAGGATCATTATGTAAGCAGTTGGAGAAAAAAACAAAATATAGCTGCTAATATAGCCGTTGGTGTAGATATTACTAAAGCTCTTTCTTTCAAAACGAGTTATTCATATAGTGGTAACAATGAGCAATATTACAGACACAATCCGGCTTATGTTGCCGATGTGAAAAACCCATACGAATATCCTGCTTACGAAGAATACCGATCGTATTGGGAAGAGCAAGTATTTGATAACTTGCTGAATTATACTCAACAAATAGGTAAGCACTCTATTAATGCTATGGTAGGAACATCGTTGATCTTGAATGCATCTACATGGAATACGGTAGGGGTAGAAGGTAAGAAGACGGTCTATTCGGTAAACAACGGTTCTATTGTAACAAGCGAATTACCTGCCGGTTTCCCCGATCCTTACTTTATGACTATTGATGCTGGTAAAGGAGGAACTTTTTCTGCCGATGGTTCTAAATTCAAATACAATAGAATGTCTTATTTCGGAAGGTTAAATTATTCGTATGATAGTCGTTATCTATTGCAGTTTACATTCCGTCGAGACGGTTCCTCTAAATTTGGAAGCGAAAGCCGCTACGGAAATTTTCCCTCTTTAGCATTGGGATGGAGAATAAACGAAGAAGCATTCTTCCCTAAAAACAGTGCCGTTTCTAATCTTAAGCTAAGAGCCAGTTGGGGTAAACTGGGTAACGAAGTTGCTTTAGGGTATTACGATCATCAAGCTCTCATCAGAACCTATAATAACTTGTTCTTGGGATACGTTCAAGGCGATGGAAACAATCCTTGGCCGGGAAGTATTGCAACGGGACTCGAAAACAGATCGTTACAGTGGGAAACTACGGTGTCAAAGAATATCGGATTCGATTATGGTTTCCTTAATAATGCCATAACAGGATCTATAAACTACTTTAATAATACAACAGAAGACCTTTTGATTATAAAGAAAATGGCTCCCTCGGCAGGTCTGGACGACCCTATCCTGAATGTTGGAAAAATACGTAACAGTGGTTTAGAATTTGAATTTACCTACAATAAAACCTCAGGAGATTTTCAATACAGTCTAGGCTTTAATGTATCTACTTTAAAGAACGAGGTGGTTTCTTTAGCCGATCAAAATCAGATACTTTTGGGTACAGGGTTGAAATTCGATACGGAGCATTTTCCCAATCAAACTAGAGTAGGTCATCCAATTGGAGCATTCTTCCTCTATAAAACAGATGGAATTTTCCAAAGTCAAGAAGAAGTAAATGCGCACAATCATAACGGAAAACTGATTCAGGAAGATGCCAAACCCGGTGATATACGCTTTGTTGATGTAAATGGTGATGGCGTTATTGACGATGATGATAAACAATATTGTGGAACGGGAATACCAAAAGTAGAGGTCAACTTTAATTTAAGAGCCTCATATAAAGGTTTCGATGCATCTGCACTTATTGGTAGCGGATGGGGACATAAATTGTATAATGGTAATAAATATTACTATGAGGGAATGAACTCAGGATCTAATTTCTTGAAATCGACTTTGGATGCATGGACTCCCGAAAACCGAAATACAAGTATCCCTCGTGCCGTATTGCAAGACCCTAATGGAAATACAAGAGAGTCGGACAGATTTCTTGAATCGGGCGATTTTATCCGTCTTCGTCAGATACAAATCGGATACACTTTGCCAAAAAGATTGCTAACTCAAATAAGATCCGAAAATCTAAGGGTGTATGTAAGTGGAGAAAATTTATTTACATGGACAAAATACGATGGAATTGATCCTGAATTTGCAGCTGCCGGAACAAGCAGTACGCCAAGTGTATTGAATACGGGGGTAGACAGACTCATATTTCCATTCACTCGTTCATATGTGTTAGGTCTCCAATTTACATTTTAAGGATACAAACCACTTTATGTTATAAAAAAGGTCTGAGACCTTAACTTGTTCATTTATTTAATATTATCAGTATGAAAAATAATATATATATAATACAGTCTTTAGTATTGGCTATATTTCTATTTTCAGGATGTGCCGATCAACTGAATGTGGAATCGCCCGACCAACTGACTTCCGATAATTTCTGGCGTTCGCAAACAGATGCCGAAGCAGGGCTTGCAGCCGTATATTCGAAATTGGAATGTGCTACGGATATTTGGGGCTTTGCCGAAGTGAAATTTCCCGTAGAAACCTATCGAGACGATCTTTCAACCATAGGCAGCGATGCTCTTAATTACCCTACATGGGTAGACCTTTATAACTTTAGCTACACTAATGGTAATAGCCAGTTTACTGAGTATTGGACAATTCATTATCAAGGAATTTCGTATGCTAATCAGGTATTGGAAAAAGTACCTACTATTGTAATGGATGAAACTTACAGAGATCAGATTGTAGCCGAAGCACGTTTCTTGAGAGCTTATTATCACATGAAATTACTTCTCAATTGGGAGAAAATTGTGTTGAGAGATGAGTACATCAAAGACGAAAAGCAAATAAGCAAAGCTCTATCAGAAAGAGCCGAAACTTGGGATTTCATCGTGAGCGATTTTGCAGAAGCAACTGCCAATTTACCGGTAAAGCAATCGAACGAACATTTAGGACGTGCAACCAAAGGAGCAGCATATGCGTACTTAGGCTATTGCAACCTTACCCGTGCATATGAAGAAAGTGATAAAAAAGCTGAGTATTTAAGCAAAGCCGAAGCCGCTTTTAAAGAAGTGAAAGGTTATTCATTAGAATCTAACTTCTTATCGATGTTTGACGGAACCAATAAAAACTCAAAAGAATCTATTTTCGAATTACAGTTTACTGACAATACTGCCAATGGTGCTTCTTACAGAACCGCAATACACAAATGGGTAGCCACGGGCGAAATTGGTGGATGGGATGAAATATTACCAAGCAAAAGACTGATAGATGAATTTAAGAAAGAGGGCCAAACGTCGTCCGTAGGAATGTATGATGCACGTATCTACCAAACGATGTTTTTCAACGATGATTATTTTAATGATCCGGTAGAAAAGCGTGTGTATGGACGCACATATAAAGAGCTTTTTGGTGCATATTCGGAGAAAGCTTGTTTCAGAAAATATTTACCTGCAAAGTGGTCAGATATGCAGAAAGGGCAAACAGCCGTAAATCTTCCATTGATGCGATATTCGGATGTATTGTTACTATTGGCTGAAACCTTAAATGAAGAAGGTAAAACAGCAGAAGCTATTCCGTTTATCAATCAGGTACGCGAGAGAGCAAAAATGTCGGGCATACCATCGGGTTCTAACAAAGATTTTGTAAAAGCTCAGATAGAACACGAGCGGATTCTCGAATTTGCTTTAGAAAATACCCGTTTCTATGACTTAAGACGTTGGGGTAAGGCTCAGGAAGCTTTAGCGGCTGTAAACAGAAAAGGTTTCGATCCTTCCAAAAATAACTTTTATCCGATACCTTTGCTTGAAATAAAATCGAACGATAAGGTTAAGTGATACTAATTGTAGTTGTTTACGAGCAAACGAATAAAAGGTTTGAGACTTTAAGTAAGGGTTTTGTATCCGATTTTGATTAGACGATAAATATAAATGACATTAATTTTTTGAACTATGTTTACTGTTTTCACCATTATGGTTATAGGAATTATAGCCGGATATTTTCTTCGCAGGATACCAGATATTAAGATAATCGGCAAGCTTATTACAGGCTTTATTTTTCTGCTTCTGTTTTTCTTAGGAATAGCAGTTGGTCATAATGAGAAAATAGTAAATAACCTAACGACTATTGGCTTGCAGGCTCTCATTATAACAATGGGAGCCATAGCGGGCAGCGTTGGTCTGGCATGGTTTGTTTATAAAAAGTTTTTCGAAAAAGGACGTGAATAATCCCATTAGTCGTATTTATAGTAGTCAAAGCAATAAACAGGTCTGAAACCTTACTTAGAAAGATATGAAAGGAAGTCTTATAATATTATCGTTTTTTGTTGTCGGAGCCGTAGCAGCCTATTTCGGAGTATTACCCGATATAGTATTAGAGAACGACTTTAGCATCTACATACTATATGGTTTGATGTTTCTGGTCGGAATCAATATCGGTTATGATAAAAAGACATTATCAACTCTCAAAAACAATAAATTTAAAATAGTACTTGTACCACTGGCAACATTGGTCGGAACATTGGGTGGCTGTGCAATAGTTAGCATCTTCCTTCCTCAATGGAGTCCGTTCGAATGTATGGCAGTAGGTTCAGGCTTTGGATACTACTCGCTTTCGAGCATTTTTATTACTCAATACAAAGGAGCCGAGCTGGGTACAATTGCTTTGGTATCTAATATCATTCGCGAATTGTTTACCCTGCTGGCAGCTCCGCTTTTAGTAACCTATTTCGGAAAACTGGCTCCCATATCAGCCGGAGGAGCTACAACGATGGACACAACTTTGCCTATCATCACTAAATATTCGGGGCAGGAGTGGGTTGTAGTCGCCATCTTTCATGGCATAACTTTAGACCTTACCGTCCCGTTTTTAGTAACGTTTTTCTGTTATCTATAAAAAAATACAAATGAAAAAAATAAATATCCTCTTGTGGTTATTCTGTATCATACAGTTTAGCCAAGCCCAACAATTGCCGAAAGAATGGGAAAATCCACTTGTAAACCAGATCAACCGCTTGCCTATGCATGCCCATTTCAAGCCCTATGCAACCAAAGAAGCAAGCATAAAAAGAGATGCTGATAACAAGCGCGAACAATCGTTGAATGGTACTTGGGATTTCCATTATGCGAAAAATCCCGATTCGTGTCCCAAAGATTTTTACAAGAAAGATTTTTCGATTGCAGGATGGAGTAAAATCACAGTTCCCGGAAGTTGGGAACTACAAGGATTTGATGCACCTATTTATACCGATGTGGCATATCCATTCCCTGCTAATCCGCCCTATGTCCCTCACGATTATAATCCTGTGGGATCCTATAAAAGAACATTTACAGTACCCGCAGATTGGAAAGATATGGACATTATCTTACATTTTGCAGGTGTTGAATCTGCATACTATTGTTGGATAAATGGTCAGTTTGTAGGCTATGCTGAAGACAGTCGCTTACCATCCGAATTTAAGATAAATGACTATTTACAACAGGGAGTAAACGATATTTCGGTAGAAGTATATCGTTACAGTGATGGGTCGTATGTTGAGGGACAAGACTATTGGAGATATAGCGGTATAGAGCGTAATGTATCGCTGATTGCCCGTCCAAAAGTCAGAGTTCAAGATTTTGGACTAAAGGCCGATCTTACCAATAATTTCAAAGACGGATTATTTGAACTTGAAGTGAAAATGAATAGAGATGCTTCTTTTGTAAACTCATCTGTTCGGATCGATGTTTCTGATAATGGCAATATCATTTATACTACAACTCAAAAGCTGAAAAGCAAACAAGATTCTATAATCAATATCGACAAGACGTTTACCAACGTCAGACCATGGACTGCAGAAACGCCTAATTTGTATACTTTAACTGTGAGTACGCTCGATAAAAACGGAAAAGTAACAGAAGCTTTTTCGCATCGCTTTGGCTTCCGCAATGTGCAGATCAAAAACGGTATGCTCATGGTAAATGGTGTACCCATTACTATAAAAGGGGTAAACAGACACGAGTTTGAAGCTAAAACAGGACGTACTATTTTTGAAGAAAGCATGCTTAAAGATATTGAGTTGATGAAACTATTTAATATCAATGCAGTACGATGCAGCCATTATCCGAATAATGAGAGGTGGTACGAATTGTGTGACGAATATGGCTTGTATTTGGTAGATGAGGCTAATATTGAATCTCACGGTATGGAAGCGCATGAATTGGGCACTTTGGCTAATCTCCCTGATTGGATTGTACCTTTCCATGAACGAGTTGAAAGAATGGCTCTTCGTGACCGAAACTTCACTTCTATTATTATCTGGTCGCTTGGTAACGAATCGGGATATGGCGAACATTTTGCAACTATGTACCATTGGTTGAAGAAGTACGATCCATCACGACCCGTTCAATACGAAGGTGCACGAAAAACTGGATTATCTGATATCTTTTGTCCGATGTATGCACGTATTTATCAATTGCAGGAACATGTAAATCAACGTCAGATACGTCCGCTTATTCTATGTGAATACGCTCATGCTATGGGTAATAGTGTAGGCAACTTGCAAGATTATTGGGATTTGATAGATAAACACGATCAGTTGCAGGGTGGTTTTATTTGGGATTGGGTAGATCAAACTTTCCCGATAAAAGATGCTGATGGAAACGATATTTGGGCATATGGTGGCGATATGGGATATGTCGGTGTTCCTAATGATTCTAACTTCTGTGCCAATGGATTGATACTTGCCGACAGATCTTTGCGTCCACATATTTGGGAAGTGAAAAAGGTGTATCAACCTGTTCGATTCGAGCCTGTATCTTTCTCTGATAATAAGATTAGGATAACCAATCGTCAGGATTTTGCCAATCTGGATGATTATGAATTCGAATGGCAGGTAAAAGCAGATGGAAAAACCATATTCAGTGAGAAGTTTGATGTTTCGGGATTAGAGCCTCACGGATCAAGAGATATAATTCTGAATATTCCAAAGATTAATGCAATTGCAGGAACTGAGTATTTCTTAGATCTGAATGCTTATTACAGAGGGAAGCACCCGATGATACCTGCCGGACATTTACAAGCATATGAGCAATTTCAACTACCGATAGAATTTAAAGCCATTGTAAGGAAAGATGCACAAGGAGATATAAATCTCAAAGACGAAACAAACAAAATAATTATATCGGGTACTGATTTTGAGATTTCATTTTCAAAAGAAAACGGACAATTATATTCTTTAAAGAAAAGCAACAACGAATTATTGAAATCGGGTATAATGCCAAACTTCTGGCGACCTCTTACTGATAATGATGTAGCCAATAAATTGGGAATCCGTTCTGTAACATGGAAAGAAGCTACACAGAATATGACTTTAGCAAATATAGAAAGTCGTAAATATGGTAATCTGGTTAAAGTAAATACTATTTACGATCTTGCAAAGCAAGGTTCTAAAATAGAGATGAACTACATTATTTATCCAAATGGAGTAATAGATGTAAACTACAATTTAATAGTGGGAGATATGCCTTTACCAGAAATACCCAAAGTGGGCTTGCATATGGTGCTGAAAGGCGAATACGATCAGATGACTTGGTTAGGAAGAGGACCTCATGAGAACTATTGGGATAGAAAAACGTCTGCAACCATAGATCTATACAAGAGTGATGTTTGGAGTCAATTCCATCCTTACATACGTCCACAGGAAACGGCTAATAAGTCCGATGTTCGTTGGTTCAGCCTTCAAAGTACCAATGGAGATGGTCTTCTAATCAAAGGCAGACAACCTCTAAGTGTAAGTGCATGGAACTTCCCTATGTCGGATATTGAGTATGTTCCGTTTGATATTGAACGTAAACATGGGGGAAGCGTCAAGAAACAAGATATGGTGTGGGTAAATATTGATTATCTGCAAATGGGAGTCGGTGGAGATAATACATGGGGAGCTCAAACTCATCCTCAGTATACTATTACCCCTCAAAGTATGTCTTATGGATTTACTATAATTCCTGTGAAACAAACAGATAACCTGATAGAAGTAACTAAACAATACTAAGGTTAGATACCTCCTTATTCCTTTGGTCAGTATTATGAACAAGTTAACAAGTGTACAAGTTGAGAAAGCTTGTACACTCGTAAACTTAAAAGACCATTAAAATCAAACTTTTACTTAAATACAATTAAGATGAACAGAGCAATATTATATACCTTTTATTTTATATCAGTCTTGTTAGCGAGTTGGTTGTACTCATGTACGCCTACTCAGCAACAAGATATGCAGCACGATTTAGCATCAGATTACCCCAATCTGTTGAATCTTACACATAATCCGGCAAAACGTACACAAGGAAAAGGATTCTTTACCGATAAAGGTTCTTGGATGGGTTTTTCCGTTCCAACAAAAGATACCGAAGTAAATGGCTTCTGTGGACCTTACGATCTCGATCATAGAAATTGGATAAGTAGCTCGCTGTGTCAAGTGTCAGCTTTATCACCTGAGGAAATACAGATACCTCTGAAATTAGATACTGCTATCTATTATCCGGGTAAGGCTGTTCTCAAATCGGTAGGTGAAAAACTGCAATTAGATCAGGAGTTGATTTTTGTAACAGCCAATCATGCTTTGTTGAGATGTAAATCGACAGCCGATATTTATTTCAAAATAGAGGGCAATCTATCCGATAGCCTTATTTGGGATGCAGAGTCACATAACTTAATTGCTGGTTTGAAGACGGGAGAAGTTCTGGGGATCAGTTTTCCTCAAGATGTAATTTTAGAAATAAATGGGGGTGGGTATAATGCAACATCAAAAAAAATGGGAAAGCAATTAGATATTGTAATTTCTTATTTCAATACAAAAGATGATTATTTGAAATTGAAAGGCGAGATTCCTGAGATTCTCTCATCTTCCGATCAAAAGATAAAGGAGCATACCGATCGTTGGAACAATTATATTGCCTCGAACATAAGAGAAGATATGCCTGAAAAGTACAATCGGGTATTGGTGAAAAGTATAATGACACTCATTAGCAATTGGCGTAGTCCTAAAGGGGCTTTGCTTCATGCTGGAGTTGCACCTTCTCATGCAATGGATTATTTTGTGGGATTTTGGGCGTGGGATTCGTGGAAGCATGCCGTTGCGTTAGCTTCTTTGGATATAGAACTGGCAAAAGATCAGATACGAACCATGTTTGATTATCAGGATGAGGCAGGTATGATAGCAGATTGTATCTATACCGATGAGAAAGAAAATAACTATCGCGATACTAAGCCTCCTTTGGCTGTGTGGGCTGTTGATGCTATTTTTAAAGCTGATAAGGATACCGCTTTTCTGGCAGAGATATATCCTAAACTTTTGAAATACCATCAATGGTGGTACATATACAGAGACCACGATAAGAATGGAATATGTGAATATGGAGCAACAGATGGAACCATAGAAGCTGCCAAGTGGGAGAGTGGTATGGATAACGCTATCCGTTTTGATGACACCAAAATGGTAAAGAACAAAGAGAACGCATGGAGTATGGATCAGGAATCGATTGATCTGAATGCTTATCTTCAATACGAATATACTTTGTTGAAAGAGATGTCGGGTATATTAAATATAGCATTTGACGAACCTGATAGAAAAGCTTTGATTCAGGATCACTTCTATGATTCAAAACTGGGATATTTTTTCGATAAATCGTTGAAAGGATCTTTTATTGAAGTATATGGTCCTGAGGGTTGGACTCCCTTGTGGACAGGTCTGGCAACTAAGGAGCAAGCCGATAATGCTACTAAAATAATGTTTGACACGAATAAGTTTTCTACCTATATTCCGTTTCCGACTGCGGCTGCCGATAATCCTAAATTTACTCCCCGAGGATATTGGAGAGGTCCTATTTGGCTCGATCAGGTATATTTTGCCATATCGGGTATACGCAAGTATGGTTATACGAAAGAAGCGGATGAATATACTCGACAAGTTTTTGATCGCCTTCAAGGTTTGGAAGACGATGCACCCATACACGAAAACTACGATGTACATTCGGGCGAACGATTAAAAGCTGCTCATTTTAGTTGGTCGGCTGCTCATTTGATGTTATTGTATAAAGAGTATGGAACGGCATTGAAATAATCTGTCGTTTTTAAATCCTAAAAAATAAAACAGTCCGAAATCACTTCGGACTGTTTCGCTATCATGATAAAAATACTTTCCCTATGTTAAGGAAAATCTGAAATCAAATGTTGTGTATTTAATGAAACTATTTTGCTTGTTTTACTTGTCTTTCGTTTTATACTATGCATGAAACAAAAATAAGGTGTTGGTTTGTATTGGAGTATATAAAATAATTCAAATGAATGTAATATTGTCTTTTATACTATCTTATGAATAGGTGATGTGTCTAAAGCTGTATTTAAAATGTCAAAATGTATAGGCTTTTGAATGAATTTACATAGTAGGCTCAATGTGTGAGTGATATATTTGTATTGTAGTTTTTACCTGAATCTGTAAAATTAAACGATACAATATTATGAGGCACTCGGCTAGTACCCTTTCTCGAATTTATTTAACCGGTCTTTTTCTTTTTATGTGCTTGTCTGTCTTTTCTCAGGAGAAGACAATCGATCTGCAAGGAACATGGCGTTTTAATATTGATGCCCATGACAATGGTCTCAAAGAACGTTGGTATTCACGAATGCTGAAAGATGAAATTGTCTTGCCAGGTTCTATGACCGAAAACCGAAAAGGAGACGAAGTTACACTTCATACTGATTGGACTGCGAGTATCTATGACAGTTCATTCTTTTACAACCCAAGATTAGAAAAATTCAGAAAGCAGGAAAACTTGAAACTTCCTTTCTGGCTGACTCCTCTCAAATATTATGTAGGTGCAGCGTGGTATCAACGTGATGTAGTTATTCCTAATTCATGGAAAGGTGAACGGATTACATTATTCTTAGAACGTCCACATACCGAAACCATGCTTTGGATTAACGATAAGGAAGTCGGCATGCAAAATTCGTTATCAGTTCCCCATGTATTTGATGTAACACCTTATCTGAAAACAGGAAAGAATACTATCAGCCTAAGGATTGATAACCGAACCAAAGAAATTAATGTAGGCAAAGACTCGCATAGTATAACCGACCAAACTCAAGGTAATTGGAATGGGGTAGTGGGTCGCATGGAATTACAAACCACACCTCGAACGTATATAGATGATATTCAGATTTTCCCCGATCTGAAAGCAAAGAAAGCAGTTGTAACTATTTCCATTGCAGGAAATACTTCGGGCGAAATTCTACTCGAAGCCGAAAGCTTTAACGGTGAAAAACGCCATGTTGTAGTACCTGTCAAACAGGGTTTTAAAGCACAAGGTAAATCTACTTCTTTATCTGTTGATTTACCGATGGGTAGTGATATGCAATTGTGGGATGAATTTCATCCAAATCTATATAAACTGACTGTTACCCTACAAACTAAAGCAGGTAAAGATGTACGTGAAGTACAATTCGGAATGCGTGAGTTTACTATTCAAGATAAATATTTCTATATCAACGGTCGTAAAACTATGCTGAGGGGTACGGTCGAAAACTGTGTTTTTCCATTGACGGGCTATGCCCCTATGGATGTAGCATCGTGGGAAAGAGTGTTTCGTATATGTCGTCAATATGGGTTAAATCACATGCGCTTCCATTCGTTCTGCCCTCCCGAAGCTGCTATGATAGCTGCCGATTTAGTAGGCTTTTATCTGCAACCAGAAGGACCTACATGGCCTAATCATGGGTCGTCTTTAGGAGACGGTCGTCCCGTAGATGACTATCTGTGGGAAGAAGCTAAACGTATTGTTAAACAATATGGTAACTATCCATCTTTTGCGATGTTTGCTATTGGTAACGAACCTCGTGGACGTTGGGTGGCATGGGTAAGCAAATTTGTAGACTATTGGAAAGAAACCGATTCGCGACGGGTTTATACAGGAGCTTCGGTTGGTAATGGTTGGGCATGGCAACCTCGCAATCAGTTCCATGTAAAAGCAGGAGCAAGAGGACTAGCATGGTCAGACGAACGACCCGAATCTAATTCTGATTATCAGGCTCGTATTGATACGGTTAAACAGCCCTATGTATCACACGAAACAGGTCAATGGTGTGTATTCCCTGATTTTACCGAGATTGACAGATATACTGGTGTGATGCGTGCCCGTAATTTTGAATTGTTTCGTCAAGATTTGAAAGACCGAAATATGGGCGATTTATCGGCTGCATTTCTCAGAGCATCGGGCAAACTACAAGCTTTAGCCTATAAATATGAAATAGAAAAAACACTGCGTACTCCTAACTATGCAGGGTTTCAATTGCTCAGTCTGAACGATTATTCGGGACAAGGCACAGCTCTGGTTGGAGTTCTCAATGCTTTCTGGGAAGATAAAGGATACATAAATGGACGAGAATTTCGTGAGTTTTGTGCTCCTACGGTTTTACTTTCCCGAATGGATAAGTTTGTATTCGAGAATAACGAAACGATGCAGGCTCGTATCGAAGTTTCGCATTTCGGAGAAAAGGAACTGAAACAAACTTCTATTGATTGGACTATTAAAGATACTTACGGAAAAGTTATTCAAAAAGGACAGTTATCACCCAAAGATATAGCTGTTGGTAATTGTCAAACTTTAGGCACTGTTTCTTTTCCTTTAGCTACCATTGATAAGGCTACAAAATTGAATCTTGAAGTGAGTATTCCGTGTTCAGATATAACCAATAACTGGGATTTCTGGGTATATCCTGCCACTTTACCCGAAGTAAACACAGCCGATATTTATGTGACTTCGACAATAGATACTAAAACAAAAGAGATACTGAATAACGGAGGAAAAGTGTTGCTGTTGTTGGCTTCAAAAATTGAGCAAGGCAAAGATGTAGTACAATATATGACGCCTGCTTTCTGGAATACATCGTGGTTCAAAATGCGTCCACCACATACTGTTGGTACGCTGATTAGAGATAATCATCCAATATTTAAGAACTTCCCTACCGACTTCTATACGGGCTTACAATGGTGGGAACTGATCAATAAAGCTCAGACAATGGAGATGAATAGTTTTCCTGCTGAGTTTCAACCTATCGTACAACCTATTGATACATGGTTTATCAACCGTAAATTGGGTATGCTGTTCGAAGCTAATGTAGGTAAAGGCAAGATAATGGTTTGTAGTGCCGATATTCACACAGATTTGGAGAAACGACCCGTTGCACGTCAACTCTATTATGCAATAACCAAGTATATGACTTCGGGATTCTTCTATCCAGAATCTGATTTGAAATTGTCAGTAATAGAGGATTTAACGAAGTTGGAAGGTGAACGAATCAATACACATACACAAGATGCTCCTGATGAGTTGAAAAATGTAATACAATAGAAATTGTAGGGGTGAGTAATTATTTGCCCCTATATCAATATACCATGACCTTAAAATAAAGAACATGAGAAAGAAACTTCTTACAGGATTACTATTGATAGCTTTTGCTTTAGGGCTGAATGCCCAGAAAGCCGATCGATTTTTCAATCCAAAAGATTTGACAATTGTCGGTACATATTATTACCCTGAACATTGGGACGAAAGCCAATGGGAAAGGGATTTAAAACAGATAAAAAGCTTGGGATTTGATTTTGTACATTATGCCGAATTTGCATGGGCACAACTCGAACCGCAAGAAGGAGTTTATAATTTTGAATGGTTAGACAAAGCTGTTGATCTGGCAGATAAGAATGGGTTGAAAGTAATTATGTGCACTTCAACAGCTACGCCTCCTGTATGGTTGGTAAGGAAATATCCCGATGTATTGATTACACGTGAAGATGGTACAAAGATGGATCATGGAGCACGCCAGCACCCATCGCCATCGAATACATTTTATAGAGAATATTCATTGAAAATGATTGATAAACTGGCTCAACATTACGGCAACGATAAACGGATTATGGGTTGGCAGTTAGATAACGAACCTCGTCCCGTTTCCGACTACGGAGAAGATGCTAATAAAAGATTTCGCACATGGTTGAGAAATAAATATTCTACTATTACGGCTTTGAATAAGGCTTGGGGAACTAACTTCTGGAGTCAGGTATATTCTGACTTCTCGGAGATAAATATTCCTCAGACTTCTCAAATGTTTATGAATACGCATCAGATTCTCGATTACAATAGATTCACAACGAATGAAATGGCTAGTTTTTTGGACGATCAAACCAAAACTATCCGCAAATATAGTATTCCTTCTCAATGGGTAACTACTAATTACATTCCGGCTTATGAGGACGGACATTTGAGAAAAAGCGATGAACTGGATTTTCATTCATATACCCGATATATGGTATTTGGCGAAAACTATGGAATTGGTCGTAAAGGGTATCGCTTAGGACCTGTTGAACGTATTGCAAAAGCTAATGATTTTTTCCGTCCGATTGATGGGGTTTATGGTATCATGGAACTTCAACCGGGGCAGGTAAATTGGGGTAAGATAAATTCTCAACCACTTCCGGGAGCTGTTCGTTTGTGGCTATGGCATGTTTTTGCAGGAGGCAGTAAATTTGCTTGCACCTATCGGTATCGTCAACCGATTTATGGAACCGAATTGTATCATTATGGTATTGTTGGACCCGATGGTGTAACGCCAACTCCAAGTGGATTAGAATATTCGGAATTTATAAAGGAAATAGCATTGCTTCGAAAAGAATACAACCCGAATGCTAAAAATCCCGATGCTTACGAAAAACGAAGAACCGCCATTCTCTACAATCACGAGAATACTTGGGAAATGGAACGCAACAAGCAAACAACGGAATGGAATACCGAGAAACACATAGATAAGTATTACGATGCTTTGAAAAACTTTGGTGCACCTGTTGATTTTATTGATGAAAGAGCCGACTTATCTAAATACAATGTAATTGTTGCCCCTGCTTACGAAATGATTGATCCCGAACTGGTACAACGATGGAAAACCTATGCAGAGCAAGGTGGCAATTTGGTTTTAACAGCCCGATCGGGACATAAAACTCGCAACGGACAGTTGTTTGAAGCCAAGTTTGGTGAACTCATCTATCCATTGATTGGTGGTCAGATAGAATTTTACGATCTTTTACAGCCCACTACTCCCGATAATGTAATTTTTGGAGGAAAACCTTATAGCTGGACTAGTTGGGGCGAAATATTAAAACCTGACACTGGTACTGAAACATGGGCAACTTATCAAGGTGATTTTTATGAGGGAAAACCTTCTGTCATACACCATTGTTTAGGAAAAGGAACAGTAACTTATGTTGGTGTGGATTCTCAGAAAGGACAATTTGAAAAAGATGTATTGAAGAAACTATACTCGCAATTAAACATTCCTATTCTTGATTTGCCTGCGGGGCTGCATATCGAATATCGCGATGGTTTTGGTATAGCTGTCAATTATGCCGATAAAACATTGGATTTACCTCTTATAGGAAATGTACAATATATTATTGGAGGTAAAGCAATACCAACAGCAGGCGTATCTGTTTGGATAGAATAAACGTCTACCTCTTATTGCTTTACTTGTATGGGCGAATTATTATTCGCCCAATTATTTACCTATTAGATATATCAATATGAAAAATAAATTAGCCTTACTTGCTCTTCTTATTTTGCTGTGTAGTTTTACTTCTTCCGAACCTAAAATAAGAATTTTTATTGCGGGCGATTCTACGGCTCAAAGCTATAAGGAGGAGAAAGACGGTCTGATAAAAGGATGGGGGCAGATGCTCGAAAAATACCTCACAGAGGATGTGCAGGTAGTTAATCATGCAATGGGAGGACGAAGCACAAAGACTTTTATTAGTGAAGGACGTTGGGATCGTTTACTGTCGGAAGTAAAAGCCGGCGATTATGTGTTTATCCAATTTGGGCATAATGACGCTTCAACCCGTCCCGAGCGACATACTTCATATGAAGATTATGAAAAGAATCTACTGAAATTTATTCACGATGTGAGGAGTAAAGATGCTTATCCCGTATTATTGACCTCGGTGGTGATGCGTACTTTTAAAGATGGTAATTTGGTGGACGATCGTCTAAAAGGTTACCCTGTTATTACAAGAAAAGTAGCTAGAGAACAAGCGGTAGCTTTGATTGATATAAACTTAAATACCCGTGATTTTGTAACCATGTTGGGCGATTCTGCCTCTATTCCTTATTATCGG
This sequence comes from Dysgonomonas sp. GY617, assembly GCF_015233815.1. NCBI lineage: Bacteria > Pseudomonadati > Bacteroidota > Bacteroidia > Bacteroidales > Dysgonomonadaceae > Dysgonomonas > Dysgonomonas sp. GY617. The sequence continues at coordinate 53,940 of NZ_JADCLR010000001.1, forward strand.
TGGGTAGAAGCTGGTGTAGATCATGCTAAACCCGATGGGCTGAAAGATGATACCCATATGATGGAGAAGGGTGCAACGCAAGTAGCTTCTTTTGTGGCTGATGGAATAAGAGACTTGAATCTGTATGGATTGAGTAAATATCTTAAAGCGGGGAAAGAATGAGCCTGTTATATTCTTTAGGGGTGAGTAAATTACTTTGTAGCATTTCATTATTTTTTTACCTTTGAATGATCTTTTACAATTAATAACCTTGTTCTGAGTTTCAAACCTCTATCTACTTTTGAAAATATGAAAAATAACTTCTTGATTTTTTCTCTGCTTCTTTTCTTATTCTCTTCTTGTGATGGAAAAGATGATAATGTAGAGCCTGATTTTATCCAACTCTCTCAAAATGAAATTACTTTCGATTATAAGGAAGGAAAAGATACGATAGAATTAAAAACAAATACTTCTTGGGAGATCGTTAATATTCCAGAATGGCTGATTGTCAGTAAACAAAAAGGAACAAAAGAAGATACGGAGGTAGTTATTGCAGTTCAGAAGAATAGTCAAAGCGAAAGCCGTGAGTTTGAATTAATTTTTCAGATAAAAGGTAAGAACGAAAAAATACGTATTTTACAGGAAGCTAAGCCTAAACCCGAATATACTTTACCTCGATTGGGTTTCAGTTCTTTAACTCGCCTCATAAGCGGAACTTATTCAGAGACCGAACCTTTTGAACTCGAATATGAAGCAGATCAACTGTTTATTAATTCCTCAAATAAAGAAGCTATATTTCTGGGAAACCTCTTTAGTAGTAATCTTACTAATTATCCAAAGTTAAGTGTTATAAAAGGTTATGCGTATAATCTAATAACGATAGGTATAGGATATGGTCAAAACTTTTCAAGAATAGATAATTTTATGCCTTCTTATGAAGCGTATCAGAAAATAGAAAAAGAAAGTATTGATAAACACGCTTCTAGCTCGAGTTTGTCTTTAAGTGCTTCAAATGGGACAAATTATTACTCTCGTCGTCATTTACATTGTATTGGGCTTTATGAACTTGGTATTTCGTTGGATAAATTGTTGAACGGAAAATCTTATAAAGAAGAATCAATGAAGCATGAGTATGGATTAATATATCCTATCACACATAAGCGATTTGGATCATTTATGGACTTTCCTTATCCTTCTTTGTTTACGGAGGAGCTGAGTAAAGAGAAGTATGAACCTTTGCATCCTAATTACATTGCAGAGATTAGCTATGGTAATAACTCTTTACTGTTGGTGGAGTCTGATTTTGATAGAGGAACAGTAAATTCTCTTAAATCAAAACTGAGTAATAAGGGACAATTAGATGCCGAAGAAGTGAAAAAGGCACAACAAATAGATGCTTATTATATTTATATGGTGGCAGCAGGCGAATTTAATGTAATCAAAGGAAATCTAATAGAAGTTATTGAGCAATTGAATGATCCTAAGATAGCGAAACCTGTTATTGTTCCCGTTTCATTTGGTTTCTCTGATTACTATACTAACGGCGTTGGCAGTGTAACCTACAAGATACATGTAGAATAGATACTGACAATAGTATCTATTCTACTGATTTAGATTCTTCTTTTGGTTGACCGTATTTTGATGGTGAACAATTGTATTGAGCCTTGAAACATTTACTGAAATAGAATGGGTCTTCGAAACCTACTTTGTATGATATTTCCGAGACTGTAAATTCTCCCGAAAGTAACATTTCGGCAGCTCTTTTCAGCCTCTTTATCTTTATCAGTTCATTGGGTGAGAATCCCGTAATACCTTTAACTTTCTTATAGAAAATAGTTCTCCGAAGTTTAGATAGTTCTGCAAAACGATCCACAGAAAACTCACTATTCGATATGTTTTGTTCTAAAATACGATCGATAAGTTCGAAAAACTCTTTGTCCTTGTCTGTTGCTGTAATCAGATTGCCATCGAGTACATATTCGTTTGAAAATCTTTTCTTCAATTGCTCGCGTTGTTCTATCAGTTTAAAAACTCTGGTTGTTAGATATTTCATGCTAAATGGTTTCATTATATAGGCATCTGCACCGCTTTCTATACCTTCCAATTGATGCTCGATAGAAGAATGGGCAGTTAATAATATGATAGGAATGTGGCAAGTCTGAAATTCATGTTTTAATAGGCGTGTAACCTCAAAGCCATCCATTTCGGGCATCATAACATCGCAAATAATCAGATCGGGATTTGTTTCAATAGCTTTTTGAAGTCCTTGCTTTCCATTCTCAGCCGAATCTACCATGAAATACCTGCTGAATTCATCAATCAGAAAGTCACGTATATCATCATTATCATCTATAATCAACATCTTGTAATTGGCTAAAGTCGATTCACTGATTTCTGGCAAAATATGAGGTACTTGCTCTATGGGCGAAATTGTGCTGATATTTTCATCAATAATATCAGGTAAAGCCATATCTATGAAATTCTCTCCTTCGTATACCTCTTTAGATGTTGATAGTTCAACATGAAAGATCGATCCCCCGTTAGTATTATTTTCGTACCAGATTTTTCCTTTATGCGATTCCACAAATTCTTTAACAAGAGATAATCCTATCCCCGTACCGGACGATGAGAAATTGATCTGCATGAATCTACTGAACAACAAATGCTGCTTTTCTTTATCAATGCCTATTCCGTTGTCTTTAACAGAGATAATGCAAGTTTCGTTCTTGGGGTTAATGCTTATAGTTATTTCTATTTCTCCATCTTTTGGGGTAAATTTAAAAGCATTGGATAGTAGATTGTATATTATTTTATCGACTTTTCGGCGATCAATATACATTCTCAAAGAATCGGGTTGACTGGTAAACATATAGGTAATGTTTTTCCGTTCGGCAATCTCTTGAAAGCCCGAATATATTTCCTGTACAAATTCAACCATGTTTATTTCTTCCAGATCGAGGGTTAAAATGTTGTTTTGTAGTTTTCTAAACTCTAGTAACTGATCGATAAGTCTGCTTAAGGTATTTGAGTTTCGACCCAAAATATTAAGTTGTTTCTTTATATTGTCGGGAATATTTGATTGTTCGTTCATGTTTTCCATAGCTCCTTGAATAAGTGTGAGCGGAGTTCTGAACTCATGCGAGATATTAGTAAAGAAACGCAATTTGTGATTGGTTAGTTGTTTTTCGACCTGAACTGCATTATTCAGTTTCCCGAATTTATAGATTAAGCGGAAAGCAAAATATAAGGCGCAGATCAGCAATAAACTGTATAGAATATATGCGTATGTCGATTTCCAAAAGGGAGGCGTAACCTCTATCTCTATCTGAGTAATCTTATCACTCCATACCCCGTCGCTATTGGCTCCTCTAACCTTGAATATATATTTTCCCGCAGGTAGGTTTTTATAAGTTGCACTGTTGTCGTGTTTGGGAGTACTCCATTTTTTATCGTAGTTTTCGAGCATGTACGAATATAAATTCTTCTCGGGAGAACCTAAAGTGAGTGATGCAAATTGTATTGTAAATGTATTTTGCTTATAGCTCAAATCTATTTTGTCTAAGAATGAAATTGACTTTTGTAGAGGCGAATCAGAACTTCCAATTTCTGCTTTCTGATCGTACAAAAAGAAGTTTGTGAAAGTGACGGGTGGTGTGTTTTGTTCTGCCACAAAACTTCTCGGATTAAATATAAGTAGCCCGTCGAGGCTTCCCCAAAGCATATTGCCGTCTAAACATTTAAGATTGGCATTTTCGTTGAAATGATTTCCGTATGTATTTTCTGAAAAATGATAATTGGTAAATGAATTATATTGCTTATCGAATTTTGAAATTCCGTTTTCGCTGCTGATCCATAATTGATTATTATTATCCTCCATAATACCCGAAACTATATCGCCCGACAAGCCGTTGCTGGTTGTAAATGCCTCAAAAGTTCCACCTTGATCCGTATCTCCCAGATATTTATTAAGCCCTCCTCCGGCAGTACCTATCCATATTTGTCCGTTTTCGTCTTCGTATATTGTTTTTACATCATTACTGCTCAATGTATTTGCCTTTTGCAGATTCAATTTGTAGGCTGTAAATTCGAGAGGGTTATTTATAATCTTTTCAGGTTCGAATTTAATGATACCATCGCTGGTTCCAACCCATATCAAACCTTTGCTATCCTGATATATGCAGCGTATATAACGTCTGTTTCCTTCCTGATTAAATAATTGGATAAAAGGCGATGCTTCTGTGTGCTCTTGAAACAGATTGATTCCTCCTCCGAACGATCCCACCCAAAGACGGTCATTATTGTCGAGTAATAAACTGAATATCGAATTGTTACTCAAACTATTTAGATTAGCTGCATCATTCTTATAATGTGCTAGTTGTTTGAATGTTTTAGTATCGAATAGATATAAGCCATTACCCTTTGTTCCTACCCACATTCTACCTTTTTTGTCCTCCGTCATTGTATAGGGATTCAAATCTTCGTAAATATGTTTGATCGATTTTATACCATGATCATAAACATAGAGACTTCCGTTTTTAGTTCCTACCCAAATACTGTTGTTCGAATCCTCATAAATGGTTTTTACGCTGTTGTTTTTGCCAATGGATATTTTATTCTCGGGTCTTATATATTGTATATCGTAATTGGGTTTTACGGCTTTTATAATACCTGCATATTCGCTACCTAACCATAGGTTGCCAAATTTGTCTTCGGTGATCGAAAGCAGATAATCGGAGCTTAAGCTGTTTTGGCCCAACGTATATTTATAATTCTGAAGGTATTTGTTTTTAGGATCGTATGAGAATAGCCCATTGCCATAAGTGGTGATCCATACCATATCTTTCGAATCAATAAAGATGTTGTATCTTTCTTCATCTATGACATTTATGATATTCTTAGGGATGAGTTGCAGCTTATTTATCTCACTGTTTTGTATATTGTAATGCCACATATACCCTGTGTGATTAAATATCCAGACGTTTTGTTTTTTGTCTATAATGAGCTGTATATTTCCTCTCAAATCGGGGTCTTTAGCCCACTCGGGAGTAGTGTATTCGCTATTTCTTATATTAAAGAGCCTAACTCCCGAGGCCTTTGTTACCACTAGTAATTGGTCTATTCTGGTTTTAGCTATATCCGTAAGAATAGACGGCATTTGAATAGTTGTTATAGGCTCGAATGCTTTTCTTTTGAGATCATAAACCAATATACCCGCTTGTTCTGTCGAAAAATATATTTTACTGTTCAGCTCCACAGCCTTCGAGATATGATAGGTTGTATCTTGATTAAAAAAGCTTTCGGTTTTGTCACCCTCTATTCTGTGTAAACCCGATTCGCCTCCATACCATATTATACCTTTAGAGTCCTCAAAAAGAAATCGCCCATTTCTTTTATTATTAGAAGGAATATCTGCAAGAAAAGCTGTTGACGTGAAACCTTGCTTGTTTCTTCTTATACGTAAACATCCGTTGGTGTTTCCCCAAAGCCATATTTCGCCGTTTTCTGTTTCATGGTAATTTGTGTAATATCTTGGAGTTTTGTCGGATATATTTTCTTGATAATCAATAAACGATTCAGTTTCGGGATTGTAACAACAGAATACATTCTTGTAGGTTTTTATCCATAAATATCCATTTTGGTCTTCAAATAGATTTTTTATCCGATGATCGATCAACGATTTAGGATTTCCGATCTGAGGCTTATAGGTTACAATCTGATAGCCGTCATACCTGTTGAGTCCATCCACCGTCCCAGCCCAGATAAAACCTCTTCTATCCTGTAAAATATCTCTTACCGTATTTTGAGATAGTCCATCCTTTGTGGTTATTTGAGAAAAATGGAGTTCTCTGTTCTTGGCATTTGCAAAGTTGCAAATGAAAAAAAGGAGCACACTTATAGATAGGGTGATTTTGGTATTCATTATGCAGGGATTTAGATCAGGGTTTCTTACTCAAAATTAAAGTAAAAAATGACATAGATATTAATAGTGTCAAATTATATAGTTGAATGGACAAAATTCCATGTTTTGTTCGGCTTTATGGAAATACTTTTGATGGTAACTAAATCTAATTAAATCTGGCTATGAAACAACGCATGAATTTATTTCGCTGTAAAGCCTGTATTGTGCTACTCATTTTATCAATAACGAGTAGCTCTGCTATCCCTTTAACAAAAGGGAATCGGCGAGTAAAGTATAATTTTAATTCTCAATGGGTTCTTAAGGTGGGAGATGTGGAAGGTGCTGATAAAGCAGACTTCGACGATGCTTCTTGGACAAAAATAGCACTACCCAGAGCTTTTAACGAAGATGATGCCTTTAAAGCTCCTATCGAAGATCATACAACCAATATTGTATGGTATCGGAAGCATTTTAAACTATCGCCCAGTGATAAAGGAAAGAAGGTTTTTCTAGAGTTCGAGGGCATTCGCTTTGGAGGAGATTTTTATCTGAATGGAAAGCAGATAGCTATTCACGAAAATGGTGTAATGGCGTTTGGAATAGACATTAGCGATGATGTTGTTTTGGGGAATAAAGAAAATGTTCTGGCTGTACGAATCGATAATTCGTGGAAGTATGCCGAGCGTGCTACGGGTACTACCTATCAGTGGAATAATATAAACTTCAATGCCAATTATGGCGGTATACCAAAGAATGTATTTTTGCATATTACCGACAAAGTATATCAGACTTTGCCACTTTACAGTAACCTCAAAACTACAGGTACATACATTTATGCACGTGAAATAAATATAACGAAAAAGAATGCGCTCATATTTGCAGAATCGCAAGTTAAGAACGAACATTCGGCAGCCAAAACGGTTAGTTTGGAGATGCAAATAGAAGACATGGGTGGTCATGTGATAAAAAAGATTAAATCTTCGCCCATTGATCTAAAAGCAGGAGAAACAAAGACTTTGGCTGTGAATAGTCTTGTTGATGATCTCCAGTTCTGGAGTTGGGGTTATGGCTATCTGTACGACGTATATACCATTCTCTATGTTGACAATATTCCCGTAGATGTAGTAAAAACAAGAACAGGTTTTCGAAAAACAGCCTTTCGTAATGGAATGGTTGAGCTGAATGATCGTATTCTGCAAATGAAAGGTTATGCACAACGTACCAGTAACGAATGGCCTTCGGTAGGAATGTCTGTTCCCGCGTGGCTGAGCGATTTCAGTAATCGGATGATTGTTGAAGGAAATGGTAACCTCGTTCGCTGGATGCATGTAACCCCTTGGAAACAAGATGTAGAATCGTGTGACAGAGTGGGGCTTATACAAGCCCTGCCTGCCGGAGATGCCGAAAAAGATGTTACTGGCAGACAGTGGGAGCAGCGGGTAGAGTTGATGCGTGATGCTATTATTTACAATCGGAATAACCCAAGTATTCTTTTCTATGAATCAGGAAATGAGTCTATAAGCGAAGATCATATGGCAGAAATGAAGGCTGTAAGAGATCTTTACGACCCTTATGGTGGGCGTGCTATTGGTTCGCGTGAGATGTTGGATAGCAAAATTGCCGAATATGGAGGCGAGATGCTATATATAAATAAAAGCGCACGGATACCGATGTGGGCAACCGAATATTCGAGAGATGAGGCGTTGCGTAAATATTGGGACGAGTTTTCTCCTCCTTATCATAAAGACGGAGACGGTCCTTTGCATAAAGGCAAGGATGCAAGCGATTATAATCGCAATCAGGATTCGTTTGCAAAAGAAGCCGTTATTCGTTGGTTCGATTATTTCAGAGTACGCCCCGGAACGGGTAAGCGAGTAAGCTCGGGTGGAACTAATATCATCTTTTCAGACTCTAATACACATTATCGGGGAGCTGAAAATTATAGACGCAGTGGCGAAGTAGATGCTATGCGTATACCCAAAGATGCTTTTTATGCCCATCGGGTTATGTGGGACGGATGGGTTGATGTTGAAAATCACCGTACCCATATTGTAGGGCATTGGAATTACACTCCTCAAACCATAAAAGATGTTTTGGTTGTTTCCTCAGGAGATCAAGTCGAACTATTTATCAACGGACAATCTAAGGGAATGGGAGAAAGAAGTTCTCAGTTTTTGTTTACGTTCAAAGATATAAAATGGCAGGAAGGGAAGATAGAGGCAATCAGTTACAGCAATAATAAAACAGAGCTAAGCCGAAGTGAGATAAAAACAGCAGGAGAGCCTTTTGCTTTGAAAATGAAAGTAATGAATGCTCCTGATGGATTCAAAGCAGATGGTGCAGATTTGGCATTGATTGAAGTTGAAACTGTTGATAAAGATGGAAATCGTTGTCCTACATCCGAAGCGTTGGCATCGTTTACCCTTTCGGGACCTGCAGAATGGAGAGGCGGCATTGCTCAGGGAAAAGAGAACTACATTTTATCAAAGGAATTACCTCTCGAATCAGGCGTGAATCGCGTATTAATCCGATCTACAAATAATGCGGGAAAGGTTACATTGACTGCATCGGCAAAAGGTCTGAAGCCTAATACTGTTTCGTTCGAATCTGTTCCTTTTAAACAAAAAAACGGGCTTGCAGAATATATCAGCGGAGAGCATCAGCCATCTTATACTGAAAGGGGGCAAACTCCCGTTGGTGCATCATTTACCCCAACTCGTCAGAGTATTGATATTGTAGCTGCCACCGCAGGAAGCAACGAAGATAAAGCCAACTTAAGTTACGATGACAACGAACTCTCGGAGTGGACTAACGATGGAAACATCCGTACAGGCTGGATAAAATATGAGTTGGAACGTGACGCAACAATCTCGGAAATAGAGTTAAAGCTCACCGGTTGGAGAATGCGCAGTTATCCTATAATTATAACCATAGATGATGTTGAAGTATACAAGGGTGATACCGAAAAAAGCTTAGGATATATTTCAATACCAATAAAACCTACAAAAGGACGTTTCGTGAAAATTCAGCTTATGGGACAAAGCACCGATGAAGATGCTTTTGGCGGAATTATTGAGGTAACAGGTACCAAAGAACTCGATTTGTACAAAGATCCCAATGCTTTAGATGCTAAAGGACAGCTACGTATTGTAGAAGCTGAGGTTTATGAAACTCTATAAATGACCTTAAAGTCTTATTTTCTATGTTTCTGTACAAAAATACATTTGTACAGATACCCTTGTAGCCTACTTTCGCTGAAGATTTAATAAATGTAAACATAAAAGCCATGAAAACTTAAAGAAATCTTAATTCCCGATCCCTAAATCGGATGAAAAACCTGATCTAAGAATTACTTAAATTAAAAATCCATGAGAAATAAACTGAAAACGAATCAAAGTCTTGTGCCAGGAACAAGATACATGTTTTTGACGATGATCTTTCTTCTTTTGTCCCTAGCATACTCGTATGCACAGCAAAGAACGGTTAAAGGATCTGTTTATGATGAAAATAACGAGCCCATTATTGGAGCTTCGGTCACAGTGAAAGGCACTTCTATTGGAACAATAACCGACTTGGATGGAATATTTTCCATTGAAGCAAAAGCTTCGGATATTTTAGAAGTTGGATATATAGGCTATGTAAAGCAATCGGTGCCCGTAGCCGGACAATCTCAGATTAAAATAGTGTTGAAAGAAGATACACAATTGCTTGACGAAGTAGTTGTGGTTGGATATGGTATTATGAAAAAGAGCGACGTTACCGGTGCAATGGTAAACGTGAGCTCCGAAGAAATAAGAAAACTGCCTGTAACAAATGCTTTGCAAGCTATGCAGGGAAGAGCAGCAGGGGTTGATATAACATCGAATGAACGCCCCGGAGAAATAGGGAAAGTTCTTATTCGTGGTAGCCGTTCATTGAATGCTAGTAACTCGCCACTGTATGTTGTGGATGGAATTCCTCTTTCGTCGGGAGGTATAGAGGCACTTAACCCTTTGGATATAGAATCTATTGATGTTCTGAAAGATGCTTCGGCAACAGCAGTATTCGGTTCGAAAGGAGCTAATGGTGTTGTGCTGGTTACTACTAAAAGAGGAAAAAGTGGAAAGATGTCTTTAGACTATTCGGGAATAGTAACGATAGAGAATATGTATGATCGTACCGAGATGATGAACTCTCCACAATATGTAGAATTTCGTCGCGATGCATTTCGCCGTGCTTCAAAAAATACCTATCCAGAAGTTCCTACTCTTGAAGCAGATAAAGCAATTTTCGGTCAAGATCCGATAGCTTGGGCTAATATCGAAAAAGGATGGGCTGGTGGAACCTTTAACGGAAACTTAGTACCTACAACCGATTGGACAGACTTAGTTTTGAGAACGGGCTTAACTCACGAACATACACTGAGTGCAAGTGGTGGTACAGATAAAATGAGGACACATACTTCTTTTGGTTATCTAAATCAGGAAGGAACTCAAAAAGGTCAGGATTTTGAACGATATAATGTGAAAATAAGTACCGATATCAATCCTACAAAATGGTTTTCGATGGGTGCTTCTATAACCGGTACATGGAGTGTTCAGAACTACGGATATGCAACATCTAATGCAACAGGACCGGGCAATCTTTATTTTGCAGCTCGTGCGATGTTACCTTATGCAGTACCTTTTGATGAAAATGGCAATCGAATCAATATGCCGGGTGGTGATGTTAATATATTAAACCCCATAGGTGACGATCAGTATGTAATAAACGAACGTACAACCTTGCGTACTCTGGGTAGTTTTTATGCAGAGATTAAGTTTATGGAAGGATTGCGCTATCGTGTAAACTTTGGTCCCGACTTTTATAACTTCAGAAACGGACGCTTCATGGATGAGAGATCTTCCAACAGAGGAGCAGGTGAACCGGGTTCTACCAATTATGCTCAGTTGAACAAGACTCAACGCCTATCGTGGACGTTAGATAACTTAATCTACTATGATAAAACATTCAATAAAGAACACAATCTGGGAGTAACCTTACTGCAAAGTTCGTCAAAGTTTCATGAAGAAACTTCTTCTATGACAGCCAGTAACTTACCTTGGAGTAGTCAACTTTGGAATCAATTGAATTCGGTTAGTGCCCTCGATGCTTTTGGATCGGGCTTGGTCGAAACTCAGTTGCTATCGTATATGGCTCGTGCCAATTATAGCTTCAATAGCAAATATATGTTGACAGCGTCGGCTCGTTGGGATGGAGCATCTCAGTTGGCAGAAGGCAATAAATGGGATTTCTTCCCATCGGCAGCTGTCGGCTGGCGTATAGATCAGGAAGATTTCCTTAAGAATCAGACATGGATCAATCAAATGAAAGTACGTTTAGGTGTAGGTTCAACAGGAAACTCAGCCATCGACCCATACCAAACAAAAGGAGGGGTAGAAACTCTTTATTACACATGGGGAGCTTTAGTTGCTCCTGGGTATGTTCAGTCTGATCCTTCAATGAAAGAGCCAATAGTGATGCCTGATAAAAATCTGGGATGGGAGCGTACGACTCAGTGGAATCTAGGACTCGATTTTAGTTTCTTCAATAACAGACTTAGTGGTAATCTGGATCTTTATACATCAACAACAAGCGATCTTCTGATGCAACGAGATATTCCTTCGGTAACGGGATATACACGCGTTTGGACTAATATTGGAAAAACATCGAATAAAGGTATCGACTTGACATTGAATACTGTAAATATAGAGACTAGAGATTTTACATGGTCAACCAACCTTAACTTCTCGGCAAGTAAAGATAAGATACTCGAATTGGCAAATGGTAAAGAAGACATTCTTGCAAATAACTGGTTTATAGGTCAACGTCTGGGTGTTTTCTATGACTATCAAAAAGATAGAATCTGGCAAAATACTTCTGAGGATTTAGCTGAGATGGCAAAATTCAATGCAAACGGGCATGCTTTTAAACCGGGTGATATTAAGATTGTAGACCAGAACGAAGATTACAAGATTGACGCTAATAATGACCGTAAAATTGTAGGTCAGAAAAATCCGAGTTGGACAGCAGGTTTGGTAAATACATTTACATATAAAAACTGGGAATTGTCGGTATTCATCTTCTCTCGATGGAATTTCTTGATGGAAACAGGTGCTGAAGCTTTGCAAGGACGATTCGCACAACGTGTTGTTGATTATTGGACCCCTACTAATCCTACCAATGCTTATCCTGCTCCCAATTATGACCGAGCATCGGGCGATGACTTTAAGAGCTCTATGAATTATCAGGATGGGTCATTTATCAAACTGCGTAACATTTCTCTAGGATATGTCTTTCCTCAAAAATCTTTAGGGAATTTGGGCGTAACTAATCTTAAACTGTTTACTCAATTTAGAAACCCCGGACTATTGTATTCTAAAATTGATTGGATCGATCCCGATTTGGGAGGCTCTACATTCAATAGAGGTTTTATCGTAGGTATAAATATTGGTTTCTAAATATCATAGGTTTGTGGTCTTTTAAGTAAGAGAAAGTATTTAATGATACATTTCTCAAAGATAACCAGCTTTAGTTATTGTACTTATCAAAGCAATAAATAGCTCTGTGAGCTTAAATAGAAAAAATATGAAAAATATAAAGAAAATAATATACTGTTGTGTAATTTCAACATCCACGGTTTTGCTGATGCCTTCTTGCTCTGATTTTTTGAATGAGGAGTTGACAACATCGTTAAGTCTTGAGTCTTTTAAAACACCCGAAGGGTTAGATGGGCTTTCGGTTGGTATGTATCAAGGACTGCGGTTTCATTTCAATTACAATTGGGCATACGCTACAACAAACTATGGTACAGATGAGTTTGCTGTTGGTGGCGACCGTAGCGAGCAGATGTGGAACTCGTATGACGCAAGTCTGAATTCTCAGAATGCCTTTGTTTCCAATGTTTGGGATAATATGTACAGCAACATTGCAAGTGCTAATATTCTTATTCAGAATGTTCCTCTCTATTACGGTGATTTGCCAAATAGAGATACACGTTTGGGTGAAGGGCATTTTATGAGAGGCTTCAATTATTTCAAATTAGTAAGACAATTTGGAGGAGTGCCTATCAAGCTCGAACCTTCGGTTACGGTAGAGTTTGAATTTGGTAGAAATACAACTCAGGAAGTGTTCGATCAGGTTATTAAAGATCTTACAGAAGCATATAATTTATTGCCGTCTACACCTGCTGAACAAGGACGTATAACAAAATGGGCTGCCGCTCACTTTTTGGCAAAAGTATATCTTACTCGTGCGAGCGAATTGTATAGTGACTGGAATTCTGCTACAAAAGCAGAGGATTTAGATAATGCTATTAAATATGCAGATATTGTAATAAACAGCGGAAAGCACTCTCTTGCAAAAGATTTTAGAGAATTGTGGAACTATACGACTGTAAATGGAGCGAACGAAAAACTGCCTGAAATTATCTTAGCTGCTGAGTTTTCTAACAATACAGCTACTCAAGGTCGTTACGGAAATCAGGTACATTTATATTACCCATCTATCTATCAAAATTTGGCAGGTATGCAGCGTGATATTCCCGGAGGTCGTGAATTTCAACGGATGCGAACTACCGATTATTCTATGGATGTTTTTGATAGAGTAAACGATTCTAGATTCTGGAAGTCATTTAAAACCAGTTATTCATGTAATAAACCGGCTAGTGCTCCCGTTTGGACTGCTAAATATGCACCGAGTGAGGCATTAGTGGGCAAGGCACGATTTGCAGGAGGTGAACAATCTATTCTTTACATTGTGAATAATGCAGGAGACAGCAGATATACAGAGGATAATATCAACTACCGTGCTCCCCATCTGTTTGTTCGTTATTTCAATGGCGAGCCCTATAATCTGGATAGCGATCATGGTAATTATTCAACAAGTCGCTATGTTACAATGAGTAAGTTTTTAGATGGATCGCGTATTTCGGTTGCTTCTCAGTTTGGCTGCAGAGATGGTATTCTGGCTCGTCTTGCCGAAACCTACCTTATTGCCGCCGAAGCTTATGGACGCAAAGGGCAATATGCTGCGGCATTGCCTTATATTAATGCGGTGAGAGACAGAGCAGCTTATAAAGAAGGAGAAGACAGAGCTATTTATTCGGACGGTGGAGTTGCCTACAAAAATAATGCTGTGGCCAATACTGCTCAATATACTTCGTATTCGGAAAAGAATTCATACTATGAGTCGAATAGCATTGCAGCAACCACTACCGCTTCATCCTCATTGCATCTCAATAGTGTAAATGATATCTTGAATTCAACCAAAGAATTTTATGATGTAGTAGGAGCCTCTTCTGAGTCCGAAAAATTCCTACATTTTATATTGAATGAGAGATCTCGCGAATTGATGGGAGAATTGATCCGTTGGGAAGATTTAGCCAGAACGAAAACTCTTGTAAACAGAGCTAAGGTTTTCAATGACGAGGCTCTACCTAAAGAAGGTGTGCATTACCTTCGTCCTGTTCCTCAAACGTTCTTGGATGCTATTCATAAAAATGGCAGACCTTTGTCGGGCGAAGAAAAACAAGCAATGCAAAACCCCGGATATTAATTCTAGGTATTTATTAAATAGAATCAAGACTGAGCCCTTACTTTAATTGAGGGCTTAGTTTTGTATTCATTTATAAAATAGAGTAATAACCTGCTATTTGGTAATGAACTGTATCACAAACGTGTTTATTATGAAAGACCTATATCTAACTATCGTCTTATTAGTTAGCTGCACGACATTTTCTATGTCAGCAGCTTTTCCTTTGTTGAATAATAAGAAAGCAACAAATATATATGTATCTGCAAACGAAGACAAAGTAGTTTATACAGCCATCGGAATGTTCTGTTCCGATATGGAAGATGTGTCGGGCGTGAGTCCTGCTTGGTCGAACGATATTGTAGATAATGCTATCGTAATCGGCACAATAGGAAAGAATGAGTATATAGATAATCTGATTGGTACAAAACAATTGTCTGCTGATAAAATAAAGAATCAATGGGAAGCCTTTCAGATACAGATTATAAAAAATGGAGATAAGAAACAGCTAATAGTTTTAGGCAGTGATAGCAGAGGTACAGCATACGGAGTGCTCCAATTGTCTCGATTGATTGGTGTTTCTCCTTGGAAATGGTGGGCAGATGCTATACCCGATAAGAAAGAAGCGATTAACATTCCCGATGAGTATTTTCTTTGCCAGCAACCATCCGTTCAGTATCGTGGAATATTCTTAAACGATGAGGATTGGGGTTTGATGCCTTGGAGCAGTCAGAATTTTGAACAATCTTCGGTAAAAGGGCAGATAGGCAGTAAAACCTATGGAAAGATCTTCGAACTCTTATTGAGGCTCCGAGCTAATACGCTATGGCCAGCCATGCACGAATCTACAGCTCCTTTCTATTTTGTTGAGGGTAATAAAGAAATGGCAGACAAATATGGTATTGTAATAGGAACATCGCATTGCGAACCGTTAATGAGAAATAGTGCAGGCGAATGGGATGCTAAGAAATATGGAGATTATAATTATCTAACTAATAAAACTACAGTTTGTAACTATTGGTCTGAACGACTCGAAGAAGCAGGAACATACGAAAATTTCTATACAATAGGTATGCGAGGCGTACACGATGGAAAGATGGAAGGTGTAAAAACCTTGGACGAGCAAACATCTGTCCTCTCGCAAGTGATAAAGGATCAGCGAGAGCTACTGACAAAATATGTAAATAAAGATATAACTAAAATACCTCAGTCATTTGTACCCTACAAAGAAGTATTGAGTATCTACGAAAACGGATTGAAAGTTCCCGAAGATATAACCCTTACTTGGTGCGATGATAACTATGGATATATAACACGACTAAGCAACGAAGCCGAGCAAAAGCGGAGCGGAGGTAGCGGAATCTATTATCATATCTCGTATTGGGGACGACCTCACGATTATCTCTGGTTATCAACGACCCAGCCTGCTCGCATCTACTGGCAAATGAAAAAAGCATGGGACACAGGAGCTCGCAAATTGTGGATATTGAACGTGGGAGACCTAAAACCTGCTGAATATACTACCGAATTCTTCTTGGATATGGCTTGGAATATAGATAAGATAAATCCTCAGAATATTTATGCTAATCAACAAGATTGGCTTGCCCGAGAATTTGGCGAAGATTTAGCAAGAGAAATCACGCCCCTATTGAATGAGTATTACCGTTTGGCAAATGTCCGTAAACCCGAATTTATGGGATGGAGCAGGGTAGAAGAATATTCTGCTGAGGTGAAAAATGGGCGAACACCTGTTATTGATACCGAATTTAATCCCTATGCTTTTGGAGATGAGATTTACAATCGCTTATTGGATTACTCCACTATATCAGAAGAAGCTCTGCGTTTAGAAAAGAGAATCCCTCAAAACAAAAAGGCAGCTTATTTTCAATTGGTACAATATCCCATTTGTGTTTCGGCGGAGATGAATAAGAAATTATTATATGCTCAGAAAGCCAGATTATATGCCTTTTATAACTTACCCGTAGCCAATGAATATGCAGAGAAAAGTGTAAATGCTTACAATGCGATTGCAGGGTTGACCTATATGTACAACCACGATTTGATGAATGGGAAATGGAATGGTATCATGGATATGAAACCACGCGATCTGAATGTTTATCAGCAAGCGGAATTGCCCGATAGAATAGAGTTTAAAAATACGAAACAACCTTTAATATGGGTTGAAAATACGGATAAACCAATCGATAATCAATATACAATTGAGCTTGTTCCCTTTGTCAATCCATCAGGGAGCAAAACATTTGTTTCAGTTTTTCAACAAGGGATTCAACCTATTGTTTGGAGTATCAATCAAAAGCCAGAATGGCTGAATATTGATGAAGAGTATCTGAACCTCTTTACTGAAAAAAGAATTGTCTTTAGTGTAGATTGGTCAAAAGTAAAATTGGAGAAAGCAATCGGAGAATGCGTTTTATACATAAATGGACAAGACTATACATTTAAACTGGAAACTAATAACCTTAATACAGATATGGCAACAGAATATAATAAGATGGTAATACTCAATGCCTCTAACTATGAAAAGGAAACACAAGGACTATCGGAATTAATCGAAGGACTGGGAAACTCTACCCAAGCAGTAAGTTTGAGCAAAGGAAAAAGAAATGCTTTGACTTATAGAATATTGACAACCTCAAGCGGTGATGCTATTATCAGAACCTGCCTTTTGCCCAATCACCCCGTAAATGGAAACGATATACGCTATGCGATATCAGTAGATAATGGAAAGCCTCAGGTAGTATCTTTTAAAACTGAATTCAGAAGCGAAGATTGGAAAAAAAATGTGCTGAGAAATCAATCCGTAAATGTAACCT
Source organism: Dysgonomonas sp. GY617 (assembly GCF_015233815.1). Lineage (NCBI taxonomy): Bacteria > Pseudomonadati > Bacteroidota > Bacteroidia > Bacteroidales > Dysgonomonadaceae > Dysgonomonas > Dysgonomonas sp. GY617. The sequence goes on from NZ_JADCLR010000001.1 coordinate 71,202, forward strand.
ATCATAAGCTGAATAAGGCAGGCGAGCATACAATTACTATTTATGCATTAGACGATGGGGTTATCCTGGATCAGATAATGCTCGATTTTGAAGCCGACCGAAAATTCTATACAATACCATTAAGTAATTAATATTTGAGAATATGAAAAATTACAAATTCAAACAGATTACTGTGTTCTTATTCTTTTTCGTTTTTGCAATTGGTGTTTCGGCGCAACCCAATTACGATTATACAAAGCTCAAACGAGAAAAACTCAATCGGGGGTTGGTGGTTGTGAAAAAAGATAGCAATACCAACTTTCTGAGCTGGCGTTACTTCTCGTCCGACCCTATCGATATATCATTTAACGTATATCGAAATGGAGTTAAAATAAACGATAGACCGATCATGAAAGGAACTTTTTTTGAAGACAAAACAGCTTCCGATCGTGAGCAAACTTATGTAATAAAATCGTTAATAAAAGGTGTAGAAAAAGAAGAACAAAAATATACCCTTCCTGCAAATGCTCCTATCGGTTATATAAATATCCCTCTTGATAAACCCAAAGACGGAGTAACTCCCGATGGGCAGGTATACACCTATTCGCCCAACGATGCCAGTATTGGTGATGTGGATGGTGACGGCGAATATGAAATTATCTTGAAATGGGATCCATCCAATGCACACGATAATTCGCACAAGGGTTATACAGGCAATGTATTTATTGATTGCTATAAACTGAATGGAACTAAACTCTGGCGAATAGATCTCGGAAAGAATATCCGTGCAGGGGCACACTATACTCAGTTTATGGTATATGATCTGGATGGAGATAACAAAGCCGAAATAGTTATGAAAACCGCCGATGGTTCGGTTGACGGATTGGGCAATATAATAGGCGATGCAAAACTTGATTTTAGAAATTCGGATGGCTTTATTCTGTCAGGAAATGAATACCTGACCATCTTCAATGGAGAGACAGGCAAGGCGATGGAAACCCTCCCTTACGATCCTCCGAGAGGCGATTTGATGGGTTGGGGCGATGATAAAGGAAACCGCATGGATCGCTACTTAGCAGCTATTGCTTATCTGGATGGAGAACATCCAAGTGTAGTCATGTGCCGGGGATATTATACCCGAACCGTTTTGGTCGCCTACGATTGGCGCAATGGAGAACTTACGAAACGCTGGGTTTTCGATTCGAATACTCCCGGTAATGAATCGTATGCAGGGCAGGGAAATCATAACCTCAGAGTAGGAGATGTAGATGGCGATGGTTGTGACGAAATTATATACGGATCGTGTGCCATAGATCACGATGGAACGGGTTTATACAATACCAAATTAGGACATGGCGATGCTATACATCTGACCGTTTTCGATCCGAAGAGGGGGGGATTGCAAGTGTGGGATTGCCACGAAAATAAACGGGATGGCTCTACTTACCGTGATGCACGAACAGGTGAAATTCTATTTCAGATACCTTCAACTACCGATGTCGGTCGGTGTATGGCAGCCGATATAGATCCTAATTATCCCGGAGTCGAAATGTGGTCGTGGGAGTCCAAAGGCATCCGTAACATAAAAGGTGAATGTATTGATACCGCCATGCAAAACATATCGGTAAATATGGCCTGTTGGTGGGATGGAGATTTGCTTCGTGAGTTGCTCGATAAAAATAAGATCACAAAATACGATTATAAGGAGGGTGGATTTCAAACCCTGCTTACTGCCGAAGGATGCGTTTCGAACAATGGAACAAAAGCAACACCTGCCATACAAGGCGATATTGTGGGCGACTGGCGTGAAGAAGTTTTATTGAGAACCGAAGATAATAACAACCTCAGACTGTATGTATCTACATACCCTACCGAATATCGTTTCCATACATTCTTGGAAGATCCGATTTACAGGATAAGCATGGCTACTCAAAACGTAGCCTATAATCAGCCTACCCAACCCGGATTTTATATGGGTGCTGATTTAGGTAAGATGTTTCCCGAAAAGGAGATTGTAACCGATGCTGACGAGCTGTTATTGGATGCCGGCATGGATTATGACCGTTACTCGTGGTCGATAGGAGGAGAGAGTCGCAGTAGGTTGGTAACATCAAAAGATATTCCCCTGAGAAAGCGTACACTTATCAAATTAACAGGTATATTTCGAGGCTATCAGTTTTCCGATTCAGTGTATGTAACCTTAGGTGCAAAAACTCCATTGAAACCTTAAATTCTATGTAATTGAATAATTTTCCATGTTTTGGAAAGTCTCGAAAGCCTTATTTTGTAATGAGTAACATAAAGCATTTATTGTTGCATTTTATAATTATAACAGCACGTAGCTATTCTAATTGCCGGAGCAATAAACAGGTCTGCTACCTAAAAATAATAAGACGATGAAATACACATTGAAGATATTCTCAATTTTGATTTTTCTTTTTTTTTGCGAAATTCTTTCAGCTCAAAAAAAGGAGGACAAAATAAACGATTCTACTACACCTCTGCATCTTTTGGCTCCCGATTATAAAACGCCTTACGGGATGATTTCGAAAGAAGAAGTGAAAAAATCATTAGACAAGGTTTTGTATTATTTAGAGCAATCGACTCCGACCAATGTGATCGATAAGAAAACAAAAAAGGTAATTACCGATTACAGTCAGATGGATAGCAATTCCGAATTAGAAAAAGGAGCTTTTCGTTTGGCAAGTTACGAGTGGGGAGTAACTTATTCGGGCATGTTAGATGTCGCAAAAGCTACGGGTGATAAGCGTTATTTTGATTACGTGAACGATCGTTTTAAATTTTTATCGGACGTTGCACCCCATTTCAAAAAGCTGATGGATGACTATGGCGTGATTGATCCACAGATGAAACAAATGCTTACCCCCCATGCCCTAGACGATGCGGGAGCCATGTGTGCATCTATGATAAAGTTACAGCAAACCGAACCTCCATACGAGCTTCGCTCGCTTATCGACAATTATATCAACTATATAATGTATAACGAATATCGTCTTTATGATGGCACATTTGCCCGCAAGCGTCCTCAAATGAATACTCTTTGGCTCGACGATTTGTATATGAGTGTTCCGGCTCTTGCTCAAATGGGAAAGCTGACGGGCGAAAGCAAGTATTATAATGAAGCGGTAAGGCAGATACTTCAATTTTCGAAACGGATGTTTGTCAAAGAAAAAGGTCTGTATATGCACGGTTGGGTAGAATCGTCCGAAGAGCACCCTGCCTTCTATTGGGGAAGGGCAAACGGATGGGTACTACTCACGATGGTTGAAGTATTGGATGTTTTGCCCGCTAATCACCCCGAGCGATCGAAAGTATTGGCTCAACTGAAAGAGCATATAAAAGGTTTGGCATCCTATCAATCTGGAGACGGTTTCTGGCATCAACTGTTAGATAAAAACGACTCGTACCTCGAAACCTCGGCAACAGCTATTTATGCGTATTGCATTGCCAGAGCCGTAAATAAGGGCTGGGTTGATGCCATCGCTTATGCCCCTGTAGCTCATCTGGCTTGGCATGCCGTATCTACTCAAATAAATAAAGATGGTCAGGTCGAAGGTACATGTGTAGGTACGGGTATGGCTTTCGATCCTGCGTTTTACTACCATCGTCCTGTAAATGTATATGCTGCACATGGTTACGGACCTGTATTATTGGCAGGTGCTGAAATTATAAACCTGCTGAATAATTTCTATCCGAAGATGAATGACAGTGCAGTCCAATATTACTCACAAAACCAAAATACCACTGCTCCTATTTTCGGTGTAAGTGATCCATCCCGTCCTCAGGAAATAGTCTCGGGAAGTTCACGTAAAAATACGATAGCCCCGGTTCTGTTCTTGATTGGAGATTCTACGGTTAAGAATGGAAAAGGAAACGGCGATAACGATCAATGGGGGTGGGGTAGCTTTTTCGAACAGTTTTTTGATAGCACACGAGTGTCTGTCGAAAATCACGCATTGGGAGGCAGAAGCAGCCGTACGTTTTTCACCGAAAACTTATGGGATAAAGTATTGCCCGGAATTCAGGCAGGAGATTATCTGTTTATACAATTCGGGCATAACGATGGAGGTTCGTTAAATACAGGTCGTGCCAGAGCATCACTCAAAGGTATTGGCAATGAATCGGAAACCGTAATAATGGAACGTAACGGAGGACCCGAAACCGTCTATACATTCGGTCATTACCTGCGTATTTATATTCGTCAGGCAAAAGCCAAAGGAGCTTATCCTGTGGTGCTATCGCCCACGCCTGCAAATTTTTGGACAGATGGTAAAATGAATCGTATGACCGATACATACATTAAATGGGCAAAGGAGGTTGCAGCACAAGAAAATGTTCCTTTTATTGATTTGAATAATCTTACAGCACAAAAATGTGAAGCCTTAGGTCAGGCAAAAGTAAAGGAACTTTATAAAGATAATGTACACACTACTCGGGATGGTGCTTTGATGAACGGGCAATCTGTAATTGAAGGACTGGTGGCTTTACCCGATTTCGGACTGCAAAAATATATTATTAGAAAATAACAATCTTATAAAACAGTGGCTATGAAAAGAGAAGGATTTATAATGTACTTAAAGCCCGGAAAAGAGGCTGAATACGAAAAACGTCACAACGAAATATGGGATGAATTGAAATCTCTTCTGAAAGAAGCAGGTATCAGCGATTATAGTATTTATTGGGATGAAGAAACCAATGTTCTGTATGCCTCTCAAAAAGTGGAGGCAGGCTCTTCCCAATCGTTGGGAGAGAATCCGGTTGTTCGTAAATGGTGGGCATATATGGCTGATATAATGGAAACCAATCCCGATAATTCGCCTGTATCGAAATCATTGAAAGAGGTCTTTTATTTAAAATGAGGAAGAATGAAATCAGTACTTATAATATTTCTGGGAGTATTTGGACTCTTAAGCCCTGCTATGGCAATAGATTACAAATTTTATTTGGCAGAAGGGAAAAAAACGAAAGGTTTTACTTCCGTTGCTCCTCATAAAATATATATCGAAGGCAGTTATGGCTACGATTTAGGTACACTCCCTAAAGATGGAAAACCGTTCTTCTTTTCTGTAGATGTTCCCGAAGGCAACTATTTGGTAAAAGTCGTATTGGGGAGTAAAGATTCACCCGGTAATACAACCGTAAAAGCTGAGTCTCGCCGATTAATGCTTAAAAATATCCCAACCGAAAAAGGTGAATTTGTAACACATGAATTTGTTGTAAACATCCGTAATACTAAGATTTCAGAAAACGAATCAGTCAAAATAAAACCCCGTGAAATAGGGAAACTTATTTGGGATAATAAACTGACACTCGAATTTAATGGCGACAATCCATCAGTACAAAGTATCGAAATTAAATCGGCTGATAATCTGGTAACACTGTTTTTGGCAGGAAACTCAACCGTTGTTGACGAAGCCAACGAGCCCTGGTGCGGATGGGGACAAGCTTTTCCGCTTTTCTTCAGTTCGAAGGTGGCTATTGCTAATTATGCCGAATCGGGTGAGGCGGCAAATACATTTGTTTCGTCTAAACGTTTTGAAAAACTGCTGACCAAGATCAAAAAAGGAGACTATCTCTTTATCGAGTTTGGGCATAACGATCAAAAACAAAAAGGAGAGGGTAAAGGTCCTTATACGAGCTACACGAGTGACTTGAAATATCTGGTCGATGAGGCTCGTGCAAAAGGAGCAATTCCTGTATTGGTAACATCCATGCACCGCCGTAGTTTCGACGAAAACGGAAAAGTAATCAATACACATGGCGAATATCCCAATGCTGTGCGCCTATTGGCAAAAGAAGAAAATGTTCCTCTGATCGATCTCAATAATATGAGCAAAACGCTTTATGAAGCATGGGGAGTAGAAGGCTCTAAGAAAGCATTTGTACATTATGCAGCCGGAACATTTCCCGATCAGGAAAAAGCTTTGGAAGACAATACACACTTCAATCCCTATGGAGGGTACGAGATTGCACGTTGCATAATCAAGGGTATAATTGAATCGAATCTGCTCATTGAGAAATATATTAAAAAGGAATATCGGGATTATGATCCGGCTTATCCTGATGTTTTCGAGACATTTCATATTCCATTGACACCTTTTTATTCGACAGTTAAACCCGATGGAAATTAAGGTTACAGAATTTTAAACGCAAAGTCGCAAAGGTTTTTTCGGTTCGAAGATTACAAACAAAATCATATCGGCTTTGTGTTTCATCAAAAATGCGACTATAATCCTTTATTGAATTTAATAAACAGGTCTGTGACCTTAAATTTATAATATCTATATGAAAAGACGACTATTAACTGTATGTGGGATTCTTTCGTTAACGTTTGTAACGGTATTTTCTCAACAACGTACCGATGAAGAATGCATAAGGGCGGTAGCCGATAATATATTAAAAGAACCTGTAACTCAGTTTGTCGGGGCGAAAACAGGCAAAACATATAACAGCACCAAAGACATACCTAAAGGCGAAGATGTGAAGTTTAAAAGTCCGCTTTCCGAGTGGCATTATTCCAATGGAGTGCTGGATATGAGTATGATAAATCTGGGCGAGTATCTCAATGACCCCAAGTATATCAACTATGCAAAAAATCATGTCGTATTCGGATTCGCTAATTATGAATATTTTAAGAATACCTTTCGTAACGATCGCAAGCATTGGCACTGGCCTTTCGGTCAGCTCTGGAATATGAAAGAACTGGACGATTGCGGAGCAATGGGAGCTGCCGTTATCGAAGTATATAACTACGATTCTAAAAAGCAGTACAAAGAATATTTCGAAGCAGCAGCAAAGCATATCATGCAAGGTCAGACCCGTTTAGATGATGGCACATTGTGTCGCACCTTTCCCCGTGAGATGACGGTTTGGGCTGACGATGTTTATATGAGCGTTTCTTTTCTGGCTCAAATGGGAAAGCAAACAGGCGATACGAAATATTTTGATGAGGCAACCCGTCAGATTCTGAATATTTCGGGTTATTTGTGGAGTCCCGAAAAACAACTGTTCTATCATTGTTATTATACCGATCTCAATCGTAACGGAGTTGCATTTTGGGGACGTGCCAATGGTTGGATTACCGTTTCATTGGTTCGCTTATTGGATGTGTTACCCAAAAATTACAAAGTCAGAAAACAGTTAATCGATTTACTCGAAAAGCAAATCGTAGGAGCATCCCGTTATCAGAACGAAAACGGAATGTGGAATCAGTTATTGGATAAACCCGAATCGTATGACGAGTCTTCGGTTACAGCCATGTATGTATATGGAATTGCCAAAGCGATCAACGAAGGCTGGTTGGATGATACGTACCTCAGAATAGCTCAATTGGGTTGGAATGCACTGAAAAAAGACCAGATAACCGAAAACGGACAATTCAAAAATGTGTGTGTGGGTACAGGTATTACCGATGATCTGCCCTTCTATTATACCCGTCCCGTAGGCGAAAACGAGAAGCACGGTTTAGGTTTGATTATTGATGCAGGAGTTGAAATACTGAAGCTGAATAAGAGAAACAAGAAATAATAGATATGAAGAAAATTATCAGTCTTCTGTTTATTGCTTATCTGATGATACCTACCGTAGGGGCATTTACTGTAGAGCCTGATATGTTGTGGACAAAAAAAGTAGGAGCCAGACAGTACCTCAAAAATACGAAGGTTTTCAAAGTGTCGGATTATGGAGCAAAAGCAGATGGTACGACTTTAAATACAAAAGCCATTCAGAAAGCGATAGATGTGTGTGCTTCATCAGGAGGTGGAATTGTTACCTTCGAAAAAGGTAAATACCTGTCAGGTTCTTTGTATCTGAAAGAGGGGGTGAATTTTGAAATACCAAAGGAAACCATACTTTTAGGAAGTACCGATATAGAAGATTACCCCGAAATAGATACCCGTGTGGCAGGTATAGAGATGCGTTGGCCTTCGGCTCTGATAAATGTACTGAATCAGAAAAATGTAATGCTAAGCGGTTCGGGCATCATACATGCACAAGGTAAAGTGTTTTGGGATGCGTATTGGAAAATGCGTAAAGAATATGAAGTCAAAGGGTTGCGTTGGATTGTTGACTATGATTGTAAACGTCCCCGTACTTTGTTGATTTCCAATTCGGAAGATGTGACAGTTCGAGACCTTACCTTTCAGCAAGCAGGATTCTGGACTATTCAATTGCTTTATTCTTCCTATTGTACTGTCGATGGAGTAGTGGTTCAAAACAATATAGGAGGGCATGGACCCAGCACGGATGGCGTAGATGTAGATTCCTCGTCTTATATACTGATCGAAAATTGTGACATAGATTGCAATGATGACAATTTTTGCCTCAAATCGGGTAGAGATGCCGATGGTTTGCGGGTAAACCGTCCGACTGAATATGTAGTGATTCGCAATTGCCTGTCTCGCTCAGGAGGAGGGTTACTTACCTGTGGCAGTGAAACATCGGGAGGTATCCGCTATATTCTGGCTGAGGGGTTAAAAGCGAAAGGTACAAATGTAGCTATCCGTCTGAAATCGGCAATGAATAGAGGCGGGACTACCGAGTATATTTATATTAGAGATGTAGAATTGGAAGATGTAAATGTGGTTTTCGAAGCCAATGTAAATTGGAATCCCGCTTACAGTTATTCGACATTGCCTAAGGAGTACGATAATAAAACATTGCCCGCTCATTGGGTGAAGATGTTGGAAAAGGTAGATGCAAAGAAAGGTATTCCCTCATTTAGAGATGTGTATGTTTCTGATATTAAAATAAAGGACTCTCGAAAATTATTGGAAGTCTCAGGAAGTAAAGAAGCCTATATGCAGGACTTTTATTTCGATAATTTGCAGGGAGACGTAGAAACATTAGGTAATATCTCTTTTGCGAAAAATATCGGATTGAAAAATATTAACGTCAGAACTTCTGATGATAAGCCTGTATCTATAACTAACAGCAACAATCTTAATTATCCGAAAGATGCAATAGGCAATAATCCTTTTCCATACCAACTGAATGGAAAAAGCGATAATGTTAAAATACTATTGGATAAACATCCCGAATCAGCTTTCTATTTTCCCGAAATGGGAGGTAATCTGAAATTTGGGATTATAGGTGCACAAACCGATAAATGGCTGAGCGATTTTAACGAAATAAAAGTACAACAGCCCGATAAAAGGTCATGGATTTATACCCTGTCCGACCCGTTAATAGGAAATGGGAAATTGGTAATAACAGTTGTCTCGCTCTCTCGATCAGACGGTGTAATAATAGAAGTAAATCCGCTGGATATTCCTCAAAACTTAAATCTGTTTTGGTCTTATGGAGGTGCTTATGGTAAAATATTGCCCGAAAACGAGCACGGTCGGTTAAAACCGATTTATTGCCGAAACAATGTTTTCAGTGTCGAGCGAACAGCTTTTACCCTATATTATGGTGAAAGTATGAGGTTGAAAACTGTGAATGCAGTGATGCCTGTAACATCCGAAATACGTTTGTCGGATGCCCATGTGCAAAACTCGCCACAAGCCTTTTTCGAGTCGGGAAAGAAAACCGATTCGCCCGCTTTGGCAGCCTCTTTGCCTTTGATCAGTAATCAGAAAGAATATTTCTGCATTTATAAACAAAACGAAAAAGCAGATTATAATCATTTTATGCTGCCGGATTTATTTAAAGACGAATTTCAAGAAAAATAACTATTTATGAAATGGTTACTTTTAGGATATGCACTTGTTTTCATGTTTTGTCGGGTTCAAGGGCAAACAGAGCCGATGGTATTTAAGGTATTCTGTTTCCCTTCCGATAAAGTTCCGATAATGGATGGAGATACTCACGATTGGGATATAGTTCCACTTGATTATTCGATAGGAATCGACCAGATGACAGAAGACGAAGGTAAATATTCAGAATCTGATAAATCTACATTAGACATTCAGGTAAAAATAGGCTGGTCGGCAGGACAGAATCGATTATATTTTTTGTATGAAGTATACGATAACTATTGGTCGTTTACCAGAGATGATATAAATGTTGATATCTTTGAGGTAGTGGTAGATGGAGATCGTTCGGGAGGTCCTTTTATTGATAAATTCTATCCCTTCAAAGATATTACAAAAGAAGAGGCATGGGATTTATTTCATGGAAGACACGCTCAGAATTATCATATTTATACACCTCCAAAGAACGACGATTGGTGTATGTATTGGGGACCGCAACAATGGTTGAAAGAAAAACCATACTCCAATTATGCATACAAATATGATTTTAAAGAGGGTGAAAGCGGAAAGCTGACCCTCGAATTTTATATAACGCCATTCGACTATGCTTCGCCAAAGGGAAGCAAGTTTTCGGTAGAATCGGACTTGTATGAAGATAAATTGATAGGTCTTTGTTGGGCGGTAATCGATTATGATAATAGCGAAGGTAAAGCCAAAGATGGATTTTGGAATCTGTCACGCCATCATACTATGTACGGAAATGCTGATGAACTGAGAACTTTCAGGTTAATGCCTTTAGAAACCAATAAGAATTGATTATTATGAAAAAACTGGTTTGTATCTTTTTAGCTTTCTTTTTTATACTGTCTGTAACAATTGCCCAAGATGGTCGGATTCGTGTAGCTTGTATCGGTAATAGCATTACCGAAGGGGCAGCAGCCAGCGACCGATTGAATAAAGGTTATGTGGGTTTGTTGAGACAGATGTTGGGTGATAAATACGACGTGCGTAATTTTGGAGTAAGTGGAGCCACTGCTTGCCGTAACACCTATAAACCATATGACCAATGTGAGCTGTTTTTGGAAGCAAAGAAATTTCAACCCAATATTGTGACTATTGCTTTGGGTACAAACGATTCGCAACCAAGAGTATGGAACAGTGAGGCTTTTGCCGAGAATTTTGAAAAGGATCTGACTTATTTGTGTAAGGAGTTTGCTAATCTCGAATCTAAACCCAAAATATATCTTTGCCTGCCTATGCCTATCATTCCGAGTGAGAAGTGGCAGCATCAGCCCAAGGTATTATCGGACGAAATATTACCTAAAATCAGAAAAGTAGCACAAGAGTTTGGATATGAAATTATTGATTTCTATACACCATTGATCGGAAGAATAGATTGCTATCCCGCGGATGATATGCTGCATCCTAATGACTTAGGACATTTGATTCTTGCAGCACAAGTGTATCCTAAAATATATTCGAAATAAGCTAATCTTAAGATGGTTAATGTCTTAGACCTGTTTTTATGTGCATTCTCAAAGGACAGATATATAAGTCTGCCCCTAAAAATGCGATGTTGTATTAACCACTTGTTATTACTCATTTATATGAAAAAAAACATATTCATTTTTACTATCCTTTTTTATTTTGTTGGCAATTTGTTTGCGTTAACATATAATGTACACGATTATGGTGCAAAAGGGGATGGAAAACAAATAGATTCTCCTGCTATAAATAAGGCTATTGACGCAGCTGTAGCCAATGGAGGCGGAATGGTGTTCTTGCCTGCGGGAACTTACGCCAGTTATTCAATCCGTTTGCAAAGTAATATTCATTTGTATTTAGATGCGGGTGCGGTCATATTGGCTGCTTATCCTAAAAAAGACAGTGGTTATGATTTGGCAGAGGGGAATGAGCATAATAAATTTCAGGATTTCGGGCATAGTCATTGGACGAATAGTTTGATATGGGGAATAGGTCTCGAAAACATATCTATTAGTGGACAAGGTTTAATAAACGGACAAGGTTTGACACGTGAAGAAAGTCGTCTTTCGGGAGTCGGAAATAAAGCCGTAAGCCTGAAATTATGTAAGAATGTAACTATTAAAGACGTTTCGATGTTGAATTGCGGACACTTTGCATTGCTTGCTACGGGTGTTGATAACCTCACGATAAGTAATGTAAAAGTAGATACAAATCGCGATGGTTTTGATATTGACTGTTGCCGTAATGTACGTATATCAGACTGTTCGGTAAATTCGCCTTGGGACGACGCTATCGTTCTAAAGAGTAGCTATGCATTAGGCTTTTTTCGGGATACCGAGAACGTAACTATAACCAATTGCTTTGTTAGTGGATTCGATAAAGGTTCGATGCTGGATGCCTCTTTTCAGCGGGACGAACCGCAAGCCCCTGACCAAGGATATGTGACGGGACGAATAAAATTTGGAACAGAGTCGAGTGGGGGCTTTAAAAAAATTACCATCTCTAACTGTATATTTGAGAGATGCAGAGGCTTGGCTCTCGAATCGGTAGACGGTGGAAGTCTAGAAGATATCACGATCACCAATATTACTATGCGTGATATAGTGAATACGCCTTTCTTTCTGCGTTTAGGTTCTCGTTTAAGAAGTCCGAAGGGTACACCTGTCGGAAATATATCGCGTGTGATTATCAGTAACGTAAATGTTTATAATGCCGATTCTCGTTATGCAAGCATAATAAGCGGAGTGCCCGATCATCAGATTAATGATGTTCTGTTGAGCAATATTAGAATATTGTATAAAGGTGGAGGAACTAAAGAAGATGCACAATTACTGCCTCCCGAAAATGAGGCTCTGTATCCTGAACCTTGGATGTTCGGAACGATTCCAGCTTCGGGATTCTTTATTCGCCATGCTAAAAATATCGAATTAAATAATGTGCAGGTTGGTTTTATGAAAGAAGATTATCGCCCGTCATTATGGATAAAAGATGCTGAAAATATTCGCTTGATAAATTATCGTGCCAAAGTAGCTAAAGGGGTAGAACCTTATGTTTTACACAACGTAGAGGGCTTTAAAGTTGAATTGAGCGAAATTACAGAGTTTTAAGGTGTCAGACCTTTTTATTGCTTTGGTAAGTAATACATTCAGGGTCTACCATAGATATAAAGTGTATTATTAAATATATTCTTTTACTTATACAGAAATGAAAAGAAAAAATATTCCTTTTATTGTTTTTATATTGGTTGTGTTGCTGATTACAAGCACCATAAGCAGTACAGCAAAAGATGTTTATCTGTTTTCTTACTTTACGGGTAAGTCTGAAACGGGTTTGCATTTGGCTTATAGCTACGATGGCTTATCATGGACTCCTCTCAATGAAGGCAAGAGCTATTTGTTGCCTGTTGTGGGTAAAGATAAATTGATGCGTGACCCTAGTATTGTACAAGCTCCCGATAAAACTTTTCACATGGTTTGGACTACGGGCTGGCACGATGATATTATAGGATATGCCTCGTCCAAAGACTTGATTACTTGGTCGGAGCAAAAGGCAATTCCTGTAATGACTCACGAACCGACTGTTAGAAACTCTTGGGCTCCGGAGCTGTTTTATGATGAAGCTAGTAAACTGTATTATATATTCTGGGCATCTACTATTGATGGTCGTTTCAGTGAGGTCGGACCCTCGGAAGATGGTTTAGATCATCGGCAGTATTATGTAACAACACCCGATTTCGAGACGTTTTCGGAAACTAAGCTTTTCTTTAATCCCAATTTTAGTGTGATTGATGGCGCTATCTTAAAGAAAGGAAAAGAGTATTTCCTCTTTGTGAAAAATGAAAACAAAACACCTCTCGAAAAGAATATAAGAGTAACTGTATCAAAGGATATAAATAATTTTCCGGCAGAAGTATCCGCTCCTATTACGAGTAGTTGGGTAGAAGGACCTGCTCCCTTGCAAGTAGGTGAATATATCTATGTTTACTTCGATAAATACCGTGAGGGAAAATATGGAGCAGTACGTTCTAAAGATGGTAAAACGTGGGAAGATGTTTCAGACTTGGTTACTTTCCCGAAAGGAACACGACATGGAACAGCCTTCAAGGTATCCGAAAGTGTATTAAATAACTTGTTGAAAAATATGAAATAGCAGTTTTATAAAATCAGTTGCCAAAACTCAACATCAATCAGTTTATTGAATTTCAATCCCGATTCTTTAAAATTACCGACTAATTCGAAATTGAACTTCTCATGGAGTTTCTGACTAATAGGGTTGGGTAGAGAAATAACTCCTATCAAAGAATGAATGTTTATTTCTCTGGCTTTGTTGATCAGTTCGGCATATAGGATTGTGCCTAGTCCTTTCGCTTGAGCCTTTTCGTCAATATATACGCTTGTTTCTAAGGTGATATCGTATGC
>NZ_JADCLR010000001.1:85396-496184 GCF_015233815.1 Dysgonomonas sp. GY617
CCAGTTGCTTAGGTAGGCATAGCCTACTACATCGCCATTTTCTTCGTAAACGATATAAGGAAAGTTTTTTGCAGTGATATACTTAATTCTATCGGCAATGTCTTCTTCTGTCACCAATTCTTCTTCAAAAGTAATTATAGTATCTTTTATGTAAGGATTATAAATCTCGGCTATCCTCTTAGCATCTGATAATTGCACATTGCGTATCATATACGAATACTTTAAAATTGGTGAGAAAATTATTTGCTAAAAGTAATAAAAAGAGCTGTTTTTTATTCTAATTCTTTGATAAATATTTTTTGTAGTATCTCTAGTTCCTTTGCATATATCGTCTTCTTGCGTTGAGCGAAATATAAGGTATTTTCAACCGGAGTTTTACCTTCCCAGACTAACTGAACACTGTTATTTGCAAACTGTTCTTTAGCCAGAAAATCAGGTACAACTGCAAACCCTTCTCTGTTGGATATAGAGCGCAGAATAGAACTCTTATTGGGTACAATAAAATTAGGCTTAAAATCGGGTCTTTTCTTAAAGTTCTGAATCCAGAAGTTTCTTAGATGTTCCATATCCCCCGTTGTTCCAAACCAGATTTGATTGTTAAGCCACTTTTCGGCAGCTTTCAGATCACCTTTTTCTAGAATCTTATTAAATTCCGAAATGTCACTTTTAGCTCCTGCAACTATTATAATCTTTTCTTTCGAAAAAGAAGTGTATTGCACATTCAACGAATCGTCTTTCTGTGGAGAGATTACAAAGTCTAACAAGCCTTTATCCAGATCGCCCAACATCTGAGCATATCCACCGAATTTAGATATCAAGTCGAATGGTAATTCGCTTATATACGCTTCCAGTACATGCTGAAATGTCTCGAAACACATACCGATACTTATACTGGTTTTGTCCGAATTAGCATTCCTATAAAAATGTCTTTCGGCAGCTTCTAATTTATCTACCCCCTCTACAATAGAGTTATATAGTATATTTCCGTGTTCGGTTGCTACCATTTTGCGCGTTCCTCTATCAAAGAGTTTGTATCCGATGTGAGCTTCCAACGATGTGAGGTGTAAACTTACTCCCGGTTGAGATATATACAGCTTGTTGGCTGCTGCTGTAAGCGACCCTGTCTCATATATTGCTTTGAATGTTCTGAACCATTCAAGATTTACCATAATTTTATATATTATAATTATGATACAAATGTATGAATTGTATTATTTTGGTAATCAATAAAAGGTGTGTATTTTTGTACCACAATAATAAAAAGAATAAAAATTAGGTTATGAAAAAAATATTTGTGATAAATGCAGGTCAAAAATTTGGCGAATCGGAAGGTCAACTGAATAAAACATTATCGGACTGGACTATTAGTTATTTTAAGAATAGTGGAGAGTATGAAATCAAATTTACCGATATAAATGACGTATATGATTTAGGAGAAGAAGTTGAGAAGTTTGTTTGGGCAGACGTTATTATTTATCATACTCCAATCTGGTGGTTTCAAGTACCTTTCGGTTTGAAAGAGTATATTGATCGTGTATTTACTGAAGGCCATAAAAAAATATATGTGAGTGATGGCAGACGTTCGGCAAACCCTACCCGTAATTATGGAACAGGAGGGGCGTTGCATGGCAGAAAGTATATGCTTACTACTTCTTGGAATGCTCCAGTGGAAGCATTTACTCTTGAAGGCGAATTTTTCAGACAACACAGCGTTGACGATGGTGTAATGTTTGGGTTCCATCAAATGAATCAGTTTATAGGATTGTCTCGATTAGAAAGTTTCCACTTTTACGATGTGATGAAGAATCCACAAATAGAGCATTCGAAAGAAATATATTTGAAGCATTTAGACAAAATAGCTCCATCTTTATAAACAAGATTTGCCCTATAACGTTCTATTCAATAAAAGGAAAACAATGAATGATTTGAATAACAAAGTTGCAATAGTAACAGGGGCTTCGAGAGGTATTGGTGCATTGATTGCTAAAAGTTTAGCGGAGCGGGGCGCAAAGGTTGTAGTAAACTATTCAAGCAGTAAAGAGGCTGCTGACGAAGTGATTTCGGATATTAAGAGCAAAGGTGGCGAAGCAATCATAGTGAAAGCAGATGTAAGCCAAACGGCAGATGTGAAGTTTCTGTTTGATGAAACAATAGCTGCTTTCGGTAAAGTTGATATTCTGATTAATAATGCCGGAATAATGATCAATAAACTGATTGAGGATACTACAGATGAAGACTTTGATAAGCTATTTGATATAAACGTAAAAGGAGTTTTCAATACACTGCGTGAGGCTGCAAAACGTTTGGCAGATAATGGAAGTATTGTCAATTTTTCGACTTCAGCCAATCGTATGATGATGCCTACTTATGGCATTTATGTAGCATCTAAATCGGCTGTGGAACAACTGACCCGAATATTTGCAAAGGAAATAGGTCATCGTCATATAAATGTAAACTCAGTATCGCCTGGACCTACTAATACCGAATTGTTTTCGGTTGGGAAAAGCATAGAAACTATTCAGAGACTGGCGTCGCTTACTGCTTATAATCGCATAGGTGAGCCTGCGGATATAATTCCGATTATTCTATTCTTGGTTAGTGATGAAGCTAAATGGATTAATGCACAGAATATAGGAGTGAATGGTGCAATGGCATAAACATCAAAGTTTATATATTAAAAATAAAGAAGGTTTGGACTTAGTTCTAAACCTTTTTTTGTTGTTATACGGAGTAAATAAATAAAATGAGTAAATGTTTCGGGTAGAGTATAATAAATAAGTAAGTTTTGAAATTTAAAATAGATTATGATCGAATAATTTTTAAGCTTTTAATATCGGATAATAAAGTAAGGTGTTGTTCGAAATTAGAAAAAGAGGTAGGGGCAAAAACATGAATATAGCAATCTCAATAGTTGTTATCCGCTCTACTTTTACATAAGAAAACTAAGATGATAATATAAAAGCTAAGTAATAATTAAAAAAACTATTTATTATGAGATCTAAATCCTTTTTTCTGCTACCCTTATTTGCTTTGATTTTGAGCATCGGTTTTTTTGCTTGTAGCAAAGATGATGATGCTCCGGCACCACCTAAACCTAAACCCGATCCTACAGATACAATAGGTCCTTTGGTTGGGACATGGAAATATACTATTTCTACACATGACGTGGATGCTGTTACGCCCGAAATTAAAGATTCGGTAGAAAAAGCAATAGAAGAATTGGGAGGACCGGTAGGCAGTAGTTATCAGTTTTTTGCAGATAGTACTTATAATTACAAACCTGTTGCTGAAAGCGATTCTATAGTAAAAGGAACTTATGTGCTGAAAGACAGTATCATTATATTCGATGGAAAAGTAGATTCTCCGATTACATATACCTTGGTTGCCGATACAATAATCAATGCTTTCCAAGATGTCAAAGCCATGATTGCCGAGCAACTGCAGCTTGAAGAGGCTGATATAACTGTTGCAACTAAAACCGATGTGTATAATTTATTACCGAAAGAAAATAATGAATAGATCCTGATTGTTCTAGAATTAGAGTTTTTAATAGAGTTTTGTTTGTCCGTAAAAAAAGTGCTCCATTATTTATAGTGGAGCACTTTTTTATTTTATCTAATACCTAAATCTCAGATTTACTTATAACCATCTTTTGAATTTGCCGATATACCACTGTTTTACAATTTGCGTTAAGATGCAATAAGAAAGAAGTATACCTACCAACCAAGGGAAGTAGGACCATGGAAGCGGAACCAATCCGATGGATGAACCAAATGCAGTAAATGGTATAATGATACCAATAGCCATTACTGAGAATGTGGTTATAATAACTGGTAATGAAGCCCGACTTTGAATGAACGGGATTTTACGTGTTCGTATCATATGTACAATGAGCGTTTGTGACAGCAAGCCTTCGATAAACCATCCTGATTGAAACAGGGATTGATCTTCGGGCATAGTACATTTAAAAATATACCACATCACTAAAAATGTTGCAATATCGAATATAGAACTGATTGGACCTATACGTATCATAAAGCGTTTCAGATCCGAAGCATCCCACTTGCGGGGCTTTTGTAGGTATTCTTTATCAACATTATCAAAAGGAATAGTTGTCTGAGAAATATCGTACAACAGATTCTGAATTAATATGTGAATGGGCAGCATGGGCAGAAATGGAAGAAAAGCACTGGCAATTAAAACACTAAACATGTTCCCGAAATTAGAACTGGCTGTCATTTTGATATACTTGGTGATGTTCCCGAAAATTTTTCGTCCCTCAATCACGCCTTTTTCCAATACCATTAAATCTTTTTCGAGCAGAATAATATCTGCCGACTCCTTGGCTATATCTACTGCTGTGTCTACCGATATACCTATATCTGCTTGACGAAGGGCAGCAGCGTCGTTAATACCATCGCCCAGAAAGCCCACTGTGTTTCCTTGGCTTTGCAGAATAACTACAATTCTCGACTTTTGTAAAGGGCTAAGTTTTGCAAAAATAGTTGTTTTTTCCACTAGCTTCCCGAGATCTTCGTCACTCATCTTTTCTATTTGATGCCCCAGAAGAATATGTTTTGTGTCGATACCCACTTGTTGACAAATAGCGGTAGTTACTATATGATTGTCGCCCGAAAGAACTTTTATTTTGACTCCATATTCATCTAAAGCTTTAATAGCCGTTGTAGCCGATGCTTTGGGTGGATCGAGAAAGGCTAGGTAACCAATCAACACCATACCAAACTCGTCTTCAACAGAAAAAGAATGGTCTTTGGTAATCCAGCTTTTTTGTGCAACAGCCAATACTCGCATTCCTTGTTGATTGAGTTCTACACTCGTTTCCAATAAGCTTTTTCTAACTTTGTTGGTAATAAGTGTAGGAACTCCCTCTATTTCTACAAATTGACATATCGAAAGCACTTCTTCTATGGCTCCTTTTGTAATAATCTGTCTTTTGTTATTTTTATCTTTAATAACTACCGACATTCGTCTGCGATTGAAATCGAACGGAATCTCATCATCTTTGGTGTATTCTTTTTCCAGATTCTCAAAGCCAAGCTCATGAGAGTGAGAAAGAATCGCTTGATCCATGAGATTCTTCAATCCGGTTTGAAAGAAACTATTGAAGTAAGCATGACGCAGAACTCTTACATCCTCGTTTCCTTGTACATCCAAATAGCGTTCGAGAATAATTTTGTCCTTAGTCAGAGTTCCGGTTTTGTCGGTACACAATACGTTCATCGCTCCGAAGCTTTGTATCGAATTGAGATTTTTTACAATAGTCTTATGCTTAGACATCTTTACCGCTCCCTTTGCTAGATTGGATGTTACAATCATAGGAAGCATTTCGGGAGTTAACCCCACTGCTACGGATATGGCAAACAGAAAAGCCTCGAACCAATCTCCTTTAGTGAGACCATTAATGAAAAACACAAAAGGAACCATTACAAGCATAAAACGGATAAGAAGAAGACTCACATTGTTGATTCCCTTATCGAAGCTGGTTTGAACATCTTTGCTTACAATATTTTTAGCGATTGTTCCTAAGTATGTATTCTCTGCTGTGGTGATAACTATGGCTCGAGCCGATCCGCTTATAACATTCGAACCCATATAGCAGATATTATTCAGTTCGATAACACTACCCGTTTTATGTGATTCGGAAACTAGAACTGCCATTTTTTCTACGGCATCCGATTCGCCGGTGAGAGACGATTGGCTGACAAACAAGTCTTTCGCTTCGGTAATCCTAATATCTGCAGGAATCATATCTCCGGCAGAAAGAAAAATTACATCGCCCGGCACTAATTCGCCAATGTTTATATCTTCTATAATCAGATTGGTGTCTTTTCTAAAAACAGAAACCGTATTGTTTACCATTTTTTTGAGAGCTTCGGTTGCTCTTTTCGATTTCCATTCCTGCGTAAATCTGAGAAGCCCACTTAGTGTAACCATAGTTGTGATAATGATTACAGTAATCCATTCTCTTTCGTTTGGGTTAGCTAGTAGTACATCTATAATGAATGAAATGAGTGCTAAGAATATCAATATCCCGATAAAAGGATTGATAAAGGCTTTGATTAGTAATCCAAACCATCTATTGTTCTGCTTTGCTTTTATTTCATTCTTTCCGTATTTTCTCACCCTTTCGGCAACTTCCGCAGGATACAATCCCTCTCTCCTTGTGTCGAGAAAAGAATATACAGATCGGGTATCTTGCTTGGCTGCAAGGAATAGCCTTTCGCCATTGAACTGCATATCAGTGGCTTCTTTTGTTTTGGTTCTGAATAGTTTCATAATAATGCATTCTAGTATCTCATTTCGACTTGAGCCACAAAAGTAGGTATGCCTTTTTCATTAAACCTCACAAAAGTTATTAGAAAAGTATTAGAATTGGAGGGGTAATTCTAATACTTTTCTAATGCTTATTATAATAATATAGAGGGTTGAATATCATAATTTTGCCAACCGTAAAAGTAAAACAATGAGGTATGAAAAAGAGAAATTTATTATTGAACTTATTGATGTTGATCGTTCTGACAACCTCATGTAATAAACCCTCTAATGAACAAGTTACTGCGGCTTATACGCAGAAAGGAGATACGGTGTTTATTAGTGATAGTAGCATTCTTAGAAGCAAGGTTAAAATAGCGGAAGTAGAAGAAATACCTTTTGCAAAAGAGGTTATCACGGCAGGAACTATCCAGCCTATACCTACTCAGTTTGCATATATAGCTCCTCCGTTTTCGGGTAGAGTTACTAAATCATATATAAAATTAGGGCAGAAGGTAGCAGTTAATACTCCTTTATTTGAGATTATCTCACCCGATTTTACAACAGCTCAAAAAGAGTTCTTCAAATCATTATCGGAGCGCGACTTGGCTCGCAAGGATATGAAAAGGAAAGAAGACCTTATAAAGAACGGAGTCAGCTCTCAAAAAGAACAAGAGGAAGCGGCTAATGCTCTTCATATAGCCGAAAAGGAATACGAGAATGCTTATGCTGCAATCAAACTATTTCAGGCTAACCCCGAAGATATGGTTTTAGGACAACCCTTGATTATCCGTTCACCAATAGCGGGCAATGTAATTGAGAATAATTTGGTTACAGGTCAGTTCCTTAATAACGATACCGAACATGTGGCTATTGTTGCCGACTTGTCTAAAGTATGGGTTACCGCCCAGGTTAAGGAAAAAGATATTCGATTTATTCACGTCGATGACGAAATGGATATACATATGTCAGCTTTACCCGAAAACTCGATTATGGGAAAAGTATTCCATATTGATGAAGCCATTGACGAGGAGACCCGTTCTATAAAAGTGTTGTCGGTTTGTGACAATCAGCAAGGACTTCTTAAACTGGGAATGTATGCTACCGTTCATTTTCTGGATAAGCCTGCCACCGTTATATCTATCCCCGAAAAGGCGTTGTTGCAAAGCGAGAATACCAGTTATGTATTTGTGCAATCGGCTCCCAGCACCTTTATAAAGACACCTGTACAAGTAGAGGTAACCAGAGATGGCAAAGCTATAATAGTGGACGGACTTAAAAAGGGTGACATAATTATCAGCGAGGGTGGATATTATCTAAAATAAAAGTATTGGGTGTAGAGGCAGAATTATAAATCTGTTTGAAGAACACAAATTTTTGATTCTGCACCAGAATACTGAGTAGGTCTGAGACCTTAATTATTATAACTATCATTTTATGACATATAACAAAGCACCAAATAGCTCTTCGAGCTTTATGCTCCTAACGATACAAAAACGGTGGGTAATAGTTACGCTGTTTATCTTTCTATCCATATTCGGATATTATTCTTGGAAGCAATTATCAATTGAGGCATATCCCGATATTGCCGATGTTACATCGCAAGTGGTGACCCAAGTACCCGGATTGGCTGCCGAAGAGGTTGAGCAACAGATAACAATACCTATCGAAAGGGCATTGAACGGACTTCCGGGAATGCATGTAATGCGAAGTAAAAGTACATTCGGTTTATCGATGATTACCATCGTTTTCGAAGATGGAATAGAAGATTATTGGAGCCGTCAGCGTGTACAAGAGCGATTGGGCGAAGTAGATCTTCCCTATGATGCAGTGGCAGAGCTCGATCCATTGACTTCACCTATTGGAGAAGTATATAGATACATTATTGAAAGTGATCATCATCCACTTCGAGAACTTACCGATTTGCAGAATTGGGTAATAATTCCCCGTATAAAAGAAGTGGCAGGAGTTGCCGATGTAAGTAATTTTGGAGGCATCACTACCCAGTTTCAGATAGAAGTGGATCCACAAAAAATGGAACAGTATCATTTGTCTCTCAATGAGGTAATTGATGCTATTGAGAATAATAACTCGAATGTTGGAGGAAGTGTTCTTAATAGAGGAGACTTAGGTTATGTAGTTAGAGGAATCGGGCAGATCTCATCCTTAGAGGATCTCGGGAAAATTGTGGTTAGTACCGAGAAGGGTGTGCCCGTCTTTCTCAATGACATTGGTAAATTGAAATATGGTAATCTCGAACGAAAAGGAGTTTTAGGATATACCGATCGTACCCGTGAATATTCGGAAAGTATAGAAGGTATTGTACTGTTACTCAAACACGAGAATCCATCGATAGTATTGGAGGGTATACAAGCAGCCGTAGATGAATTGAATAATGAAACTCTACCCGAAGGTGTACGAATACATACATTTTTGGATCGTACCGAATTGGTAGACACAACCCTGCATACCGTTTCACGTACGTTGATAGAGGGTATGGCTCTGGTTATTATTGTGCTTATTATATTCTTGGGTAATTGGCGTGGAGCATTTCTGGTAGCGATAACTATTCCCATCGCTTTGTTGATTGCGTTTATTTTGATGCACATAACCAATATCCCTGCTAATTTGCTTTCGTTGGGAGCAATAGATTTTGGAATCATAGTAGATGGGGCTATTGTAATGATGGAAACAATCCTCAAAAAGCGAGAGGATCATCCTGAGAAAGAACTCAAAGAAACTAGTATAGCCAAGCGTGTGACAGCTGTTGCTAAACCTATTTTGTTTGCAACTATTATTATCATTACCGCTTATTTGCCCTTGTTTGCTTTCGAGAGAGTAGAGCGTAAGCTGTTTACGCCGATGGCCTTTACCGTAAGTTACGCTTTATTGGGAGCCTTGCTTGTAGCTCTGTTTCTCATTCCAGGATTAGGATATGCATTGTATCGTAAACCTCAGAAAGTATATCATAATAAGTGGCTCGAAAAGTTGACCGAAAAGTATTCAAATACGGTCAATCGTATAATGAAGCGTCCACGCAAGGTGATCTTGCCTGTTGTGTTTGTATTTGTTGCAGCTATTGCTTTGACAACGTATGTAGGTAAAGATTTTTTACCAACGTTGGATGAAGGATCACTATGGTTACAAGTGAATCTACCTCCCGGAATCTCCATCGAAAAGTCGAAAGAAATGTCAGATACATTGCGTCAACGGACAATGAAATACCCTGAAGTTACTTACATAGCTGTTCAAGCAGGGAGAAACGACGATGGAACAGATCCTTTCACACCTTCTCACTTCGAAGTATCAGTAGGTATAAAGCCTTATAGCGAATGGCCTAGCGGAAAGACGAAAAACGATTTGATAGAAGAATTATCAAAGGAGTACGAATCTCTACCCGGATTTAAAGTAGGCTTTAGTCAGCCCATGATCGATGGTGTTATGGATAAAATATCGGGTGCTCATAGCGAACTTGTAGTAAAAGTATATGGTGATGACTTCAAAGAAACCCGACGCATAGCCGAAAGCATATTGGAGGTGCTTGATAATGTAAAGGGTGCTACCGATCTAGATATCGATCAGGAACCTCCTTTACCTCAATTGCAAATACATATGGATAGAGATGCTATTGCCCGTTATGGGTTGAATGTATCGGACGTAGGTAATCTGATAGAGGTAGCAATTGGAGGTAAGGCAATCTCTCAGGTTTATCAAGAGAGTAGGGTGTATGATATTACTTGCAAATACAAAGAAGATGCACGTGATACTCCCGAAAAGATTGCAGGTTTGATGCTTACTTCGTCAACTGGAGCAAAAATACCATTATCGCAGGTAGCAGATATAAAACTGAGTGTAGGCGAAAGTACAATTACCCGCGAAATGAATAAACGTCATTTGACTGTGAAACTTAATATTCGGGGGCGCGATTTATCATCTTTCCTCAAAGAAGCAGAGTCGAGCATAGAGAAAAATGTAACATACGATCACGCTAAATACCATATAAAATGGGGTGGGCAGTTCGAAAACCAAAAGAGAGCATATTCTCGTCTGGGAGTTATTGTACCCTTGGCGTTGGGTATCATGTTTGTGTTGCTGTATTGTGCCTTTGGCAAATTCCGTCAGGCAGGCTTAGTATTGGCTATCGTACCCTTAGCTCTCTTTGGAGGAATGTTAGCTCTAAATATTAGGGGTATGACGCTTAATGTATCGTCAGCCGTTGGGTTTATAGCCTTGTTTGGTGTGGCCATACAGAATGGAGTAATTATGGTGTCGCATATCAATGGCTTACGAAAGGATGGTTTTGATTTATTATCGGCTGTGATTGATGGAGCCAGACACCGCTTCCGTCCGATATTGATGACGGCAACAGTTGCCATCTTGGGATTACTACCCGCTTCATTGGCTACAGGTATAGGCTCGGATGTGCAACGCCCCTTGGCTACGGTTATCGTTTATGGATTGATGTTCTCTACTATCGTTACCTTATTTGCCTTGCCTGCATTTTATTATATGGTGGAATCTCGATCAGAGAAGAAAGAACAAAACAAACAAATTGAAGAATGACAATGAAAAAGATAATATCAATTACAGCATTTCTTCTGGCGATTGTTGGGGTTTTTGCTCAAACAAATACGATTTCGAATTTGCAGAATATCAGTTTCTCAGAATATTTGAAACAAGTAGGAGAAAATAATTTAAGTTACATTGCCGAAAAATATAATATAGATATAGCAGAGGCAGAAGCTTTAAGCCAGAGAGTATTTCCTGATCCCGAATTGTCGGTAGAGGCAGTTAATAACGGAAAACGGAAAGATCAGTTAGGGCATGCGTTTGCATTTGAACTAGGATACACACTCGAACTTGGAAATAAGCGTGGAGCAAGAATCCACTTAGCTAAAAGTGAGGCCGAGTTAGAGCGACTTATGGTAGATAACTTCTTTCAGGAACTGCGTGCAGAAGCTGCCGATGCTTTTCTTGATGCTATGATGCAAAAAGAATTGTTGAGCGTGAAGAAGAGTTCGTACGAATACATGAAACAATTTAGTATATCAGATAGTATTCGTTTCTCTCTGGGGGAGATTAACGAAAACGAAGCCCGACAATCGAAGCTCGAATCTGTTACCCTCCTTAATGAGGTGTATAATCAGGAAGCTATTTATAAATCGGCTTTAGTAACACTTCGCCAATTTATGGGAAAGTCGATTGATATGCTGGATATTCCTGCGGGCGATTGGAATGTTTTTGGACGAGATTATATGCTTACCGATTTGGTGTCTCAAGCATTACTCAATCGTGTTGATTTGGTCGCCAGTATCAAGAATTCGGAAGTAGCTACTAATCAGCTCCGACTAGCGAGAGCAGAACGCAAAATAGATTTGGGTTTGTCGGTAGGATATGAGATAAATGCAGAGGCGAGAAATGAAATTGCGCCTACACCGGCATTTAATGCTGTAAAAGCAGGAGTCTCTATTCCGTTGAAATTCTCGAATACGAATAAAGGAGCATTAAAATCGGCGGAGTATTCGATCCGTAAAACAAAGGTTGAGTATAAGAATGTAGAACTTCAGATACAAAAAGAAGTAGCTCAGGCTTTTTTCGGTTACGAAGCTACTCAGAAACAAGTACAGCAATACCAAAATGGTTTATTGAGTGATTCTCAAAAGCTTTTGGATGGTATTGTGTATAAATACAAACGGGGCGAAACCAGTATTCTGGATGTATTGATTGCCCAACGGACTTATAATGAAATACAAGAGCAGTATCTCGAAATCATTAAAGGATATGCATCATCATTGGTCGAATTACAAAAAACGTGCGGAATATGGGATATTGAATTCTAATACAGATTAATACAATCAAGAAAAGAGAGTTTTCGTGCCTGTTAAGTCAGGTATTGAAACTCTCTTTTTGATTCTCACCTTTAAGCGTTGGTTGTAACGTTTAGCTTTACTTCTATATTATTGCGGGTTGCATTTGAGTAAGGACATACTTGATGTGCTTCGTGAACCAATTCCTCAGCATCTTTTTGATCTATTCCGGGGATATTAACATCCATTTCCACAGCCAATTGAAAACCGCCATCGTCTTTCTTGCCAATACTTACTTTTGCAGTTATAGTGGGAACTACTTTTCTCTTTTTCAACAATGCCACATGATTCAATGCACTTCCGAAACAAGCAGAATAACCTGCTGCAAACAATTGTTCGGGATTTGTAAATGCGCCACCAGGACCACCCATTTCTTTAGGAGGTTTCACTTCAAAGTTTAGAACTCCATCTGAAGATTTCACATTTCCATTTCTTCCACCTACAGACGTAGCAACAGCTGTATATAATGCTTCCATACTAATAATGTGTTATTGATTTTTAATAAGTTATGTACCATATAGAACAGTCACCGAATGAGATTGTTCAAGCTTCCCTCTTTTCCCAGTAGCTCTCTAAAAAAAAGAAGAGCCTCTGTTTTAAAGAAGCTCCTCCTACGTTGTTCTATATTATTTTTGTAGTAGTTAGTATAGTAGATGGATTTATAGAGACTTGATTTCTTTAACTACGTTCTTGGAAGGTAAGTAAACTTGGAAACCAATTCCTAACGAAAGACCATTGGTGTATGTAGTTGAACCGAATCCTACAATACCATTGTATTTTAATAATGCTTCAACAGCAACTGATTGAGTAATGAAATAAGAAATACCAGGACCAAATCCGAATCCTAAACCATTAGTATGCGAATTGTTAACAGTATTATTTGCACCTTCGAAACCTGCACTACCCTCAACAAAGAATTTAGCCTGTCCTAATGAAGGCAACTCTTTAAGGTTAACAAAATAACGAGCCAAAGGTCCAACACCATAAGTGTAACTATTACCGTCTTGTCCGTTAATGTGATTAAAACCAAACTGTCCGTAAGCACCCACAGCCAATCCATCCTCAATAAACCAAGCAGCTCTAGGAGTTATCTGAAAGCTTGTTTGGTTACTGAAATTGATGTTCAAATTTGCCAGGTCACCACCTATCAAAACATTACCTTTGCCTATTTGGGCGTTTGCTATGCCTGTACCTAACACAAGTATAACGAGTAGAATTAACTTTTTCATAATTAAACAATCTTTAAAATTAATATTATAAACCTTAATAATTATATATAACATTACTCATTCTTATTTGTTGTCGGATTGAGCGTAATATGTTATTATTAACTTAATTATAGGTGTTTAGAGTGAGAAAAGAGAGAAAATTGTAACGAAAAGTTATAAAAAAGAAGGCTGCTACTTTCGTATTATATTAGTAACGTGTGTTAATCTGGGATTGATCAGCTTGCTTCTGCTGATTGGCTGTGACAAAGAAATACTCTTGAAAAATGCTAAAACTAAATCGATCTGCATAGCATAAAATTTAAAGAACTATCTTTGCTATACACCATTATATTACTTATTAGAAATAATTTATGAAGAAAATACTGGTAGTAGAGGACGAACAACGCATAGCCGAATTACTTCAAAAAGGTCTGGAGGAGTTTGGATATGTTGTGTCTTTGGCATTTGATGGAGAAATGGGCAGACGTTTAGTTAATTCTAATACCTATGATCTGATTATAACAGATGTTGTTCTTCCCAATATCAATGGCTTTGAATTATGTAAAGTAATAAGAGAGAAAGATCCTCATATACCCATTCTTATGCTTACAGCGTTAGGAACAACCGATGATAAGTTAGACGGATTTGATGCAGGAGTGGACGATTATATGGTAAAGCCATTTGATTTAAGAGAGTTAAATGCCCGCATTAATGTTCTACTAAAACGAAAAGTACAAACTGAAAACGTCGATCCTGTAACTGAGCTGCAATATAAAGACCTTTTATTAGATGTAAACACAAAAAGCCTTTTCAGGGGTAATCGGGAAATCAAGCTGACACCCAAAGAATTCACCTTGTTAAGATATATGATGGAAAACCCCGAAAGAATATTGTCGCGTGTAGAAATTGCCGAAAAGGTATGGGATACTCACTTCGATACGGGTACTAATTTTATAGATGTGTATATCAACTATCTGAGGAAGAAGATTGATAAAGATTTTGAGGTTAAACTTATTCATACTCGTCAAGGGATGGGTTTTATTCTGACCGAATGAAAATAAGATCTAAAATAGCATTACGATATGCGGCGGTAACAGCTATACTTATGCTGGTATTTGCTGTGGTAATTTATATTCTTTCTGCCAAAAGTAGAGAGAAAGAGTTTTATGACGGCTTGGTGAGCGAGGGTATTTCTAAGGCAAACTTGTTTTTTACTGCCCGAGTAGATCCTCAGACAATGCAATCTATTTACAAGAGTAATATCAAATATATAAATGAAGTTGAGGTTGCCATATATGACAAAAACTTCAATCTGCTGTATCACGATGCAAAGGATATTGATATAGTAAAAGAGACACCCGAATTATTGGGGCAAGTGCTTAAAGAGGAAAAGAATATTAAGTTTTATGTAAACGATTATCAAGCTGTTGTTTTTCTTTTTGTGAATGATAATGCTGAGTATATAGTAACTGCTGCCGCTTACGATGGTTATGGGTATGCAAAACAATTGAATCTGGCTTTGAGTCTTTTGGTTATTTGTATCGTTTCTATTGGTATGTCTTTTATAATAGGTTATATATTGGCTAAAAGGGCATTAAAACCTGTGGCTGAAATTTCGGATAGAATGAAAGATATTACAGCCAATAATTTAGATCTTAGATTGTTGGGCTATAACGAGAGCGATGAGTTTGGAGAGTTGGCAGGTTCGTTTAATAAAGCATTAGATATAATTGAAACTTCATTCGACTCACAGAAGATGTTTGTAAGTAATGTTTCTCACGAATTGAGAACACCTCTATCTGTAATAATAGGCGAGATAGATTGGGTATTATTAAAAGACCGCACTCTCGAAGAATATAAACAAACGCTTATAAATTCTCATAAAGATACAAGCAGACTTATAAAGTTGTTGAATGGCTTGCTTAATCTGGCAAAAGCAAGTTACGATGAGAATAAGATATCGAAGAGTAATATCCGTATAGATGAGGTATTGCTGGATGCAAGAGATATAGTACTAAAGGGGAATAGCGATTATTACGTGAATCTGCTTTTTGATGAAGGTATTCAAGACGATTCTGAAATTACTATTGTTGGCAACGAATATTTGTTGAAGATGGCATTTGCTAATCTGATGGATAATAATTGCAAATTTTCCGAAAATAAAACCTCTAGAGTGTATATTAGGGTTGAGGAGAAGAAAATTATTATTTGTTTTTCTGATACGGGTATCGGCATTCCCGAAACTGAACTTCCTCATGTATTTGCCCCTTTTTATAGGGGAGAGAATAAGAAAATAGCACAAGGTAATGGTATCGGGCTCGCATTGGTAAGTAAAGTAATAAGCCTGCACAAAGGAAGTATTACAATACAATCGAAACCAAACGAAGGCACTACTTTCGAAGTAATATTTACTTCCCTCTAAGCATAATAAGATAACGGAAAATGCAAAAAGCCCTCGAAATCACTTCGAAGGCTCTTTATCCTTAACAGAAACTTTACAAAACTACACAAATCAGAGTTGGCTAGACTCTGCACTATTAATTTCAGTGTTTTTCATAGATAAAAGGATAACTAGATTAAAAGAATCAATGTCAATAATGAAACTCTGTACAATAATTACATAAGCAAAGTTATAGTAGAACATCCTAAAAAAAATGCAACAGATAAAGCATTATACAGTTGCTTTTTGTCTTATATCGTGTTTCTAAATTGTAGTGTTTTGATTTGTATGTTGAGGCGTAAAATTCGTAATATTTGTTTCGAATTTTGAAAGTGTGGAGGATTCATTTCTATATATCAGTTTATTATAAGAAAAAAGCCCAAATTGTTATGATTTGGGCTTTTTCTAAAATTGATATGTGTAAATAATAAGTCGGTTTTATTTTTTCAAAAACATCCCATTTTAAGAGCTAGTTCTCTTTGAGTGTTGAAATACTCAGTACGTTGTATCTCGCAGCTTACCGAGATTAGTGTAGAATATCTCTTTAGAGATTCTATCCATTCTTTTTGGATGTTGCATATCGTAGGATTTTGTGAACCTATGATATTTATAGAGAATACTCTCATAAAACTGTTTTCGCAATGATCAGATTCAAAATGTAAATACGACGATTCCAAATCGATATTTGATACATATAAATTTACCTTTGTTCCGGTTTTCTGCATACCTGTAGCTGCAATGGTTTCAAGATCGGATATCAGTTCAAATAATTCGTTTTGTATGAGCTGAACATCCATATTCGATAATAAATTGAGCTTGTAAAAGTAGTTCACATCGCCTATAAAGGACTTGAATACGTTTTGATCCATTATAAACGTAGTATATGCAATGTACCGTTGTTCGGCAACAAATCTTTTCTCAATATCCGAAATTTTTTGAGGAACGACCATTTCTTCGTACGAACCGATAGTGGGAATTACTTCCAGTTGGTAGAGCCATCTGTATAAGCGGAATTTTGCAATATGTGGGAAAGATAAATAAAACATATAGGGTAGGCTGTTGAGAGCCAGTCGTGCAGTCGAATTTTTGCATTTATGCAATTTCTGAAACAGAAGAATACAGCTTTCGAGTTTGTCACAATAATGATCTAACGGATCGTTAAGCTGTTGCATTTTCAGATCTAAATCGAAAAACGCCCGTTTTGTATTTTTGATATTTACAATATTATCGAGTGAAATACATAGCTTAGATGATATTTTCGAAACTTCATCGAAAGTGAATGGAACATCGCCTCTAAGCCTTCGGTAAACAGCCTCTTTTCCCATAGACAGTATATCCATTAGGAGGTTTGCGATATTCATATCATCTGACACACTGTTTTTGATAGCTAAAACGAGTTCATCGTTTAGTTGATTTTTCATAAAGACATTCTATTGCGAAGAGTATGGTTTACTCAGTTGATTATTATAAGGTTTCATAAAAGTACTTATTTCTTTGTAGTGAGTTTCTTGCGCAATATACTCGTTCTACTAAAAAGAATTAAATGATGTTGTAGAGGGTATACGGATCGTAAAAAAATATTTTTTTTGTTAATAAAATGGGCGTTTTCAGAGGATAGAGTGCCAATTTGGATGATTATTTCAATATTAGAAATAGAAATTGGGTATGGTATCGCATTTGTTCGAAAAAAGAAACAGCCTCTTTATATCATTAAAGAGGCTGTTTTAAAAGTAAAGGTATTTTTTACACAGGAAGTTCGCTGCACTTTTTGTCAATTATAGAATATTTCTCCCGACAAGGATGTAATTTATTCAATTTTATAATCCTTTGGTTTGTACTTCCCCTAAAGGATAGGGTAGGAGAGTAGTTCTCTTTCTCAAATCTGCCATCTACCAGTACGTCAATGTAGGTGAGACAAGCATGTAATTCTTTTTTAGCGAGAATGTCTTCGTAAGTATAACCGGTATAGCACCAGATGTTTAGCTTCGTTTGTTCCTTTAATGTTTTTAAGAGGGTAACAAGCGATTGAGGATAGAAAAACGGATCGCCTCCCGAAATAGTTATGCCATCAAGTAACGGGTTAGACTTTATATCTTCTATTATTTCGAGTAACCATCCCTTCGAAAGAGGTGTTCCTGCACTTGGATTCCAGCTACTTTCGTTGTGGCAGCCTTTGCAACGATGTTTGCAGCCCGAAAGATAGATGGAATAACGAAGCCCTTCGCCATCGGATATCGTTTCTTCGTATATCTTCAATATATGTAATGGGTCTTTAAACATGTTTTATTCTGTCTTTTTCTTCAGCTTGTTTTGCTGAGTTCCACGAATCTAAATCTCCCGTAAGATATCCCGTTATGCGACGCATACGTGTAATGTTTTCGCTTTTACATAAGGGACATTCTGCATAAATCATTCCCTTATAGCCACATTTTCGACAAGTATCTATGGGGTGATTGATCGAGCCATATCCAATATTCTCTTTATGCATCAGGTGTACAATTTTGAGTATTACCGATATGTTTTTCTTTGCTTCTCCATCCAGTTCCACATAAGTTATATGTCCACCTTTGGTAATTGCATGAAAGGGGGCCTCCAATTTAATCTTATCGGCTACTTTTATATGCTCCTTTACATCTATATGGAATGAATTAACGTAGTAGTCACGATCTGTAACGCCATCAATTACACCGTATTTCTTTCTGTCTATCTTGGTGAATCTGCCCGATAAACCTTCGGCGGGAGTTGCCAATACAGAATAATTCAGCTTGTATTTTGCTTTATATTCTTCGGCTACCTTATTCATTTCTTGGATAACATCATAAAGAGTATCATAAGCCTTTTTATTGATGGCATGCCCTTCGCCATATATGGCAACCATTGCATTGTGCCCTCCGATAAAGCCAATGCCTAAAGTGCCGCTTTGGATGGTATTACCTACCTCTTCGTTCGAATCTAAAGCGTCGCCACCTTTCCATATATTATTAGCCATCATAAAAGGAAACTGTCTTGCCAGAGCTGTCCGTTGATACTGATAGCGATCATACAGCTGTTCGGCGATCATTTCAGACATCAATCTAACAGAGGATAAAAGTATTTTCTTAGCCTCTTCCTGAACACCTTGTTTGTCTTTTTCGGGAAACAAGTTCTCAGCTTTCTGATGTGCTTCAATAGCCAAACGGGGTAGATTGAGCGAAGTAAAAGATAGATTTCCACGCCCTAAAGACGATTTTTCACCATGTAAGTTTTCAAATACACGGGTGCGGCATCCCATTGTTGCAGTTTCGTACATATATCGTTTAGGGTCGTCGGCTTTCCATTTCTCATGTAGGTTGAAAGGTGCATCCAAAAACATAAAGTTAGGGAAAAGTGCTACCGAAGTAGTGCGACAAGCTTCAATCAGAAGATCAAAGTTGGGAGACTTAAATTTCATTTTCCCCGCGAGAGCATCTTCAAAATTGGAGATTGCTGCTTCATAATCGGACTCGCTATAAGATACGCCTTTCTTTACCTTAAATATTTGTATGGGAAATACAGGGATTTCGCCCGTTCCCAATCCTTCGGTTGTAGCAGCCAGTAATTCTTGAATAACCATTCTGCCTTCGGGCGAAGTATCTGTTCCGTAGTTAATAGAGCTGAATACTACCTGATTACCTCCTCTGGAATGCATGGTGTTGAGGTTGTGAATAAAGGCCTCCATTGCCTGATGGGTATCCTTTCGGGTTGTTTCAACAGAACGGTGAATGAGAGCATTTAGGTTTTTTATATTAAGTACTTCCGATTGAATATTGAGTGCTTTAAGCAGTTCTTCTTTCTCATTATCGGGTATATTGATACTTGATACTAAGCTCTTAACGATCTTCTTTATATCCTGCTCATTGATGCTTTGATCTTCAAGTTGATATAATAAGGTAATATTAGAAGCCAGATGTTTTTGAAAGGACTTGAGTACACCCTTTGCCATGAAAAAATCGAAAGCGGGAATAGATTGTCCTCCATGTTGTTCATTCTGATTGGTTTGAAAAACAATGGTAGCCAACGTAGCGTAGCTTTGTATGGATTGAGGTGTACGGATACTTCCATTTTTGGTTCTGAATCCTTTCTCAAAAAGATCGTCCAGATCGTATTGAATACAAGTAGTAGTTTTAGTCGGGTAATAATCGAGGTCGTGAATGTGAATATCTCCGTTTTTGTGGGCAAGAGTGTATTCGGGATTTACCAGATATTTTTCGGCATAATCCTTTGTAACTTCCGATGCAAAAGTCATCATCTGTCCAGCAGGAGTATGAGCCGACATGTTTGCATTGCTCAGGTTTACATCGTTCTTCTCAATAGAAACAATTCCGTCCATAATATGTTTCATATGCGTTTTCTTATGGCGTTCCACATTGCGCCATTCACGATATATGATATACTTTTTGGCAGCCTTAGGATTTCTTCTCATCAATTCTTTTTCTACCAGATCTTGTATCTCTTCAACCGTAATGGTTGGCTTTTTAATTTCATTGGCAACAGCAAACGAAATCTCATACATTTCGCGTTCCGAGTCGGAGATGCTACTCGCTCTGAATGATTTGGTGACAGCATTTTTTATTTTCTCAATTGAAAATACTTCTTGTTTACCATCTCTTTTTGTGATAAGAATTTCTGAAAAGTCCATAGGAATTGCTTCTATTAAGTAGGATAATAAAATAAATGAAGAATATAATATAGCTGAGGTTTATACCCTTAAACAGCTTTCTTCTTATTTAAAAATTTGGGATTTACACCAATATTATAAAAGGTGCTGCTAGCTTCTTGCAGACATTTAGGGCAAAGGCAGCTCTCGTAAGTTTCTTTTACATAATCGCGTACACCTATAACTTTAGCTGTTTTTGAGCAACTGCACAATTCAACTCTGTCTTCTCTGCATCTGAAAGCTGTTGTACAGCGTGGACATATCTTTTCCATAATTGTAATTTTTAGTTTGTTATTGAATCTATTTACTGAAGCTTTCTTATTGATAAAGCTTTTCTTTTTTACTTTTGGATTGTATGGTCAGTATAAAAACAGGTTTATAGATAGATAAAGGAAGCCGATGCCATAGTCATTCCCTTGAGAGGAATGAAGGTTGAGGCTGATACCAATACATATTTAAAACTGAATTTTACTTCGTGTTGAATTGCCCTTAATCCTCGAAAGACAAAACTTTTACTTTTATCGGCAGGTCTTCTGACTTACTCTGTCTTTAGAAACATCCTTCCCGTTTCAAAATCGAAACAGTGGTTTGAGATTTGTTTCAAGACTGTTGTAGAGTTTACAGCAGCGGGTCTGTTCAGGATTTACACCTGATTCCCTTTTCATCACCCATCCAAGAAATAGGATTAGTGACACCAATAACTAATGACAAAGTTGTGAATAAAAAATGAGAAAGTTGCTTAAAATGGAAAATTATTTATCAACAATTTTGAATGAAGTTTTCCAAAACGAAAATTTTAAAAGAGGTTTCTGTTTCTTGTATTTGATGTGAAACGTTCTGTGTAGCTTATTAAATCAGGTAATTCTGTCTTGAAGTCTAAGAATGGATAATTCTTATTTTCAATTTTGAATGGATGAAAGTTTTCCATTAAATTCTAAAAGTGTAAAACGCACATTGTTTTAGAGAAAATACTAACTAAATTTAATTAGGACGGATAAATATCTAATTCCATCCAAATAGCAAGCCTATCAACTACCAAATACAATTGATAAGAATACGTAGCAATCATAGAACCGGGCTCTAACTGAACAGCCCAAGAACCTGCAAGATCATATAACGGTGTATCATTATATCCTATAAGCTCTTTAATTTGTTCAGAAGTCAAATCCAGAGTCATATCAATAGCATTACCGACAACCATAGGACCAGCATAAGAGCCGGGAAGAACTATTATTGATGATGGTAGATGACATTCAACAGGATAACCACCGGGAGCAAGAGGCGGACAAGGAGCAAGAGGAATAGAAAGCTCTGCGTCTGTAGGTATATTAACTGTATCGCCTAACATCAGTCTAAAACCGGGGAACAAATAATACACAAAACGAGCCTCTAAAGAATAATCATAACGATCAATAATAAATTTCCAATCATCAGGATAAACAAGACTGCAGTAAGTAGCAGGGGCTTGAATTTGATTATGAGAATAACCGTCTCCTAAACAGACTAAACCGTCTACACCTTCAACGCCATCGGCATTCAAGTAAATAGTCCAGTTAGTAAGGGCGTCAGTCATCAAACGATAATCAACATTCTCAACACCACCATCTTTATAAGACAGGTAGTTTTGAACAAAATAAAACGATACTGCAGCATCCACGTCTAAAGGATTGAAGCCCTTAGTACCATCCGGAGCAATATAATAATTTCCTGCAGGAGCATACGCATCAACACCAAAATTGTCAGGTGTTACAATATCAAAAGTACAAGCAACAGCGTCATTTGAATTATTGAAAGTCAGATATACACTGACATCAAGTAAAGCCTCAAATGTAGTTATACCCGTCATCGCTAGTACTATTCTGTATATTGTACGACCTGAACCATCAACATAAGTCGTAATAGTGTCGATAGTCCAGGGGTCAGTAACTAAAGGAGGTTCAGGAACACCACCGACATAACTTAAGACATCAACAGTTAACTTCGTCCTGGTATCAAGATACTCAATAGGAGAAGGAGGTGTTATAACCTGTAAAGTGTCAGGAACAGAGGGAGCAGCGTAATACTCAAATCTGATAGTTTGTACTATATTGCTCTCTGCTTGGAAAATAGTCAAAGGCGTAACAAAAGAACCTGTAAAACCTGCAGTATTTAAATTAAACCTGATAAAATCAGCAGTTGGAGATTCTGAATAACCAGAAACTAACTCAGGATGATCAGATGACAAACTAAAAAAGTTCGCACCGTTTTTAGTCGACACACCTGGTATATCAACATAACCGACTGCAAGATCAGTTGCGGTTACTATATGAGCAGATGAATACAGTCTAAAGTCATATAAAGCGGGTTGAGTACCTTCAATGATCTCTATAATCTCATCAATTTTACCATTGATCTCATTAAGAGCATTACAAGCACAACTCGTATTATCAGATATTTGTTGTGATAACAATAACTGATTATCCATTTTAATATTAAGATTGCCAACACCACCATTAATTGAATTTAAGGTACTGTTAGCGATAGACAACTGTCTGTTAGTTTCTTGTTGTTCCAATAACAATTGTTGAAGAACATCTAATTGTTCCTGGGGGCTACCCTTCCAGGTAAGACGAAATTTTCTTGGCATAATCTTTAGATTTTAAAAGTTTTCGCACAACAGAACAAACACAAATTGCCTATCTGTCATTTTATCCTTTCGGATATCATTAACTATATACTGATTTGCTGATATCGCGAAATTGCTAATATTAGCAACATTAGCAACCTGAACAATAGGATGATTTTCTAAATAGAGCAAAGCGTTAGTTAACCCTTGCTCTAAATTACTGTCGCGGTCTTCATCGTCCGAGTTATCAGCTATAAAGGCATGAAGCAGAATAAACGGCTTTTCGACACGAAAAATCATAGAATTATCAACTTGCTGACCAACTGAATCTAAAAGAGGGAGACAACGATAGACACGCAAAGTATATACTGTTTGCGTGTCTGCTAATTTTCTATATGTCATACTTTAAATAAGTTTAAAGGGTTAACGTCCTGACGTTGGAAGAATAAGAAATTAAAGAATTCAACCAGGGCAGGAGATAATATAAATGCCTGGGCATTTTCGTAATACTCACCGTTCCAGCGTGACAAACAAAAACATTTGCTTACATCGCTGAAACTAAGAGGTACAAGACCGTTATAGGTCTTAACAGGAGCAATAATAACACCTTGAGAGGAATTTACTAAACGTACAAATTCCTTATAAACCGCTTCGCTGTCTTTAAAGAAATATTGCAGTTCTTTCCCAATGTATTCAGCCAGGTATAAAGGAACTTGAAGAGAGAATACAACATGATGCGAAGGAAATAAAGCAGCATGTTCCTGCAGAGCAGTAGAGAATAAAGGAGTTGCAATAACATGACACACGTATTTACGTTCAGAAACAACAAAACAAATAAAGAGCCAGGCTCTTAACTCTTTTTTTTCTTTCATGACTTACTATTTTTTTCGTTTTTTCTTTTTCGACTCAATTCGAGCCAGTTCAGCACGAAGAGCAGCACGAATGTCTGTAACACCTGATTTCTTCTTTGTTGTACTATCGCTAGTAGCTCTCTTAACGTCGATACTATCCACATCGCCATAAGAAGAATTTAACAGAGTCTGAGCGTAACCGTAAGCCAAAGAAGAATAAAGGAAATTCTTTTTGCGGGTAGCCACTACGCTACCATCTGCGCGCAGAAACTTGAAAATAAACTGTGCCATAATTATTAACTTTTTAAAGCATTTGTAATCGAATTTTTATTCGTTGGAAGATAAGCCGGATTATCTTTATGGTATTTCCTAGAGCCTATATAATCAAAAGAAAAACCACGAATAGTTAAAAACAGAATATAAGAATCTAAAGAAGCCTTATTACTAAAACTTATTTCTTCAGCATACTCACATTCCGTTCCAGGATTGAAAACAAATAGATATTTTTTCATAACTTTTTATTTTTTATATTTACAAAAATTTTAACTAAACAAAACATCAAAATGAAAACATTAATCAAGATTCTAATCGCAATAGGCACAATTACAAGCTTGTGCATAATATACTTAATAGGACAAAATATAATAACAGCAATAGAATCAGAAAACAAACCAAAAACTGAATTGATAAGACTATCATACAATCTCGAAAATAATCAAATAAATTACAGAAGAATAGACGCTTTCCTTTGGGAAGAACCTTCTATAGAAATAACATATAGACTAACAAACACTGATATATACGACGGAATATATAACATGCATATAAATGCTATATCAGAGAAAGCAGAACAAAAAGAAATATCTATAGAAAGATTCATAAAAGCAGGTCAAACTATATACGTCCAGCATAAAGAGAAAATAAAAAGAAACACATTTCAAAAACTATATATTAAAAGCTTCAACATAAACCCTGAATACATAGAAATAGATAGATTAACCAGAGCTAGAATAAGAAACTAAAAACTATTCACATCCTACAAAACAGCCGACAAATGAGACAAATATCTATCTTCCTCAGAAGAATTAAACAAGTCCCGAAGGTCTTCGGTCAAAGTTTCACCTTTCCCAGTCAAATTATACCATATATGATTTGCATCCTTATACAATATATATACGTTCGACAAAAAGACATATTCAGCAGGAGAAACCTTTAACATAAAATTGCCAACATCGGAATGATCCGTAGATGAGAACCAATTACCGCTAGGATACATTTTCGTATATAACCAAGTCGCACCTGAACGATAAGTAAATAACCCATTAGTCATAAACTTAGACGAATCCTTGGTTATAGCATCTCGTTCAGCATCTGTAATGTCTTTCATTGGATTAGATGAAATTCCAAAAAGACGCCCAATTTGACGCAAGCCATACTTTACTAAATAGTAAATAACAACAGCCAAAAGCAACCAAAGAATAATACCTATAACATTAAACGATTTTAAGTAATTTGAAATTTTCATAAATTTTACTTTTTAAAAAATAGGAGACGGACTTACAGTCATAGCGCCTCCTATTTTATTCAATTATTAAACTACATCTTACACTTTTGGTGCCCACTCTAAAAACTTAGAACGTGGTACCCAAAAGTAACCAGCTTCAACACGATGTATATAATAAGCAACACCAGCGAGTAACTCCCGGTTACTATCCAAATTAAACGCAGTGGTTGGCTCAATACCAAGATAAGACGCCAGAGTTTGCGCATAAGCGATCGGATTATTTCCACCATGACCTAAAGGTGCATAGCGTGCAGTTAATGAATTGAGGGTATAAATACCATGCTTTTTAGAATAATTCTTAAGCGTCATACATTGAGCTCTTACTCCATTATCAACTGTATCGAAATAAATGATCTGACCCGCTTTACTTCTGATAGAATCTAAACCTTTCCAATTTGTTACTCCATCCCAAAACAACGCCCCGGGATTATTTGAACGTTGTGAAAGTGCATTACCATCCGTTTTTAACACTTCTAATTGAGAAGAATCAAAACCTGCCGAACCTGTGCCCTCTGTGGGCATAGTTATAACAGGGGGCGGAGTGTAAGACACATTACTGATGTCCTGGGGAGCTAAAGGATTGTTTGCCGTAGATGGAGGACTACCAGGCGTTAGCGGAACAACCAAACCACCGTTTTGGGCTTTCGTCTTTTCTTTAAAAAAAAAGATATAGACCAAAAGCCCGATTATAGCGAGTATACCCACTATAATCAAACTATTTGAACCTTTACTTTGCATGGTTATTTTTTCTTTAAAAATTTTTTCCAAGCAAAGAAACCAGCACCGCCTAAGATCAACAGACCTATAAGCCACTTAATGTAGTTCGGCTTTCTACTATAAGAACGACGCCTGCGACGTCTGCGATAACGAGCTCTAAAGCCACTAAAACGTCTACGAAAACCCGAATAAAAACGACCGAAACTTCTTCTAAATCTAGCCATTAGTCTACTCCTTTCTTATTTAAGTAGTCTTCCGACTCTGATTTAAACAAATCGGATGCTTGAACAGCATTAGCAGCAACGTCGCCGGACTCTTCGTCATCCTCTATTTCTGGTTCCGGTGGAAATTTTTCTTTCCAGCTTTCATATTCCGGAGTAAAAGCATCTACGAACGCTTTTGTAGCCGTTGCAACGATTGCAAACAAAGCCATGTACTTAATAATCTTTTTCATAAATAAATATTTTTTTTTATTGGTTTAGGCAGGGTTGACTTTTTGTTAATATTTTAACAACCTCTACCGTTTTTAATTAGTATATCTATCTTGGATAGTGTCCTTAACGGCTTTTCGCCGTGTCTATTGGGGTTTCACCCCCTATACCCCCAATCCTGTCAGAATCGAAATTAACGACGCTTAGAAGTGAGTAAAAGAGCAAACAGCAAAATAACACCGCCAAAAATCCAAATACCGTAATTGCGAACAATACGAGCTATTTTTTGTACGGCAGTTTCTTCTGCAATATCCGTCACGACACCGACGGCTTGGTCTTCTGCTTTAATTAAAGCATTGGACACGCCCGGAATATTTGCCTTTTTAGCAGTATTCCAAAGCCCTGTAAGTATAGCAATCCAATCAACAGCAGGTTTGCCCGTTGTTTGTGCTAAAGCTTGAGAAGTATAAGCCAATGCTTCAGGGGATTTATTAACGACATCCAAAGCAAGCAAGTTACTTTGTTGGGCACCGCTTAAAGGTTCTGACGACGATACGAA
The DNA here is from genome assembly GCF_015233815.1 of Dysgonomonas sp. GY617. Classification (NCBI taxonomy): domain Bacteria; kingdom Pseudomonadati; phylum Bacteroidota; class Bacteroidia; order Bacteroidales; family Dysgonomonadaceae; genus Dysgonomonas; species Dysgonomonas sp. GY617. Next base: position 112,587 of record NZ_JADCLR010000001.1, read on the forward strand.
ATTGTTCATTTCGCTCATAGTCATAGACGCTTTATCAACCCCTAGAGGGTCACCATAGGAGTCTAACAATGTCTGTATATACTTTTGTTTTCCTGACAATGAGCCGGGAATAGAAAGCAACGCACCATTATCAGACTGAACAAAGTCTACAGCATTAGTAAGCTCCGAAGGCTGATAAGTCACCCTACCATCGACGTCAACCGTATAAGCGTAAGAACCATCCGAGTAGGTGTAAACACCCGGTTCTTCTGAACTATACTCAGGTAAAGAATCGCTCTTAGAATGCTGACTTTGTCGAATAATACCAACTACACCCGCACCTGTTTGAGAATCCTGAAAACCGGAAGCTAGAGATTTTCCGATGTTACCACCGGAAACTAAAGCCCCTACAGAATTTCCCAACAGGCGAACAGGATCAACACCGACAAGACTTGTCGCAGTATCATAAATTTGCCCGACAACGGGAATTTTTGATACTAAGGGAGAAGCTACAGCAGCGACCGACTTAACGGCAGTACCGGCAATTTTACCGGTAACCTTAACCGCGCTGCCTAATGCTTTCCCTATACTTTTGAAAATACTCATAATAAATTGAGTTACAGATTACACATTAGATGTGTCCACAGCACGAAGCAAATAGACACGATCGTCGAACTCAGTCGTAATCTTTACAGATTCGAAAGATGTTATTCCCAGAGCATCGTAATACGTACCACCGGGAACAGTCGTATCTCCAATAAAGCCTAAATCAACGGTATGATTCTCACCTAAAATAGTGCGAACACCAGACACACCTGAACCGATCAAGGCAAGCAAGTCATTTTGACCGCGTGCAACTGATTCAATTTCTCGACGAGACCAGTTAACACTATATAAGCTATCTTTAGCTTTTAATTGGAAGTCATCCAGCTGTTTAGGTAGAATGATTTGATTGCAATTCGCTAAGTCTATTGACTTTTGGCTTTTTGCATTCAAATGCACTACCTCATACATATACGCAAGAGTGGTTTTGGTTGTGTCGACCGCTGAAATAACCAACTTTTGAAGATTATTAGCAGCTTCGCCAAAACCTGTGGATACAGACAAATAAGCATTATCATCCAAGGCAAGAGCACCACCAGCACCAACAAAAACACGGAATACCACGCGATTAATGTAAGTTGGGTTAGTAGAACCGCCTTGACGATAAGCTATAATTTCATCAGGTCCCATAGTTGCAGCAACAGCCAATGGAAATACAGGAAGAGACGGAATCAAAGAACGTTGACCAGCTGAGCGAGAGGTGTATAATACCTTCAATTCGTCCGTAGTAGACAAATTAAGGTCCCCAAAAAAGCTTGGTAAGTCCGGGTAACCCGTACTTTTTGTCACGTCAAATAAAAGATAGTAAGCGCCATTTTCAATTTGCAAGTCGCTTACATTGTTTGAACCTTCGTAAACTTTCATTATTAAAAAATATTAAATTAAACAATTGAGAAACAATACATTAAGAGGAATAAGTAGACAATTTTACATAAGGAGTGCCACGCTTTACAACCGCAAAAATGCGCTCTAAAAGCTTGAATTTTACAGCATTCAGAATAACACCGGGATGCTTACCAGACATCAACTTTCGCTGGTAATACATACGTAATTCTGAATCGTGTACAATGGCAGATAAAGAAGCTTGTGTAAGTTCAGACTTAAGAGTCTTATTACACATCGAATCTGTCTTAGCAGGACTATTAATACTAGTACCTGACTGCTTAGAAAAAGGGGCTATACCACAATAACAGGCATATTCACGAGCATTATCAAATGCCTCAAAATTATTAGTATATAAGAGAACATTAACAGCATTGATAAGAGCAATACCGACTATACTTGTAATCAGTTTATAAGTATTATACAAGTCCGAATCAGACTCTATAATCAATATCAGTTCTTTCTCAATCTCATGAATGAAAGTATTAAGATATTTCAGTTCACGAGAATAACGACTATAACCGGAAGAATCTGTATTTTTCTTATGTTCAGTTAAATACGCTTTACATTGAGACGCACGCTTTACACAGCTACGTCGCTCTGACATAAGATCACGAAGTGAAAGAAGAACTTTACTTTTAACACGACTATATTTTAATTCTTCACGATATAGATAGCAATAATGAGCTATACGGAAAGAATCGACCTTATCGCTTTTTCCACGAGCAAAACCTACACTATGTTTCATTTCGTAACCCGAAATCATACAATAGTCTAAAGAATTTGCTTCAAAAAAGAGACTGATATCTAAACCATAAATACCTGTATGTTCCATACATATGACGATATCAGAAAATGAAAAAGACTTAGATTTAAACCATTTTAGCAATGTTTTAAAACCAAGTGAATCATTAGTAACCTGAGTATAATTTTCAGGATTAATTAAAGGAGAATACACGCACACATCAAGTGTACGTTTAGAAATGTCAATACCAATAAAATGTTTTTTCATGCTTTTCATTATTAATGTAATTCAATGCTTATGACCTCTTTTGAATCACTTATAACCCTTAATTGCACCGTATGCTAAATTTCTATTTAAGTCCCTTCAATTAAAGAAAGGTAGGACTACAACCTACTTTAGAGCATTATCTCTATATGGCTATCTAGTTCACCTACCTTTCAGGGTCATAAAAACACACACAACAAACACACGGTATATATTTTAGATAAATGAGTACAGCAGTTTAATTGAAAAATATTTTTAGTGAGAAAAATGTGAGATTTTAATTAGACTGCTAGAAACTTTATCTTAACTTCTTAAAGATTACAGAACGCTTGTCTGGGCGAGAAATAGGAGAACATGCGAATATAGAATCGGGAATATCACACGCAGAAGCCAATTTGCCGTTACCGATAATTTCTTTAATATCGAAACAACATTTACCACAAGTATCAGTAGTAGAAAAGTCCTCTAATACTAAATATTTCTGACCTTTAAAGTCAATAATTTCATAACCGTTTTCAATTTCCATGACCGTAAATTTTAATGTTTATTATTGAAGCGTTTTATAAACACAAATCTAAGGGTATGGCTATGAGTTGGTTGATCAAGCTTGGTTGTTTTGGCGAAACATTGGCTCAAGCTGTCGATGTAAAACAATTGGGTTTTGTCTTTGTCGGTTACATGATATTGACAATTGTATTTACCATATCGGGGCTTAAAATGTCGAAAGCGATGTTTGTTCTTTTGATATTAATCGTAGTCTTGTTTTTAGGCTTAGCTTTAGATTCTTTTGGTTGTGGTCATGCGTGGCATGCAGTAGCAGCTTACGCAGAGTTGGCTATATCGTTGCTTACATTTTATATCTTGGCAGCAAAGTATCTGAATAGCTTTTTCGGAAAGAATATAGTGCCCGTAGGCAGCCCTATATTGAAATAAGAATAGTATAAGATAAAACAAAAATAAGGCATCTCTTTCGGGGACGCCTTATTTTTATATCTAATAAATGCTAAATTGTATTATTCAATTTGCATTGCGATTATCACTTTAGGTAGACTCTAATTATTACTCCGAAAAGTAATAAAAGATCTGTAAACCTTATTGTTTTCCGCTTGTTGCGATTTCTTTGTTGATCTTTTTAACAAGACCTTGAAGAACAGCACCTGGTCCTAGTTCTACAAATTCAGTAGCACCGTCAGCAATCATATGCTCTGCCGATTGAGTCCATTTAACAGGAGCAGTCAATTGAGCGATAAGATTTTTCTTGATTGCTTCTGGTTCAGTTTCAGCAACTGTTGTTACGTTTTGATAAACTGGGCAAATAGGTTTAGAGAATTGAGTCTCGTTGATTGCTTTCTCTAATTCTTCTTTAGCCGGATTCATCAATGGAGAGTGAAATGCTCCACCCACACTTAGTTTAAGAGCACGTTTAGCACCAGCTTCTTTCAATAGTTCGCAAGCTTTATCTATACCTGCATTTGTACCCGAAATAACAATCTGTCCTGGGCAGTTATAGTTCGCAGGAACTACAATCTCGTCAGTAATAGAAGCACATACTTCTTCTACCTTTTCGTCAGGTAAACCAAGTACGGCAGCCATTGTCGAAGGATTTAGCTCACAAGCTTTTTGCATAGCCAAAGCACGTTTATAGACAAGTTTCAAGCCATCCTCAAACGATAAAGAGTTAGCCGCTACAAGAGCCGAAAATTCACCTAAAGAGTGACCTGCTACCATATCGGGTTTAAATTCTTCACCTAAAGTTTTAGCAAGAATTACTGAATGTAAAAATATAGCTGGCTGGGTTACTTTAGTTTGGCGTAAGTCTTCGTCTGTACCGCTGAACATTAAATCGGTAATGCGAAATCCAAGAATCTCATTCGCTTTTTCGAATAAATCTTTAGCTACGGGAGATGTTTCGTACAAGTCTTTACCCATTCCTACGAATTGTGCACCTTGACCTGGAAATACAAATGCTTTCATTTTGTTTTTATTAAGTACTTTCAACTGTTTATTGTCATATTATATTGTAACATACTTTGGCTATGACATCTACCAAAGTAATGAAGAAGTCCGAAGACTTAATAGTTCTGATAAGGTTGGCAAATTTAATAAAAAAAGATAAGAATATACATCCTTATCTTTTTTGTATCGAAAGTTATCTTCCTAAAAGGTTGATTATTAGTTGAGATCCATGAATTGTATTATCACCTCTCTATTATCATCGGGATATATTTGGTGGAACTGGTCGATAGTTTCCTGCGTTTCTCTGATTGTTATTTCAGGGCAGTCTTCACCCGGTGTGTAGTTCTCTCCAATGGGTATTGCAAAAGACCCTCCCATACTGTTATTGCCCATTCCTACACCCAGCGAAAAGCCTTTTTTAATTTTATCTCTGTCGGTTGGTGTCCACTTCATGAAAATATCACCTACATAATAGACTTTGTCAGTCTCATTAAAGGATAATGTAAGACAACTGTTTGTAAGTATCTTACGGAAAGTTCCACCGTCTTTGTATTGAATAAAGTCGGTAAGAGTATTTCCAATCTGCATTTTCAGACAGAAGAAACCATCTTTGCCGACCTTCACTTTAGATGTACCTCTCGGGCTTCTTAGAAATTGTAATTCAATCTTTTCATGGTCTATATCCGAATTATTATCTAAAATAAAGCGACCAAATACGATTGCTTCATTAGGCTTTGTCTTTATGGGTTTGCTGCTTGTGCAGACCAATAAAGTAAATATTGCCAATATAAAGAGAGTAATATTCTTCATGAGTTTACTATTGTATGATAATTAAATAACCGGCAATTGTTTGTTCAGCAATTTTTTATATAATCTATTGTTACTATCGTAGCTTACAACGCTAAAAAGGTTTGCAGCCTTAATTGTATTGCAAATGTAATAAAAAGGTCTCGTGTCAGGAAAAACTCTTTTATATTTGCACCTTAATTACCAAATCTATGGATTCAACAACAAAAGAACGTTTCTTTGTGCATTTTAAGGGCAATCGTTACAAGTTTATAAGTATGGCTAAGCACAGCGAGACTTTAGAAGATATGGTGGTTTACCAAGCTCTCTATGGTGAATATGGTATATGGGTAAGACCAGTATCCATGTTTTTCGGGAAAGTTATTGTCGATGGGTTAAAGGTTGACAGATTTAAAGAAGAACTTTAAAGCCACATAGCTTACAACCATAAAACGATGGTGAAAAAATAGGCTTTCAATATCAATTTGAAAGCCTATTTATATGAATATAATTAATTAAGATCTCTTATTTAATATATTGTACTTTGCTGGCGTCTCTTGGTTTAGCTTCGTGACTTTCGTTTTTATAGCCGATTGCAATACCAAAAGCTACTTCGTGTGTATCAGGCATATTGATTTCCTTTAAGAATTCTTTAGCATCCGGGTCGTTTAGAATACTAGCCATATTGCCGATAGTACATGTTCCGATATTCATTGACTCGGCACTAAGTAGTATGTTTTGTGCTAATAAGCCACAATCTACAAAGCTTGTTGGATTATTCTTCTCTCTACCTACAATTATAAGAGTAGGTGAGCCATGAAATACACTAAAACCGGGCTCTTGTGAACGTGAAGCACTACCTTTTAAGTCTTTTCCTTTCGCTTTTTCAACAAAACTACTGTTGATGCGATTCAAAAGATCTGCATTTTGAATTACACGAACTTCCCACGTTTGTTTGTTTAAAGCACTTGGTGCATTTATTCCACAATCGATAATAGTATCTAGTTGTGCCTGATCTATTTGCTCAGGTTTATACGATCGAATGCTTCTACGATTTTTAATCGCTTCTACCACTTCGTTTTTATGTTTTGATGCGGTTGTTATCATAGTTTCTTTTACTGTCTCTTGACAAGAAATAAAAAATAAAGATCCAACGAATAAGAGTAATAGTTTTTTCATATTCTAATTTTATTATTGCTGTTATTCAATTATTATTAGCTTAGTCTCTATTTCTTTGGTGTTTTCCGGAAACATTTGTTTAAAATAGTTTATTGTAGACTCTGAACTTTTTACACTTGCAGGTATGCGTTTACCATCCTTACTATTTTCAACTAAAGTACCTAGAAGACCTTGATTTGATCTTTGCTCCCCATGGTTAGGACTCCAATTGATATAAATATCCCCTACATAATAAACGGTGTTAGAATCTTCTATATCTATACTTATATAGCTTTTAGGCAGGTTGGCATATTTATTGCTATATGCCAGCATTGCTATATGATTCTTTCCTAAAGGAACTTTAGCCATAAAATATCCTTTGTCATCAATTCTTGCTAGAGTTTTACCCCAATTCCGCTCATTAAAATGTACCCATATATCTTGCGGCTTTATTGAGTTATCTTTATAGATACTTAGTCTTCCGAAAATAATAGCCTCCGTAGGTTTTGTTTCAGTGGTTGATATTTTTCCTGAACTGCAACTACTTAGTAGAATAAGAGATAGCAGACAATAAATAATATATCTCATATCTTATTCTTACTGTGCGTTTTCGAATTGTTTCAAGAAACGTACATCGTTTTCAGAGAACATACGTAAATCTTTAACTCTATATTTTAAGTTAGTAATACGCTCAATCCCCATACCTAGGGCATATCCTGTATATACTTTACTGTCAATACCGCAATTTTCTAAAACGTTAGGATCTACCATTCCGCAGCCTAATATCTCTACCCATCCTGTGTGTTTACAGAAAGGACAACCTTTACCTCCACATATGTTACAAGAAATATCCATTTCGGCACTAGGTTCAGTAAATGGGAAATACGAAGGACGCAAGCGTATTTTTGTATCTGCACCAAACATTTCTTTTGCGAAGAAAAGCAATACTTGTTTCAAATCGGCAAACGATACGTTTTTATCAATATAAAGAGCTTCTACTTGATGGAAGAAACAATGTGCACGGTATGAAATAGCCTCGTTACGATATACACGTCCGGGACAAATAATGCGGATAGGAGGCTCTTGTTTTTCCATTACACGTGTTTGTACCGATGAAGTATGCGTACGCAATACTACTTCGGGACTACGGGCAATGAAGAACGTGTCCTGCATATCGCGTGCAGGGTGATCGTCTGCAAAGTTTAGAGACGAGAATACATGCCAGTCGTCTTCAATCTCGGGTCCTTCGGCAATAGAAAAACCTAAGCGTTTAAATATATCGCAGATTTCTTTTTTTACCAACGAAAGTGGATGACGGCTTCCCAGTTGTACAGGGTAAGCTGTACGGGTAAGGTCTATAGTTTCCTCTGTAGAGTTTGAGTTCTCCAGATTTTCTTTTAATTCATTGATTTTGTCCTGAGCTTTGTTCTTTAGCTCATTAAGTCTCATGCCGAGTACTTTTTTCTCTTCTGCTGCTACATTTCTGAAATCGTCCATAAGAACAGAAATCGCACCTTTTTTACTTAAAAATTTGATACGCAGATCTTCCAACTCTTGAAGGTTGGTAGCCTTTACTTCTTCTATATCAGATAGTAGTTTGTTTATTTTATCAATCATCAGATTAAAACTTAGTCTTCTTTTTATTGCTATAATTAGAACTTAATTACAAAAATACACTTTTCTTTTTTAAATAGAGAAACAGTAATTCAATAATAAGGTGATGATGTGTATTATTTGCAGTGACAATAGCCTTTGAAGTAGAATACATTTACTGATTAATTCTTATTCTTTGCAATTCTTTTATAGATTACCTCTGCTAAAACTTTGTTCCCTTCTTTATTGGGATGCACAGAGTCGGGGAATAGTTCTGGGCTGTTGCTCAGTGGAGTATAAGTATTGATAACTTTAAGATTATACTCTTGAGCTACTTCGTTAATATAAGGTATAATATAGGATACAATGATACTATCACTAATACCTCGATGCCCTTTTGGGTCAGTATGGGGTTTTAGTGGATAACAAAGATATATCTGAGGGTGAGAAGATAGCTTTTGAAATGATTCTACTAACGATTCCATATCCTTTTTGTAATCATCCTTGTATAGCCAATTATTGGGTTTTGTATCATTTGTTCCAAGCATAATGACGACAATGTCAGGGTCGAATTTCAGAGCTTCATTGTAGATCTTCTCATTTATATAGGGGTAGTCTGCTTTGTTTATTACTGCTCTTCGATTGGATCCGAAGTTGCGAACGCGGTAAGCGTCTCCCATCATTTGTCCTAATATAGCGGGGTAGCTGTCTTTTGTAATATCTTCAACTCCTAATCCATAAGTGAGGCTATCACCAACACAGGCTATTTTTATCTGAGGTTTTTCGGAACAGCCTATTGTGAAGATTGTTGATAAAACAAGTAGATACAAAAGCTTTCTCATTTCGAAATAAGTGATTGGTTTCTCCTCTTAGAACAAACTTAAGGAAATAAAGTGCGCTTTACTCAATCTTTTCTTGTTATAGCATAATATACTTCTCTAGCTAAAACACGGGTGCCTAATTCATTAGGATGTATCTGATCGGGGAAATTTTCTTTCATATTGCTTGTCGGCGTGTGCAGATTTATGATTTTAGTATTACATTCCTCAGCAACTTCGGTAATGAAAGGGATTATATAGTTCACAATAATGCTATCATTAATACCCCATTGAGTAGTGTATGCCTTAGCCGGATAGCATAGATATATTTGAGGTTGTGATGGCAATTGCTGAAAGGCTTTAACCATTGTTGTTAGATCATTTTTGTATTCATCTTTGTAGATCCAGTTTTGAGGTTTAGAATCATTAGTCCCCAGTTTAATGACAAAAATATCAGGATTGTATGCTAGTGCATCTCTGAATTTTTGTTCCTGCATATAAGGATGATCTCCTTTGTTGAGTGCTGTTCGTGCACTAATGCCAAAGTTTTGGACTTCGTATTCGTTACCTAGCATTTGTCCCAATACCGAAGGATAGCTGTTTTGGGCTCTATCTTTCACGCCCGACCCGAATGTAATGCTGTTGCCTATACAAGCTACTTTTATTTGTGCAGAAGCACTTGTTCCGAGAATAATAAATAAGAAAAGAAATGATACAAGATGTTTTTTCATGATGTTTAAGGTTCTGTGAAATATGATACTAGATAACGCTAAATTTCTAAACTGATATTTTATTACCATAACAACTTGTCGTTATTATGCCTACAAAGCAATAAAAAGGTCTGCGACTTTAAATGAAAACGTTAAGCATAACGTCTTCGTCAATAATGACCGTAAAAATAATAAATAGGTCGGTGACCTTGATAATTTTTTGTTACTTTGTTATTCAAATAGATAGAAAAATAATTAGCCCAATGATAGAGCTAAAAGATATAACAAAGGTATTTAAACAAAAAGACCGCACCACAACAGCACTTTCGGGTGTTTCGCTTTATGTGCCTAAGGGTAAGATTGTAGGAGTGATAGGTGAATCGGGAGCGGGCAAAAGCACGCTTATCCGTTGTGCGAATCTGTTGGAGCGTCCGAGTTCGGGTGAAGTGTATGTGGATGGACAAAATCTGACTCGAATGTCGGAATCGCAGTTGGCAAAAGCAAGGCGAAATATTGGAATGATATTTCAGCATTTTAACCTTCTGTCTTCACGAACAGTATTCGACAATATTGCTTTTCCGTTAGAATTAGATAAAACTCCAAAATCGGAGATAATTACACGTGTAAAGGAACTGCTTAACTTAGTAGGACTTGAAGAGAAGGCGAATGACTATCCCTCTAAACTATCGGGAGGTCAGAAACAGCGTGTAGCCATTGCCCGAACTTTGGCAAGTAATCCTAAGGTCTTGTTGTGTGATGAGGCAACAAGTGCTCTTGACCCTGCAACCACTCGCTCTATACTATCGTTACTGAAAGAGATAAATAAGCGTTTGGATATTACTATTCTTCTTATCACTCACGAAATGGATGTGGTAAAAGAAATCTGTGATGAAGTTGCTGTTATCAGCGATGGACAATTGATAGAGCAGGGAACGGTTGCCGATATTTTTTCGCATCCAAAAGCAGCTCTAACCAAACGATTTATTGCATCTTCTCTGCATATGGAGATACCAGCCGATTATCAGGAAAATCTGGTTGCTTTGCCTCAAGCAGGAAAACATCCTTTATTGCAGCTCGAAATAACAGGGCAATCGGTAGATGCACCTGTATTATCGGAAGTAGCACGCCTGTTCGAAATAGACAGTAATATAATTAATGCCCGTATGGATTATGTAGGAGGTATGAAATTTGGAGTAATGCTTGTAGAATTTATCAGTTCCGCCGAAAATGAGAATCGGGCAATAGAATTTTTGAAAAGTAAGAATATTAAAGTGGAGGTATTAGGCTATGTCTGATTCGATGATAGAGATATTAATAAAAGGAACTTGGGAAACAATTGTCATGACTTTTGTTTCTGGTTTCTTTGGTTTTGTATTGGGATTACCTATTGGAGTCTCGCTTTTTATAACAAGTAAAGGACAAATAAGAGACAATAAGTCCGTAAATAAGACTTTGGCATTCTTTGTAAATATATTCAGAGCCATACCATTTATTATACTTATTGTTTGGATGATTCCCTTTACCCGTCTGATTGTAGGAACTTCTATCGGAGTAGAAGCCGCATTAGTTCCTCTAAGTATTGGTGCAGCCCCATTTATAGCCCGTATGGTTGAAAATAGTCTGCTCGAAGTACCTTCGGGGTTGGTGGAAGCATCGCGTGCAATGGGAGCTACTCCTTTTCAAATCATACGGAAAGTACTATTACCTGAGGCGATGCCTTCGCTCATCAATTGTGCATCTATTACTCTAATTACTCTTGTAGGATATTCAGCAATGGGTGGTGCAGTAGGTGCAGGAGGCTTAGGTCAGGTTGGTTATCAATATGGTTATGTAGGTTATGATACTACGGTTATGAATGTAGTATTGGTGCTTTTGGTTGTATTGGTATTTATTATTCAGACTTTAGGAAATTTTATTTCAAAAAAGGTAGACCACCGATAAGGGGGCGATTTTGAAATAACTAAAAATATTTAGATGAGATTAAAAATGTTTTCGATACTTGCTATGTGCTTAGCAGGTATTATTCTGTTTAGTTCTTGTGGACGAAGACGAAAGAACGATCCCAACTATATTCGAGTGGCAGTTGTTTTGGGACCCGAATATATTGTAGCAAAAACGGCTCAGAAAGTGGCCAAAGAAAAATACAATCTGGATGTTGATTTGGTTACTCTCACCGATTATGTTGTGCCTAATACACTGCTCGATCAGGGGGATATTGACGCGAATGTATTTCAACATGTACCGTATCTCGAAAACCAAATGAAGGAGCGAGGTTATAAACTTGCAGTTGTAGGCAATGCTTTTGTGTATCCTCTGGCGGGATATTCGAAGAAAATAAAATCGTTGGATGAACTAAAGGATGGAAGTACGATTGTAATACCTAACGATCTGACAAATGGCGGTCGTGCACTCCTCTTGATGCAAAAGCAAGGTCTAATAAAGCTTCGCGACAATGTTGGCTTCATACCCAAAGTGACAGATATAATAGAGAATCCCCGAAATTTTAAAATAGTGGAATTAGAAGCTCCTCAACTACCTCGGGTTCTGGATGATGATAAAGTAATAATAGCCATCATAAATAATACATTTGCCGCGGGTGTGGGACTCACTTTGAAAGATGGAATTTTTGTAGAAGAGAAAGACTCGCCTTATGTGAATGTGATAGTATCAAGAGAAGATAATAAGGACGATGACAGAGTGAAGCGATTTGTAAAGGCTTTTCAATCGGATGAGGTTGCAGAAACAGCCGATCGCGAATTTAAAGGCGGAGCAACTAAAGGATGGTAAACACATCCATAAAACACTAGAGGAATAAAAAAGAAAATATAACGAAAGGGGAGGCAATAGCTTCCCCTTTCGTCATGAAAAAACGATCAAAAAGAAACAAGTTATAAACAAAATCTTATCTTTGAATTGTAACCTGTATACCTAGGGCTTTTATTCAGTAGTTCTGCCTCATGAAAAAAGTAATATTCTGTATATTATTTATACTTTCTTATGTATTTGCTTACCCTATATATTTTAAACATATAGGAGTTAAAGATGGTTTGTCTCAATTATCCGTACTGAGTATACATCAGGATAAGTTGGGACGAATTTGGTTCGGCACGATGGAAGGGCTCAGTATCTATAATGGTTCGGAAGTAGTAAGTTATAAGGGAACCAATTCATTATCCCGATTAACGATTGAAGGTGAAAAAATAACCAATATTACGGAGAATAAAGAAGGTGATATCTTTTTTATGACAAATGATAATGGTTTGATGAAATATGACCTCAAGCAACACAAATTTTCCACATTTAGTGGATTGGAAGTATCTGCACTTTCATCTATTGATGGAACCATATACATTGCATCAAAAGATACCATATATACTTGGAACGAACAGATGAATCGTTTTAGTTTCAAATTGGCTCCTATCTTAAGCAATAAAATAACTAAAATTTTCAAAGACCATAAACAACAATTGTGGATAGGAACTTTGTCAGGCTTGTACAAGCTCTTACCTGATAATACACCTGTATGTGTAATTCCTGATAAGGAAATCTGGGAAATATTCGAAAGTTCTCAAAATGAGCTGTGGATAGGTACGCGTATGGAGGGCATGTATAGAATAAATGCTAAGGAAGTAGTTTCTGAGTTTTTGCATAACCCCAAAGTCGAAAATAGTATTAGCAGCAATCAGGTGAGAACATTTGTGGAAGATCCGGATGGTAATATATGGATTGGTACTTTTGTGGGTTTAAATAAATATAATCCCAAAACGGGAGAGTTTAGTGTTTATACAAATAACTATACATCGGGTAGCCTCGCTCATTCTTCTATCTTTTCTTTATTAATAGACCGACAAGGGTCTTTTTGGATTGGGTCGTACTATGGGGGAGTTAACTTTTTCAATCCTAAAAAAGATGTCTTTACATATTACGGAGTAGATCCGCTTCGCGACAATTCGCTCAACTACCCATTTGTAGGTAATATGGTTGAGGGCAACGATCATAATGTTTGGATATGTACCGAAGGTGGTGGTTTGAACATGCTTGATAGGAAGAAAAGTCGTTTTAAGTATTTTACTGCCGATCATGGAGACGATGGACCCAATCATAATAATCTGAAAAGCATCTGCTATGATTCTATCGCCAATAAATTATATATGGGTACTCATACGGGTGGTGTGAGTAGTTATGATATTGCGACCGGAAAATTCAAGAACTTTTTGAATGAACCTAGTCAAGATGGTCTATATCATTCCATTCTATTGCAGACCGTTTTCTATAAAGGAGAACTTTATTTTCAAGATACTCATGGATTGTTTAAAATGGATGTTAAAACGGGGAAAATAGTACCACTATACTCCCCAGAATTATTTGAAAAGTACTCGGGTATAAGTTTTATTATTGACTCTAAAGGTTATTTATGGATATCAACATTTAGGAACTATATAGCCCGTTTGAATCTGAATGACAGTAAAGATCAGATCAAAAAGTATTATTTCGAAGAAAAATTTTCCACATCGAGATCATTAACGCTATTCGAGTCGAAAAGTGGCGATATATACATTACTACCCTAGGGCTTGGTTTATTGAGATTCAACCCGAAGACAGAATCTTTTACATCCTATACTTCCGAAAATGGACAACTGCTGAGTAATTATTGTTACAATGTAGCAGAGTCTCAATTGGGACATTTAATTGTAATTGGAGATAAAGGTCTTTCTATTTTAGATCCAGATAAAGGATTGCTGAAATCAATTGGTATCAGCCGATTATTACCCATATCTTCATTCAACAGAGGCAATTCAATACTGGTTTGTAAAAACGGAGAAGTGTTTGTTAGTACAACAGAAGGTCTTATTTCTTTTTTTGAGAGAGATTTATATTCTCCTGATCCCCCTTATAATCTCTATTTTTCGAAATTAAGAGTCAATAATAAGGAGGTTTTACCCGATGATGGTTCTCCCATTTTGAGAGATATCTTAGCTTATACTCCTAAAATTTCGCTGAAACATAATCAAAATAATCTGACAATTACGTTTGCCGATAATGATTATGCAAGCTCGTATAACCCTCGCTTGTATGAGTATAAATTAGATGGGCTTGACGATCATTGGATTCCCACAAATAAAGCATCCCTTGTTTATACGCATTTAACACCGGGCAAGTATATTCTACGGGTAAGAACTCAAAATGCTTATAGCACTCTAAATAGTCTTTCGGATGAAATTCAATTAGAGATTATTGTGAATGCTCCCTTTTATGCAACGCCTTTTGCGTGGATAGTATATCTGTTCATTTTCGGACTCTTGTTGTATGGCTTCATCTATTTTAGACAAAGACAGATAAGGCTCGAAGCGTCGTTACAGTATGAGAGAAAAGAAAAGCAATACATAACAACGCTTAATAAGGCGAAGCTTTCATTCTTTACCAAAATAAGTCATGAATTCCGCACACCATTAACGCTTATTATTACACAGATTGAATTGCTTCTTCAGAGTGATACATTATCGAAATCGGTGTCGGATCGAATTCAGAAAATATATAAGAATTCGTACCGAATGAGAAATCTGGTAAACGAGATTCTCGATTTTCAAAAGATGGAGGATGTGAGAACTCAGCTTCATATTTATCATGCCGATCTTATACCTATTCTCAAGGATATTTACTCATCATTTAAAGAGAAAGCACAATCTAAAGAGATTAAATATAATTTCGAATCTTCGTCAGAAACTCTGTTTTGTTGGTTTGATCCCGAGCAATTGCAAAAGGTATTTTATAATCTTTTGTCAAATGCTTTTAGCTATACACCTGCAAAGGGGTGCATAGAGTTAATTGTTCTTGAAGGTGCTGATGAGATAACTGTAAAGGTTATTGATAATGGTGTAGGTATCGATAAGGCTGATATAAAAAATATATTCGAACAGTTCTATCAGGCAAGTAATAATGTAAAAGCAGAAGACCCTTACCTTACAACGGGAATGGGTTTGGCTATCTGTAAAGAAATTGTAGAGTTTCATCATGGCGAAATGCTGGTTGAAAGTAAGCCCGATTATGGAAGTATATTTATTGTAATACTGAAAAAAGGAGTTGAGCATTTTCAGAAGGACACTAACGTTAAAATAATACGCGATGGCTATGAGGCTGTAAAAGAGGATACATTGCCTACCTTAGATTTCCTAGGGAACGATTCTGAGGGTGATTCATTAGTAAATGATGTTCCTGTGGCTAGGCTCTACACAATTCTGATAGTTGAAGATAACGAAGAATTATCAGAATTATTAGAATCAATATTTTCTCCTTTCTATAATGTGATGATTGCTTATAATGGTAAAGAGGGCTTGCAGAAGGCTCAAGACAACATGCCCGACATTATATTGAGTGATATAATGATGCCCGAAATGGATGGGACTGAGTTGTGTATGCGGATAAAGAATAATATCAACACAAGCCATATTCCCGTAGTTTTATTGACTGCAAAAACTTCGGATGAACAGAATCTAGAGGGTTTGCAAAAAGGAGCAGACGATTATATTATGAAGCCATTTAATGCGAAAATACTTTTAACACGTTGCAATAATTTAATTCAGAATCGACTACGTTTTCAAGAAACATTCAGAAAGCAGGAGTCTGTTGATATTCAACTCTTAGCCAATAATAAGTTGGATCAGAATTTCTTGAAAAAAGTAGAGAAGGTAATTGATGATAATCTGACTAATACCGAGTTTGATATTAATGCCCTGGCTCGCGAAATGGCCATGGGGCGTAGTTCTCTATTTGCGAAGTTTAAGACTCTTACAGGAGTTGGTCCTAATGAATTTATACTGAACTATAAGCTTAAACGCGCTGCTTTTATGTTGAGAAATAATACCAATTTGCAGATTGGTGATGTTGCCGATGAATTTGGTTTCAGTTCAGCCCGCTATTTTAGCCGATGCTTTAAGCTTCAATTCAATATGTCGCCCAATGAGTACCGCAAAAAAGAGGATGATGTTATTGACTAAAGATAGGCTTCTCAAATTAACTTGATCCTATTTTAGGAAAAAAGTGATACATTTGAGTTGTAATTATTAACAGAAGTAAGAACTAACATTATTAACTATGAAAAACAAATTCCTCTATTTATTTATTGCCTCTCTGTGTTTTATTGGCTTTGCATCCTGTAGTGACGATGACGAAGATACTGATATTAAGTTTCTCTATGGCTCCGAAAAAGTAAGTTCGGCAAGTGTAACGAGTGTTGGCTCAATTTTAGTTGAAACTCGTAATGTTAATGGAGCATTTACAGTAAAGTCTAACAATGAAGAAATTGCAACTGCCGTAATTGATGAATATAAAGATTTAAATACAGGACAAATAAGACTCAGGATTAAAATTCAGGGTATTAAGGAAGGAAGTACCTCGGTTACGGTGATTGATAGTGAAAACCGATCGGCAACATTAAAAGTAGATGTTATCATTAAGACAGTCTCTCTTCTGATTACAAGTCAAGGAGCATCTGTTGAGGCTGAGAACGAAACTTCTGAAGATCAGCCTGCGATTGATAAGATTACTGAGGAAATTAAGAGTAAATTGGCTCCCATAGGGGGAGGTTTCAAACTTATTTATACTTCGCAGTATGAGGGAACTTTAATTTATTATCCAAATATTCAGAAACTATCAGAAAAAGAAGAAGGGATATTCAAATTTGAGGGTAATGAAGCTACTGAAAGAATGACTCTCAAATTTTTCTATAATAATACAGAGTATGTTTATGATCCTTATGGAGGAAGTCTTTTAACTAATTCGACAAGAACTAGTGAGGTTCGAGTTATTTTTATTCGTGATTTTATAAATGATTATATTGGAATGACCAAGCCGAAAATAAAGAAAGCTAGCGGGGCTTTATTTATGTCTCCAAGTATGGCTTTTTAAACTGTATGAAGTGACAGATAGGTCTAAGACTTCTATGCAGATATAATTAGATTAAAAAGGTGAGACTCTTGAGTCTCACCTTTTTTGTTTGAAAAGAAATAATCTGTCAACGCTTTACTTTATCTAATTTCACTTCCGAAATAGATGCTTTGCCCGAAGTTATCACAATACGGACATCGCTAGCGATTGTTTTTGGAAACGAGTAAGCTGATAACTTTTCAGTCTCTTTGATTTCCCCCTTATACACTGTTAGAAATTGACCACCACCGCTTGATAATTGAATCTCGAAAGCAGCGGGGTGTTCTATGGCTTTCCAGTAAATACCTATTTTATCAGGCTGTGCGTTTTCGTCCATTACAAAAGTCAGATAGTCGCCACTAACACCATTCCATTCAGTATTGTTGTTATTGTCCAATACCATTGAAACCGATTCGTTTACTCCTGCAATTTTCTTTTGAACCATTTGTTCGCCGTAGGGTGCTACTGTAAGTATATCTTTCAGGCGAATATCTTCGGACGAGGCTCCGATCATAATGCGGAAATCTCCCGGTTCTATCACCCAATTATTATCTAGGTTGAGAAGTTCAAAATCTCTTGGATATAGAGTGAAAGATACCTCTTTGGTTTCTCCTGCTTTAAGATGTACGCGCTCAAATCCACGAAGATTTTTTTCATAGGTGGTTACCGAACTGATTATATCACGAGTATATAATTGTACAACCTCATCACCATCTCTGTTACCCGTATTTGTTATTTTACAACGTACAGTAACTTCTTGCTTGGGCGTGATTATAGCGGGCGATATAGAAAGGTCTGAGTATTTGAAAGTAGTATAGCTCAGTCCATATCCAAAAGGATACAAAGCTCCGTTAACTCGGCTCATATTACCTTGCATTCCTACGCTTTTACCACCATCTACTTGCGAAGCTGGTTTTGCAGGGAAATTGAATGGTATCTGCCCTACTGTTTTAGGGAATGTAACGGTAAGTTTCCCTCCCGGATTATAATCGCCGAAAAGCACATCGGCAATAGCTGTTCCACCTTGAGAGCCGGGATACCAAGCCTCTAAAATAGCAGGCACATATTTGTCTGCCCAGTTTATAGAATTGGGTCTTCCGTTTATCATAATCAAAACAACAGGTTTACCTGTAGCTTGAATGGCTTGCAATAGATTGAGTTGTCGTCCCGGTAAATCGAGGCTCGAGCGTGATTTATTCTCGCCGCAAGTTCTATTGTTACCTCCTAATACTACTATTGCAACATCACTTTTCAGAGCATTAGCAACAGCTTTGTCTATCTCAGCTTGTTCGTCAGTAGTTAGTGGACTTGGCAATATTTCCGATTCAGGCCAGTTAGCATCTACCAGATCACAACCTAGAGTATAAAGAACCTCTGTGTTTTTACCCACCTTAGCTGTTATACCATCCAATACAGACGACACTTCAACGGCTAAAGGTCCGTAATGAGTCAAAGCATACGAAGCATCGTTGGCATTGGGTCCGCAAATACTGATTGTTTTTATTTTGTCTTTCAACAAGGGTAGGGTATTGTTCTCATTCTTTAGTAAGACCAAAGATTCGCGTGATGCTTGTAAAGCAATCTGTTGGTTTTCTAAGCTGTTCACTTCTTTATCAGCAGCTTTTAAATCCATCTGATAAGGAGCATCGAATAATCCAACTAAGAATTTTACCCGAAGTATATCACGTACACGATCATCAATAGTTTCCATGCTTATACCTCCTTCGTGAATCAATTCTCTGAGAGGTAATACATAAGAGTCTGGTGAGCGGAAAGTACAACGTACATTTAATCCTGCTTCTACCGATTGACGTACCGACTCTTTCATGTCGGCAGATGTACCATGTTTAGAATGCAGATATTCAACCGCATCACTATCCGAAACTACATATCCTTTAAATCCCATCTCTTTGCGCAGAACGGTTGTCAGCCAATAATAGCTGCTTTGTATGGGGAATCCGTCGTAATCGTTATAGGCACTCATTGCTCCTAACAGTCCTGCTTCTTTTATAACACGTCTCCAAGGATATACATGTATGTTTTCAACTTCTCGAGGCGACATTTGAGGGTCTACACGAGCCATTCCTTCGCGTCCGCCTTTGTTGTTACTATATGCAATATAATGTTTGGCGGTAGATGCTACCTGATAATCTTTTTGCATACCTTTAGTCATGGCAACACCCAGTTCGGCAACCAAATAAGGGCTTTCGCCATACACCTCCTCGTAACGCCCCCATCGCTGGTCGCGTCCTACATCCAGAATAGGTGCATAGATATTTGTGTAACCCAATAAGCGACCTTCGCGTCCTGTGATATATCCTATTTTATTTACCAAATCTCGGTTCCATGTATGCCCCAATCCCAATTGAGTGGGAAAATTGGTAGCCATGTAACTTTCAACACCTCTGATACCTTCATTCGTAAAATCGGTAGGAATACCCAAGCGCGTTTCTTCAATAAAGAATCGTTGTACTTCATTCAACGCCCATGCATGACGTGATGCCGGCCACACAAATGGATTGTCGGATGGAGGTAATCCCCATTGCTGAAACCCGTTGAGGTGTTCGTCAATAGCTCCCATACCATCTTTCCAAAGCTTGTTTTTCCATTCGGGAGTGGGCAGGTCATCGGCTAAAACCCGTTTGTAACCGTATAGGGTAACCATCTGACAGGTTTTTTCGTTCACATTCATTTGGCTGAGCAAGTCTTCTATTCGGGCATCTATTGTGGCAGATGGATCTTCATATACATCCATCTTTCCATTTTTGTTGAAGTCTATCCATCCTTTATGGTAGATAGATTTTTTTGGTAACTGATAGATTATTAAATCTTTTGCAGGAGGTATACGCGAGTCTTGCTGAGCCGTTGCAAATAAACTAAGGCTAAATAAACTACACGTTAATAAATATCTCATAAGCTATGGTTTTGTAGGGTTTGAGGTCAGAGACCTTTTTATAGTTTTATTGTAGGGGCAAACTTATAGGTCTGCCCCTACAATGGCTTTATTTTTTCTTAATCACAAAGGAGTATTTTCCTTTCTTTACAGCATTTTTGGCGTTAAGAGATACTCTGTATATTTTTTCACCCCATACATTCGCTAGGCGAGGGTCGTCTAAAGTGATAGTTTCGATTGTGGGTGTAAAGCTGTTTTTATCATATTCCAAAACAGCCTTTTGTCCGTTTATGCTTATCGTAACTTCGCCTAAAGTATCTATGTTGATATCTCCCCATGTAAGGAAATTGATTTGATTGTTTACAGTAGCTTCATTTAAATCGAAAGTATCGTCAATAGCAACAGTTCCATTTTTAAGTTTGTAAGAACGAATCCATTGTTTAACGTGTGCAGTCTCGGGATATGCCTTAGATATATCTACCGAGAAAGTACTGCTCTTTGGATTGAAGGTAATGTTTGTTGCTTTGTATTGAGAGCCAAACGCCTGAGGTATTCCGTTGATGATAGGTAGATTGTGAAAGTTACTTTGCATTGTCCAGATAGAATATCTTTCGCTGCTGAATGTTTGTCTGGTATATGTACCCACACCTGCATCTATTATTACAGGTATATTATTGATATAGAGCGAGAATGTACCTATGTCGTTATGATTGTGGCTTTCATTATTGTATCCACCTTTGGTAGCTAGAAATAAACCAGCTTTATCTTTTATATAACAAAATTCGGTTTCGGGATACCATGTGTAATCGGGTGTAAT
Source organism: Dysgonomonas sp. GY617 (assembly GCF_015233815.1). Taxonomy (NCBI): domain Bacteria; kingdom Pseudomonadati; phylum Bacteroidota; class Bacteroidia; order Bacteroidales; family Dysgonomonadaceae; genus Dysgonomonas; species Dysgonomonas sp. GY617. The sequence goes on from NZ_JADCLR010000001.1 coordinate 133,714, forward strand.
ATGTACAGGCTTTTGGCTGCTAAGTTCGTGTCTGTATAGTAAGGTTTGTAATGCACGGAAAATATCTATATCAGCCTTGAATTTCGATGGTTTTTGCTTTTCAAGATAAGCTGCAAATTGCATCATCTCGGTACTATTCACTGCCTTGCCATATCTGTATATCAATTGTTGGTCACCTCCACCTTTGGCAGAAGCATCCACAAAATTTACTACCCATCCGTCGCCAACGTACGATCTCGAAATGTATTCGCCCATATTTTTGATAATGGGTTCGTTGAATATCGAAACTTGACCATTTGTAATATTGCTTAGCAATTGCAAATAATCATACATTTTACCTGCTGCATGTCCCCAATACGATGGACCTTCCTCACATCCTCCATCGGAGTGTGTATAGTTGATAAATTTATCTACCGATTGCATGGTTCTGTATACTGCCTTTGCCAGTTGATCCTTGTCGTTTTCGAGAAGCATAAAAGTTTGCAGTACATTGAAGTTACACCATGGATTCCAGTTGTTTACCATTCCCCCCGGTTTAAGGTTGAACGCCATCCACCAGAAACGGTCTTCGTTCATATATGGGTCTAATGTGCGATCTTTTAGTTCGCGATACAAACGCTTCGATATGGCAGGATCTACTTTATCGAACTCGTTATTGAAAAAATAATAAGTCCATGCCAATACTGCGCTCAAATTTCCCGAACCCAAGTCTATCACTTGTTCGGTGTAATCGGGTAAAATTCTTTTGGAGTGCTGAGCTGTAAGATGAGCCGATAGTGCCCACGAAGTCATTTCGCACGATTGATAAACACCATTAATCAACTGATCCATGAAACGTCCTTTTCCTTCGGCTAATTCAGCCATTAGTAAAGCTACTACAGCTTGATTGTTACTGTTGTAAGGGTTTTGCATGATCTCGCGGTTGCCCGATCTTTCAAATTCCAGATAGTCGGTCGCTTTTACCACCCGCCATTCGTAGTTGAGGTATTTCTCTCCATCTTTTATTAGATCGGCTTTTGACTCTCCTAATAAGTTGTCCCAATCTTTACGATCGTTGTACTTAGGGTATGGTACCCATTTCTGATTCATGATCAGCATGCTTTTCAGACTTTCCATGTCTGCTTTTTTTACGAGCAGATTTTTTTCAGTATAAGCAAATGTATTTGCTGTGAGAAACAGCAAAAGAATAATGAGGATGTGTTTTTTGTTTTTCATAGTATCAGATTTTAAGCTCGCAGAGCTATTGGTTGTTTTGGTAAGTGTAATATTTAAAGCTGGTTATACTTATAAATATACGATAAAATACTTTCCAATATTTGTATATGAGTCTTTATCTATCCCCAATAGTAAACTACTTTTTGTTTTGGTATTATTTCGGTAATATGTAACTCTTTGTTGTCGTTTATTTTGATTGTAACTTATTTAAAATGAGCTTTTTTGTTGAGTAATGAAAAATCTGATAGCTTAAATAGCATTATAAGGGATTAGGTTACTCAAAATTTGTTCTCTGTACCAAGGATCGTTGGCTTGTTTCAAGAGGCGAACCATTTCTTCGGTCAATTGGTTTACAACCTCTTTGTGCTCTTTAATAGGTAGATTCTTCAATTGATATGGATCTTTTATATTATCGAACAGAAGAGTCTCTTTTAGAGCCTTGGTCTTTTTATCGATTGTAAATGTCAAAGTATACTGATCGGTAATAATTCCTCGGGATGTGGGGAAGTAAGAAATAACTTTCCCTTCTTCATTTTTGTCGCCATCTGCATTTTTTATATATAATGCACCTTTGGGTCTGTAATTGTTCTGCCCTTTTTCGTAAAATATATTAGCGTGGTTCAGACCTTCTACGGTTGATGGTATTTGCTTATCGAGTCCGCATAACCCTAATAGAGTTGGCATAATATCGGGTGAGGATAGCAGCAAATTATCAACACGATGTTTTATTTTTTCAGGATAGCGAACAATAAAGGGTACGTTTACCGCTTCGTTGTAAGGCGAGTTTTTAGGATCTTCAAGCCCTTGACTGCACATTGTTTCCCCGTGATCGGAGGTAAATACAACGATCGTATTCTTGTCTAATCCTTGCTCTTTGAGGGCTTGTAGTATGCGACCGAATTCACGATCTACACCTGTTACCGATGCAAAATAGTAGGGTGCTGATCGGGTTTTTTCCATTGATAAGTCAGCGTTCGGACGAATGAGCAGTTGATCCGTAGGCTTGTCTTTATATAGATTATAATCCTCTTCCATACAATCTTCTAACGATCCGTAAGGGCTATGTGGAGGATTCATACTTATTACCATAAAGAAAGGCTTCTTAGGGTCGCGAACCCCATCTTTATTTTGCAAATAGGCAATAGCCATATCTGCTTCATGTATGGGCGACCACTTGTTTATATCGTGCCTTTTTCCTTGAGTATCCCAGTAATGAGGGTGCTTGTGCACATCAAAAGTGCCGTACGAATACCAATAATTAAACCCGTGTCGTCTCTCGGGTGGAGTATAAGCATCCCACACAGGCTGTTTGTCTTCCACATACTGTCCGGGATTGGCAGGGTCATTTGGGGTAGGGTAGTCTACATGAAGTTTACCGATGTATGCACAGTCGTATCCTGCCATGCTGAAAACATCGCTTATGTTGTTGGTCTCTGTTTTGAGACTGCTGATTGGTCGGTTTGAATTGCAATTGAGTGTTACTCCACTATTCTCAGGGTACATACCCGTAAGAAACATGCCTCTATGAGGACTGCTTATCGGGCAATTGCTTATTGCCGAAGATAGTACGAGCGACTCGTTTGCAAATTTATTTAGATTTGGGGTCTGTACGGGATCTCCCCTAAAATTTACTTTATCATTGTATCCTTCCTGATTCCAGAATTCCATTGCGTGATTGCGCATCTGATCGGGAAATATATAGATAACATTGGGTAAAGTAGGTTCTGTTATGATTTTCTCGGACTTACAACTTACTAAAGAGAGTAAACCTAATCCTCCTAAAACGATATTTATATTTTTTCTCTTCATTCCTGTAATGTTTATTAAGTTGAGGTTGTAATTTATCTTCGTCTTTTGTGATAATAACTATATCTGCTTATTCTGTTTCTTAAATAGTAAAAAAGATATGAGACCTTAAAATAAATTATATGGGCGTATTTCAGCCCATATAATTTATAAAAAGTACTGATGTGTTTTTCGAGTAAATAGATTGTATATCGAAGTTATTCTTTCTTTTAGGAAAGGTTTAATCCCATCCGGGGTTGTTTGGTTTCAGGTTAGGATTTCTTTCTATCTCAACGCCGGGTATAGGCCATAACATATCTTTTTCTGTAAACGAACGCGTCAATAAGCGTTTTCCTGTTACCCCATATACATCTCCGGGCAATGTTTTTAGAGCTATGCCCCATCTACGAAGATCGCTCCAGCGATGTCCTTCGGCTGCAAGTTCTACGGCACGTTCTTGTTTGATTCTCTCAAAAACCTGATCCTTAGATGATGCGGCTAGCCATGCAGGTCCACTGTTTATAGCAGGCATATTGGTAGATGCACGTTGACGTACTTTGTTGATGTATTGAACGGCTGTTGCCTGATCGCCCAATTCGTTTTTACATTCTGCATACATTAGGTATACATCAGCAAGACGTATCAATGGGAAATTTATAGGTGTATGAGCACGGTTGTTGATTCCTCCGTTCATGTTGCCTTCGGCTACAAATTTGCGGAAGATATAACTTTCAGTCCAAGCACCGTTTATTCTGATAAATCCGTTTACTTCGTTAGGAGCAACATTTCTGGCAATTACCATTTCGCATGTTTTAGTTTGGTTACTTACCCATCCCAGATATTTAGTGAAGGGAAGTATAACAGTTGCATCCATACGTGGATCTCTCTCTTTATACATATCCAATACTATATCTCTGTTTTTTGCATAAGCTTCTACAGTTTTACCGTCTTTGGTAAGGGTCGAAACAAATGTTTCGTCTTTGACTGTTGTACTTTCGTTGAAGCCGGGTATGAAATCGTTCCAATTGAAAGGTTTACCGTCTTTACGTTCGTACATATTCAGAAGTGTTGCCGATGGCATTACATTGTTCCAGCAACTGCCAAATGTACTGCGTGTTCCCATATAGAAAGTCATTGGCATACCATAGTCTTTACCTACTCCACCAGCGTTTTGTATAGCGAAGACCATTTCGTTACTCTTATGACCTTCTGGTTTGAAAAGGTTCACATAATCGTTGTATAAAGAATAGTTATAGCCTTTGCCCGAAGGATCGAGAATTATTTCTTCGAAATCTTTAGCGGCATTTGCGTATTCTTTTTTGTATAAATATACTTTACCTCTCAAGCCGTATACCGAACCTTTTGTAGCACGTCCATAATCACTGGCTTCCCATTTTACGGGTAAGTTGCTTTCTGCGGCGTAATTCAAGTCGTTAAGTATAAATTGAAATACTTCTTCAACTGTATTTCTAGGCTTTTTAAGATCGTTATAATCAGTAGGTAGATTTACAGTTTCGTCATACAATGGTATTGCACCATAAAAATTGTATAATTCGAAGTAGTAAACGGCACGTAAGAATCTAGCTTCTGCCAGAAAACGAGTTTTCAGTTCGTCACTAAGGCTGGTTACCCCTGGCACTTTTTGTATTACCAGATTGGCTCTCATTACACCATCGTATAACGATTTCCATTTGTCTTGTACCATTGCAGTACGGTCGTTGTATGTGCCCAATATAACGGGTCCAAAACCATAGTTGTCGTATCCTACGCCAATGTCGGACATGTTATCCTGTGCGAATTTAAGACCGAAGGCATTGTCATTCTTAAGTGCTGCATATACGCCCATCATCCCTTGATTAACTTGCGTTTCGTTTTGCCAGAAGATAGCATCTCCTACCTGATCGAAGGGATGTCTGTCTAAATCGTAGCATCCATTTAGGGAAAGTGCTGCAATAACAGCAGTCAATAATATTTTATATTTTTTCATAGTGAATCAATTTAGAATGATAGATTTATACCTATTACAGCTTGTCTCATTGTTGGATAGTCAACACCACTTACTTCAGGATCTAGTCCATCGTATTTAGTGAATGTGAAGAAGTTTTCTAAACTGCCGTATATGCGTAGTTTATCTAATGAGAAGCGGTTAACAAGAGCCTTAGGCAGCGTGTATCCTAGTTGAATATTCTTGATTTTAACAAAAGACTTATTCTGTACCCAGAAATCGCTGACACGGGTGTTTCTGTCATCACTGAATTCCAATAAACGAGGGTATTTTGCACTACCTTGCATATCCTTATGCCATCTGCCATCAGCGAGTTGTTTGTTCAATTGGTATCCTGAGCGAACTTGTGGGCGGAAATAGTTGTCCAACCAATATTGCTCTACACCTGTTACTCCTTGTATCAAGACAGCACAATCGAATCCTCTGTAAGATGCACCGAAATTAAGACCGAACGTGAATTTTGGAGTTTTACCGTTACCAATAGGCACACGGTCGTCGTCGTTTAATACACCATCGCCGTTTGTATCCTTATAAAGTAAGTCACCTAATTCGGGGCGTTTTATTGTAGAGAAAGGATTTCTTTGTTTTCCGGTTGCAGGGTCAATAGGAGCATTGTCAACAAGAGCTTGAACATAATCCAAATCTGCTTGAGTTTGTACTAAACGATCTACCTTATAACCAAATTGGGTATTAATGGCATATCCTTCTTTTATCATATTAGCACCATCTAAAGAGCTTTCGTCACCTTTAAAACGGGTTACTTTATTATTCAAGAAAGTTGCATTTCCATTCACAAAATACGATACGTTTTGTATTTTATCTTGCCATCCGGCAGTCAATTCAAGACCTTTGTTTACTACTGTTCCTGCATTTTGACGAGGTATAGAAGCGTTACCGTTTACAAGTGGAGCGGGAAGGTCGATAAGTATATCGTCGGTTTTTTTGTGGAAAACCTCAATTGTACCTGTCAACTTGTTATTTATAAAGCCCATATCTACCGCTAAGTTGGTAATTTTACTTCTTTCCCATGTAAGTAGAGCATTAGGTATTGCGGAACGTGCAATTCCCATTGCTATTTCGTTATTCAAAATATAATTACTGCTCGAATACAATGATTGTGCATCGTAGTTTCCGTTTATGTCTGCATCTGTACTTCTCAAAGCGTTGTTACCGAGCACACCATATGATGCACGGAATTTCATATTGCTAAGTCCTGATGCTACAAGATCAGTCATAAAAGGCTCTTGATCTACTCTCCATGCGGCAGATGCCGATGGGAAATATCCCCAACGATTGTCTTTAAGGAAACGAGATGAACCGTCGGCACGTAGGTTGAATTCGAATAGGTATTTGTTATCCCAATTAAGATTTATTCTGCTAAAGAACGATCTCATAGCCCATTCTACAGTGTTTCCCGAAGAGCTGGCTGCGCCGGTAGCTCCATCAATAGCACCTAATCCCGGATCGAGCAAATCTTGTTTTGTGGTTTTAAACCATTTGTATCTGAATAGTTCCTGACTGGCTCCAACCATTGCGCTGTAATCAAGCTTCGAAACTTTGTTTTCGTAACGTGCAACCGCATCCATGGTGTAATTATTCCATTTATAATCATTATTCATGATAGAGGTTTTACCTATACCTGTTGATGTTAATGTATTTGTAAGGAAGTTCCATTGCTCTATAAATACAGGTTTAGAATCGTCTGTCTTATTGGTGAATATATAGTTGAAAGAACCTGTTAGAGTAAAGCCTTTGAATGGAGCTAATGTTCCATAGAAACGAGTCTTTATGTTTCGGCTTTCTATATCGCCCGTGGTGTTATTTAAGCGATAAAATGGATTGTTAGCTGCTGTTTGAGCATCGTCTTCACTGTTGTTTATAGAACCATATCGTCCATCGGGTGCACGGAATACCATACCCGGAGTAGTGGCTGCTGAGTATGTGAATACATCTTTCACCTTATTGGTTCCTTGTTCCGTAAAAGCCATGTGACCACTGAGGTTGGTTCCTAGTTTTAACCATGGTTTTACATTAGCCTCTAAGTTAATACGGGTGTTGTATTTTTTGTAACCCGAGTTTTCCATAACTCCCGGAGTGTTCAAAAATCCGAAAGATGTGAAGAATGTAAACTTGTCCGAACCACCACTTAATGCAAGGTTATGATTGCTTCCCAATGATGTTGAGAACAATTCATCCATTAAGTTGGTGTTAGGATACATCAATTGATCGCCACGCTCGTTATCTCTCCATAGTTGAATGGTTTTATCCGTAAATCGGGTAGGGAGGTTCGAGTTGGAATACCCCTCATTAATAAGTTCCATGTAATTGGCGTAGTTCGATACCAGATCGAATGTTTTGCCTACCGACTCCCACGACATATAGCCGTTGTATTCGATCTTTACATCTCCTTTTTTACCCATGCGAGTAGTAATAAGGATAACTCCATTAGCTGCTCTCGATCCGTAGATTGCTGCCGAAGCTGCATCTTTCAGTACCGATAAGTCTTCGATGTCCTGAGGGTCTACACTACTTAAGCTACCTTCTACACCATCTATAATAACAAGTGGAGCGGCATTGTTTAAAGTTCCCTGACCCCTAATCATAATAGATGCTGTATTGTCGCCCGGTCTGTTCGATCCCGAAGTAACCTGCACACCGGCAGCCATACCCGCCAATCCTTGTGAAATGTTGCTGATAGGACGGCTTTCTACCAATTCGTTCATTCTGATGTTGGCTACCGAGCCACTCAGATTCACTTTCTTCTGAACACCATATCCTACAACTACCACCTCGTCAAGAGTTTGTGTATCCTCTTTCAGTGTGATGTTTAATGTAGTTTGGTCTCCAACTCTGACTTCCTGATTCAGATAGCCTACATACTGTACTGCTATAACGGCATTGGATGGAACATTGATTGTGAATTTTCCATCTAAATCGGTCACAGTTCCTACAGTAGTACCTTTAACTATAACTGTAGCTCCAATAATGGGATCGCCGCTTTGGTCTACAATAGTTCCTGCTACTTGTCTCTGGTCGGTTTGGTTGATAGCTGTGTTTTCCACCACTATGTTTTTCTCTGCAAAAGCAATTCCTGTTGTAAGGAAAAGCATTGTACCCCCTATTAATATTCGTCTGAATAATGGGGAATAGTAAACTCGCTTGTTTATCATAAGCTTTAAAGTTGAAAAAAGGTTAATCACTTAGAGTCGATACTCTATGGTCTTCGAAAGGTTAACGTATTTAATGTTTCAAACCAAAATTAGTATTCTTTAAGGAGGGGTAGGTGTCTATTTCGTCTGAATTAAGGGTGCAAATAGTCCAATGCGATCTATTTAACATGTGCTTTATAATGCTTGTGTGGATGCGGATTGTGTATTATGTCGCTCTCTTATAATGACTAGAGGTTATTGTAAAGTATTTGCGATGCATATAACGAAGAATATATATTTTTTTGCATATTTTGTTAACATGCAAAAATGATTCGTTCGAAAAAATAGGCTTTCGGAACAGAGATATTTTTATTTTTTGTGGAATTATGGGTGACTAAAATAAAGCAATATGATATTGTTACAAGAATAGTTCGCACCATTGAGTAAACTGTTTAACCGATCTGTCTCCAAACTTAGCCAATTTGCTTTTGATTATTTCTATTGGTTTTTCTTCACCCAGATGTGTTTTTGAGAAAAAGCAATCCGAGAAGCATATCAATTGTTCTTCGATACTTATAGGCATCATCTCACGATGAGGCAGTGGTAGGTGTTGTGCGATAATCTCATCAAGAGTCAATCCTGCACCGGTGTGTCTCTCGCAAACTAAAGCGTGTTTTGGGTATCCTTCTTTTTGTAATAATTCGCTTCCTAAATATCCATGAGCCATATATGGGTATTTACCAATGCAATCAATGGAGGGAGCGTTTGTCATAAAGATGCCAATGTCGTGTAGCATACCAGCTTCACGTACAAATTGCATATCGATATTCAGTTCGGGATGCTTCTTTGCAATATCCAGAGCTTTTCTGGTTACATCCGAGCTGTGATTTACCAATATATTGTATAGAGATGAACTCTCTTCGTAGTATTTTTTGATTATATCGATAGGATTCATTTATCAAAGGCTTTATTTAGACGACAATAACACTTATCTTTACATCATAAACAACGAATTCTATGAAAAAAGGTTTTTTATTAATACTGTTTTCTGTTCTTTTTTGTGCTTTAACTTCCGGAGCAGATAAAATAAAGGTAGGAGCCGATCAATTGGATAAACTTCTTCCTCTGGTGAAGAACAAGAATGTAGCACTCGTTGTTAATCATACGAGCTGTCTGACAGATGGTACACATCTGCTCGATGCTCTTTTGTCTCAAGATGTAAATGTAGTTAAAATTTTTGCACCCGAGCATGGTTTCAGAGGAAATGCCGATGCCGGAGAGCAGGTTGCCGATGGCAAAGATGTAAAGTCGGGTATACCCTTGATGTCGTTATATGGTAAGAACAAAAAGCCGTCAGCCGAAATGCTAAATGGTATTGATGTCGTGATTTTTGATATTCAGGATGTAGGAGCACGATTTTATACCTATATAAGTACAATGCACTATGTAATGGAGGGTTGTGCCGAAAACAAGAAGGAATGTATAATACTAGATCGTCCTAATCCACATGATTATATTGATGGTCCGGTTTTAGAATTACCCTATAAATCATTTGTCGGGATGCATCCTATACCTGTATTGCACGGTTTAACGGTTGGTGAGTTGGCTCAAATGATAAATGGTCAGGGTTGGTTAAAAGGTAAACTAATATGTGATCTGAAAGTTATTACAGTAAAAGGCTGGAAACATGGCGATCCTTATTCATTACCTATCAAGCCATCACCCAATTTGCCAAACGATCAGGCAATAAAGCTATATGCTTCTCTTTGTTTCTTCGAAGCTACGGGAGTGAGTGTTGGTAGAGGAACTTATTTTCCGTTTCAGGTAGTTGGTTATCCAAATCCTAAATTCGGGTCGTTTACTTTTACACCTGTTTCTTTACCCGGCTTTGAAAAGAATCCGTTGCAAAAAGACAAGCTTTGTTATGGGCATGATCTTCGAAATATTCCGTTTGATAAGGGATTAACGCTTTCCTATTTGCTCGACTTTTATAAGAAATCGGGATTAGGAGTAAAGTTTTTTACATCTCCTCGTTTTATGAATCTGCTATCGGGTACAAGTAACCTGCAAAAGCAGATTATAGCAGGTCAATCGGAAGACGCTATTCGTAAAACATGGCAAAAGGGATTGGATGACTATAAACAAATGAGAAAGAAATATCTTCTGTACGAAGATCAGTACTAAATAAATTGAACTGTATAAATTGCTGTATTTCTTAGCCATGGCTAAGAGTTGCGGTTTAATTATTGAAAACAATAAATAGGTCTGAGACCAGAATTGAAACGAATACCGTAATCGGATAAACATATGTCAGATAGTAAGCAGTGCCCATTTTGTAGCAGACCTATAAGAGAGGATGAAAATATTTGTGAAGAGTGTAAAGATCATATGGATCATCAGTACACTACTGATTTTTTAGATGGAAATTTACCTACGCAGTCAGACAGCGAACCCAAAGCTGAGTCTGAAGAGGTGGTAGAGCCATCAATAGAGATAGAGAATGAAGCAGAAGAAATAATTGTTCCTGTATCAGAAACAACAACTAAGAAACGTTCTAAAATATCTAAAGGTGTTCTCTTTTTAATTTTCGGATCTATCCTTCTTATTATTATAGGAGTTATAGGTGCTTTAAATATTGCTCATACCCGCGATTCGGATGAGCGTCAGGAAATGTTCTGGATGAAGTGTGTTGAAGAGAATACACCATTATCATATTCTAAATATTTGGTGAGATATCCCGAGGGTAACTTTGCCGAAGAGGCCGAGAAACGAATAAGAGCATCGCGTGAAGCCGAAGTGCAAGCATGGGAAAAACTACGAAAATCGTCAGATATAAATGCGTTTTATGCATATCTGAGCGAGAATCCTAAAACACCACATTTGGATCAGATCCGTATAATTATGGATTCGCTAAGCTGGAATACTACGTTGAAAGATAATACAGCGGATGCTTATAAGGCTTATCTGGAAAATATTGATCTAGGTAATATTACAGGTTCTCATAAAAATGAAGCAAAAGAGAAATACGACTATCTGTCTCAGATTGTAGTATTGAGCGGAGCATCACTCGAAAGTCTAAAGCTCGATTTAGGCGATTTCTTTAAAAAACTATCGGAGAATAAGCCGAAAGATTTACTTAAGAAGTTTGCACCTAAAGCATTCTATTATACAGCCGAAATGAGTAGTACCGAGATTGTAGCTACAATAACAAAAGAATACTCGGATAAAAAGATAAAGAAGGTAACTTATACTCTTCAACCTGAATCTATATTGGCTAAGCAAGATAATGCTGGCGTTGTTTTCGTTGAATTGTCTGTGGGAAAAGAAATTGTTTACGACATAAAAAAGAAGAAAAACGACAATTTAAAACAAAACCTGCTACTTGAGTTCAATAGTGATAAGTTAGTACAATCAATAAAAGTAAAAGGTTCTAAATAATATCACTTTGTGTTTAGTTTACTGTTTATAGAACTATAGTATAAACAGGCTTCTGCCTGCTTCCATCCTAAAAATGGCTTCAAATTTTGCTTGTCTCGTTAATGGTTGGTTAAACAATTAAAAGGAAAAATCAAAGATCTTTATAGTTAATTTATGTTTACGGAAATATAAAAAGTGTAAATTTGGTTCGTTTGAGAAAATAACCTCCAAGTATATAGTATGCATCCAGATAATTATTCCGTTCTTTCGTACTAGAAGCAAAAAGTTTATTTTGTTCTTTCTCTTCATTACTTTTCTTAATGTAAACTATTAAGTCTTCTATTGTTGAAATTAGACCTTATTCTACTTCTTGTTTTTAAAATCACTTAATTAAATTATATTGTTATGAACATTTATGTTGGAAATCTTAGCTACGAAGTTAAGGAATCAGATCTACAAGCATTAATGGCCGATTTCGGTCCAGTTGTTTCTGCTAAATTAATTATCGATAGAGCTTCAAATAGATCAAAAGGATTTGGATTTGTTGAAATGGAAAACGAGGCAGATGCAAAAAACGCTATCCAAACACTTAATGGAAAAGAGCATTTAGGTCGCCCTATGGTGGTTAAAGAAGCTATTCCAAAAGTATAATTTGCTTCGCCTTAACGGCTATTTAAAAAATTTAAAGAAGCTTTGGATTAACCAATACAGACAAATTCTGGGCATCTAGATTTGTCTGTTTTTATATTATATATGAAATCATTTTATATAGGAAACTTAGAAATTAAACTTCCAGTTATTCAGGGAGGTATGGGAGTTGGTGTGTCTCTATCGGGGTTAGCATCAGCAGTAGCTAACGAAGGCGGCATCGGGGTTATCTCATGTGCTGGTTTGGGACTTATGTACCGACAACCTGCTTCAAACTATTTGAGCGATTGTATTTGGGGATTGAAAGAAGAAATCAGAAAAGCAAAAGAAAAAACAAAAGGAGTAGTAGGTATCAATATAATGGTAGCCCTTACTAATTTTGCAGACATGGTACGTACATCTATTGCCGAAAAAGCGGATGTGATTTTTGCGGGAGCAGGTCTTCCTCTTGATCTACCGTCTTATCTTAAATCTGATAGCATCACTAAACTGGTGCCTATCGTATCCTCTTCGCGTGCAGCAAAAATAATTTGCGATAAATGGTTTACTAACTATAACTATTTACCGGATGCTATTGTAGTTGAAGGACCTAAAGCCGGAGGGCACTTAGGGTTTAAAACTACACAACTTGAGGACGAGAAATATTCGTTAGAACAAATCGTTCCCGAAGTTGTAGAAGTTGCAATGTCTTACAAAGAGCATAAAAATATACCTGTAATTGCTGCCGGAGGAATTCATTCGGGACAAGATATGTATCGTTTTATTGAAATGGGAGCATCAGGAGTACAAATGGGTACTATTTTTGTGACCACAGACGAGTGTGATGCATCACTTACCTTTAAGAATGTATTTATAGATTCTAAAGTGGAAGATATTAAAATCATTAATAGCCCCGTAGGTATGCCCGGAAGAGCAATCGATGGAATATTTATCAAGAAAGTGGAAAGCGGATCGGAAGTACCCAAAAGCTGTCCATACCATTGTATAAAAACCTGCGATTACTCTAAAAGTCCCTATTGTATTATTTTAGCGCTTTACAATGCTGCTAAAGGAAATATGAATAAAGGATATGCTTTTGCCGGAGTAAATGCCCATTTGGCAAACAAGATAATCAGTGTAAAAGAAACGATTGCTTTGCTTAAAGCTGAGTTTTTACTTGCTAAACAAGCTGTTTTGTAAGTGATTTAGAATTGCACTTGAGATAAAAAATGAGAGGGAGCGAATAATAATATTCACTCCCTCTTTCTCGTATAAAACACTAACACTAGAAAACATAAACTATAAAGAAAAAGGTGAGTTTACTTTTGAATGAAAAACTCGTAATGATGTGGAACACTCTTTTTTTGCTGTGAGAGGCGAACGAATCTCTTTAGCTGTTGTTCCGATTTTCTGAGATACTTACCTCCTTTCATAAGAAAATTAAGTACATACAGTTCGCTCTTTTTTTGTCTCAGTTATTTACCCTCTTTTACTTTGACTTCTTTAATCCCTTTTTCTATCTATTAAACATTGGATCAGTAAGATTAGTTTTAAAAAACGCTTTTTTTTCTAATTGATTTTTTTGATTTATCAATTGATTTTTTTGTATAACTATATGCTCTAAAATAGAAAAAGCGGGGAAAGTCTTTTCCTCGCTTATCTTTAACAATTATAAAATGGTTCAATGAGTTTTATTCTTTTTCAACAAACTTTTTCTTAGGGGTAACTTTAACTAATTTGAAAAGCTTGTCCGATGGACGAATTTTATCAGTAAGCTTTATTGAGAACTTTTCGCCCTTCACAGTTTCTTCTACCGAATTAAGATCTACACGTATTTCATCCACTATTTGAGTAACTGCACCTGTTGTAGGACCGGTGATCAGAATTTCGTCTCCAATCTTCAATGATTGAGTTTCCATTAAGAATTCGGCAACACCAATATTCGAAAAATACTTAAGTCCTTTACCTATATATATCTTTCTTTTGGTTGCTTCCGATCCGTAGTTCATCGACCATTCACCTAAACGTTGTCCCAAATAATAGCCGTCCCAGAATCCTCTGTTGAATACTGTTGCCAAACGTGTATCCCAATCAGCAATCTTCTCTTCTGAGAATGTGCCTTCGCAATGTGCCTTAACTGCTTCTTTGTAGCATTCAACAACTGTGCGTACATATTCTGCACCGCGCGCGCGTCCTTCTATTTTAAAGACACGTACACCTGCATCCATCATCTTGTTCATGAAGTGGATTGTCTTTAGGTCTTTGGGCGACATTATGTATTCGTTGTCTATCTCAAATTCCATATCACTTTCCTTGTCTTTCACAATGTAGCCTCTGCGACACATCTGATTACAAGCACCTCTGTTGGCTGAAAGATCTTTTTCGTGTAGGCTCAAATAACATTTACCCGAAACAGCCATACATAAAGCTCCATGGCTGAACATTTCTATTCGGATAAGTTCGCCGCTTGGTCCTTTTATATCTTGTTCTATTATATCATTATAAATATCAGCAACCTGATCGAGTGTAAGCTCTCGTGCCAATACTACTACATCTGCAAATTGTCCGTAGAATTTTAATGCTTCCGAATTTGTTATATTAAGCTGCGTCGAAAGGTGAACTTCTACGCCTATGCTGCGTGCATACATCATAACCGATACATCGGATGCTATAATTGCCGACAGATTAGCTGCTTTGGCTGCATCTACAATTTTATGCATGAGGCTAATGTCATTATCATAGATAATGGTGTTGACGGTCAGATAACTTTTCATGTTATTCTCCTGACATATCTTAACGATGTTTTTTAAATCGTCCAGTGTGAAATTGTTAGACGATTTGGCGCGCATATTTAAACCTTCGATACCGAAATAAATAGAATCGGCTCCACCTTGTATTGCCGCAGCCAGTGAGTCGTATGACCCAACGGGTGCCATGATTTCGAAATCAGCAATATTTTTCATTCAGAAATGCTATTATTAAGTAGTGTAAATAAAATAGGTCGTTGACCTTAAATCGGATGCAAAGATATAAATAAAAAAAGAGTCGCCCGATTACTCGTTCGACTCTTTACAATATTATATGGAGTGATCGTCCTATCTATTCCCAAGTTTGGGTTTATGGTTTACTTTAAATTTAATCTTTTTGGATATTATGTCGGAAAGAACAATCAGCGAAACGGATATTACAATGAGCAGGATTCCCAATGCCAAATTTTTGGTGAATACTTCCTTGAATGCGAAAATTCCTACACAAACAGCCGTTACCGGTTCCATGGCTCCAAGTACTGCGGTAGCGGTAGACCCAATGTACTGAACGGAATATACCATAGCAATGTTTGATACTACGGTTGCTAATAGTGCTAGCATGAGCAGATCGACTAGGCTTATTGCATCGGGAAACGCTTCTACTCCCCCCGATAAGGATGCTTTTACGAGAAAGAATAATGAACTGAAAATCATTGCATAAAGAGTAAGCTTATATCCAGACATGTTTCTTACGCTCGATTTATTGACTATCACAATATATATGGCATAAAAGAGTGCCGAAAGGAGTAATAGCCCGACTCCAAATAGATTCAACGAAGTACCATTTTCTCCTTTATATAATAGCGACACTCCCAGAAATGCAATGATGATAGCCAGTTGCGACACCTTTGGTATTTTTTCTTTAAAGAGAATAGCCATTAGCAAGGCTACAAATACGGGATAGAGAAAAAGTATGGTGGCAGCAGTGCCTACTGCTATAAATTGATATCCCCAGAATAAGAACTGTGCAGACATAGCAAAGAGTATCCCCAGAGAAACAAGGGGGAGTAATTCTTTCTTGGTGATTGCAAAAGATTCTTTTTTGACCAACATCAGCAAGGCAATCAGTAAAGATGTGCAGGTGAAGCGGTAGAATAATACCGAATCGTAAAGCATTCCTTTCTTTAGTATCGGAATGGCAAATAGGGGAATCAGACCATATGTTGCTGATGATAAACAACCCCAAAAATAACCTTTAACTCTCATTTTTTTTTATAGCCGCTTGATAAATTACTATCAAATAAATACACTATATGATATGCGGTGCAAATTTAGAATTTCTTTCAGATTTCGATCATAAAAATCAGTAATATTTATGAGTGTATTCAAAATTAAAAAGTAGCGGCGAATTTTAGCACAAAAAAAGAGTTGATTCAGAAATACGAATCAACTCTTTTACTCTAATTGTGAGTAGTTTATTTTATTATCCTTTCTTGAGGAAACAAGTTTTGAGAACAATACTTGAACCATCTATTTTGCAATCTACCTCTTCAGGATTTTCTGTCAATCTGATGCTTTTTACTTTTGTACCTCTTTTAATAACCATCGATGAGCCTCTTACTTTAAGGTCTTTTATAACCGTTACAGCATCGCCGTCTATAAGTTCTGCTCCATTGCTATCTCGTGGTGTGTCGTCTGCTTCTACATCATTGCCATCGGTAGACCATTCGTTACTGCAATCAGGACAGATGTATACTGTTCCGTCGAAATACGTATTTTCCATGTCACACTGTGGACAATTAGGTGCTTCTGCCATTCTTTTAAAGTTTTATTAATGAGTTAATGAACTGCAAATATACGGCAAAATGAGATATGAGGCAAATCTTAGTTATTTCAATAAATTGAAGTTATCGATATAATCTATCGTTAATAGATGATTTTCCTGTTTCATAATATTTGTCTTGATTTAATTGTTAAAGCTGTTTCTTTTTGTGGGTTTTAACATTTTAAAAGTGTTTTGTAATTAAAAAAGCGAAAAACAATAGATGTTGTCTATTAAGGTAGGCGACTTATCCTTTGTGCGAATAGAATATATGCATATATTTGTAGTATTAAAATCGCGTATGCGGCAATGATGACAACAATATTTAAAAAGTAGACTAACTGGCAACATGTAAAATTAAACAGCCTACTGGTATCCCATTGTGTTAAAAGTATTAGGTGCATAATTGTTTTTATTCAAGTAAGTTTGAATATATTAACGTGCTATGCTCTTCTCTTTTATGCCTGAACTATCTTTTGTTAAAATAATTGTATACTATTCGACCTTCTTATTGTCGTTTAGCTAATGTATTCTTATGCCCCTATTGATATTGAGATCAATAGAAACTAGTCTTGAGGTTTAATCCCGTCAATTGTTTCTATCGCAATTGCTGGTCAATATATTACAATAACTGTATAGGAAAACTATTTTTTTTGATGATAAACTTATTCTTATGTACTGGTATAGTTGTGTTTAATCAGATTAGAGTAAACATTACTTACCTAAAAGCTTTATTTGATTTTCGGGCATCTATCGTAGATGCTGCTACTTCCGACGATCTTATGGCTTCCTGTCTTGCATTGACTCAACTGGCATCAAAAAACAACAGATGCTTGGTCGCCTCATCGGGTACTTTGGTTTATTAAATAAAGCCTAATATAATTTCCTGTGATTTTGAATATTAGAAACAACCTTTTAAAATAAATATAAAAAAAACTGTTTATGAAGAAAGTATTATTACTACTATCGCTGTCGATTTCTTTGTGTATGCAAGCGCAGGTAACCGTGGGGGTAGGAGAGGCTGCAAACCAGAGTGCCTTATTGGAGTTAAGAGAAAATACGGATGGAACATCCAATAGAGGCTTACTGCTGCCTCGTGTTAAATTGTCATCCTTAAGCCTTTCGTCTCCATTACCCGGACACGTAAATGGTATGACAGTTTTTAATATTGATGGAACGAATGTTCCTCAGGGATTCTATTACAATGATGGTACACGTTGGATACAGATGGTACCTCAAAACAGCATTTTCTTTTATGCTCCGTCTATTGTATTGCCCACTTCTGTGGACGATCCATCTTATAACAAGGATACTCAGGTATTTACTGCTTTTATTTATAATGTCTATAAGAGCCAGTTCGGTATGGGCGATCCTCTTAGCTCAGCCAAAAGTCCTTCGGCAGGAGTTTTACCGATTCTAAAAAGTAATGAACTGGATTATTTTGTGACTTACTACGATAATGCCGTTTTCTCCGAATTGAAAATAACCAATGACGGTATACTTAGCTATAAGATGAAATCGGGGTTTGTTATTACAGCAAAAACATTCGTAAATATTGTGTTTAAAGTACGATAAAAGCTACTTTGTATTTTACAACAACAACTAACTAAGGATTATGAACAAATGTATTGTAGTAGCTACAATTAATATAGTTGAGAGAACGGCTCCGGTTGTTCCTGCCGAACCGGCGGTTGAGATATGCAGATTACCCGTTAACTACTGTTTTGGTAAATGGAGCGGGTTATTACGTTACGCAAACTAAGGATAATTGCGAAAGTGCGCGTGTATATTTTACCGTGAAACTTAGGAATTGTATAAATGTTTATGTGAATCCCAATCTAAGGATGAGAGTTCCATTTTGAATAATATATAATAGTTTTATACTGGGTAACACGTCTTTTAATGGAATTTTTCATGTTAACACTCTACGCTCATCTATAGATCAATAAAAAAGATATTTGTCATTTAAAGCAAATTTCAAATTCTAGATAAATACAAATAATATGTATATCTTTGTTGTGTTAAAATAGCTTTTATAGGAAGAACGACGACAACATCTAAAAAAAGTGGACTAACCGGCAACAATTAAAATAAGATTGACTATTGGTATTCTCTTATGTTAAAAGCATAAAGAGCTTAATTGATTCTATCCAAATGAATTTGGGTATATTATGATATTATGCTTCTTTGTTTCATGCCCGATTTTTCACACTGGTATTAACAATCGTATTTTGTGCGGGGTTATGTCGGTTATCCGCTAATGAACTCTTAATCTTTTATTTGATTGCACAATCAATAGAAATTAGTCTTCAACGTTTTTCTCCAATTGGCTTTTTACACTAATCTTTAACAAGGATATATAAGAGAACACTATGAGGAAATTATTTTTATCGCTAAGCTTATTCTTATGTGCAGGTGTAGCTGGGTTTGGTCAAGTTGGAGTAAACACCGTTGACCCAAAAGTATCGCTCGATGTTCAGGCATTTAACACTGACGCTACTACCGCCGAAGGTTTTATGGCTCCTCGTCTAACATTAACTCAACTGGCTTCTAAAGATGGAAAATATCTGGCTGCTCAAACGGGTACTATCGTTTACGTAACAGATGTAACGGGAACAACTACTGCTAAAACAGTAAAAGTTACTCAGGCTGGTTACTATTATTTTGATGGTACTATCTGGCGATCGGTAGGGTCGGGTGCAGGCTTACAGTTTTTTTATATGCCTCCCTTTAATTTGCCTATAACCGCTGTAGCCAATAATGTAACTTTCGATTTGTATGCCGAGTATAAGAAGCAATTTACTAAAACAGGCAATTCTACTTATATAAGCAGTAATGCAGCTCTGGCTACTATACCCAATTTATATACTGCCGATAAACTCGATTTTGTAGTAACCTATTATGATAACACAGTTGTTAAAGTGAATAGTATATCGGCTGCCGGAGTGCTTAATTACAATGTTCTGAAAACCGAAATTGATGCCGGATCATTTATTACTATCATATTGGTTGTAAAGGATTGAGGTTATGAATGAAGTGATGAGAAAAATATTTTCGTTGAGTGTCTTATTTATGCTCTGTTTAGGTGCAACAGCACAGAAGGAGATTTATAACTGGCATTTTGGTAGCAATTGTGGTATTACTTGGAATGCAACTCGCGATCTCTTAGCTACGGGCTTGTTTGGTGCAAGTGATGTGGTGCTGACGGGGTTACCTACTAATTTAGTAGGTTCTAAAATATCAGCGAGCGAGGGATGTTTCAGTATATCAGATACCGAAGGCAATTTGTTGTTCTATTCGGATGGAAGAACTGTCTGGAACAAGCAAGACTTGCAGATGCCCCTAGGTAGTGGTTTGTTGGGCGACGCCTCTTCGGCCCAAGCGGGTATTGTATTGCCATATCCCGGTAGTACAACTAAATATATAGTAGCCACAGTAGGGCAACAGGGCGCAGATAATGCTGCATACTCTGTTGTTGATATGACAACAAACCCTTTAGGTGAAGTGATGGCTGCATATAAGAATATCAGATTTCAAGGATCAATGGGTATAACGAGTGAAACTATAACATCTATCCGCCATTCCAATAGGCGCGATTATTGGGTGATTGCTCCGGGCGTAGGTAGTCCGGCTTATATGAATGCTTGGTTAATGACTGATGCCGGTGCTGCTGCTCAACCGGTAATATCAGAAGTGCCAGGAGCTGTTACTTCTCTCTCCGCAGGAGGTTATCTAAAAATTACCCCTGATGGTAAAACTTTTGTTTGGGGTAGTAATACCAGTGCAAAACTTGTATTCGGAGACTTTAATAATACAACAGGAGAATGTACTAATATTAGAATGATCTCGATGGCTAATCCCTACGGAGTTGAATTCTCTGAGTCTATGAAATATTTATACATTGGTACGGTTACGGGTTTAGCTGTTTTCGATTTTAGAGCTTTACTTGCGGCTGCCGATCCTTCTAAAGTTCTACCCAAAACTTATGTGATTGGAGGATCGAGTGTGCGTGCTGTACAATTAGGACCCGATGGTAGGATGTATATTCCCGCTCGCAGCACTAAATCTCTTACTGTAATTGATAATCCCGAAGAGGGAGACAATTTGAGAATATATCAGCTTCCTGCCGATTTTTTAACAGGAACTGCTCAGTTTGGTTTACCTTCTTTTGCTGCCTCGTGGTTTAAAGTAGCAATCGATGGAAATAAAACACCTTGTATTGATGGTGAAACCGATTATTCAACTGAGATTAATTATTCGATAGCCGATTCGAGGTACGATAATTTAAGATATTTTGAGTGGAGCTGGGGAGACGGTTCTGCTACCGAAAAAGATTATAATGTTTCGGTAGGAGCAAATCAGCATCGTACACATATATATAGATCGGGTGGAGCAAAAACACTTACTGTAACTCCTTATGTTGAGAACTCACCGGGTGTATTCACTCCTTTGATTAATGCAAGCAGTATAGTGATAAATCCTCGACCTTGTTTCTTACCAGTGAATCCGCATTTACATTCGAATTTTAAGAAATAAATAGTTCAGAATAAATTTTAAAGAAAGAGGATATTTATATCCTCTTTCTTTGTTTTGTGATTTCTGAAATGTTAAGTAAGAATTACTTGGTAATACTCTTTGTTAGTGTTAATCTAATATTAGAGTAGATAATTGCCTGTTTTTACAATAAGATTTGTTTCTGGAATATTTATACAGTTTATGACTAGCGATATGATATAGATGAATAATTATTCTGTTTTATCTGATTAAATTGTATATTAATTCAATTTTAAGCTCTGATTATTAGTTGATTAAGGGTGTTTTTCTTCTTAATTTATTAAAAATAAAATGTTACTTTTTTAATATAGCATGGGGTATTTTGTGTAATCGCAAATAACTTCATATATTTGTCTCTTGGAATGGCTTTTATAGCTAATAATGACAACAGTAATAACAATAACATCAAATAAGAGGGTCGAAGCTCACGAGTAATAGTTAATACACTAACTGCTACATCTGCTTTATTATGTTAACAACATAATGATTCAACTAATTTTGTCCGCACCTAACAGTCTGCGAAAAAAAATAAAATTGAATTAATAGTATACTCTTGTGTTTTTTTTAACGTGTCTATTTTACATATTTGGACATTGTAATGAAAATGATTTTTATGGTTACTTCTCTTGAATTAAGAATTTTAGAATATAGATTTTCTTAACTGTTAATCTGTTTTTTATCTCCTTAGTAGAGTACTGTTTTAATATACTGAAACTAAAATCACTAGAAATAAACATTTTACACTTCAAATTTATTACTAACTATTTATGAAGAAAATATTATTGTTATTGTTGGTATTGATACCTTTATGCACTTATGCGCAGGTGACGATTGGTACCGGAGAAGTTGCAGATAAGAGCGCTTTGTTAGAATTAAGAGAAAATGCAGATGGTACATCGAGTAAAGGGTTATTATTTCCTCGTGTTAAACTAACGTCTCTTACTCTTTCCGCTCCATTAGCTACACACGTGAATGGGATGACCGTTTATAATATCGACGGAACAAATATTCCTCAGGGTTTATATTATAATGATGGTACGCGTTGGATACGTATGGTACCTCAAAACAGCGTATTCTTTTATGCTCCATCTATTGTGTTACCTACTTCGGTCGATGATCCTGCTTACAACAAAGCTACTCAGGTTTTTACCGTTAATATGTATGATATCTACAAAAGTCAGTTTGGGATGAGCGATGCAGCTAGTTCTACAAAAAGTCCTTTGGCAGGATCTTTACCAGTTCTTAAGAGCACTGAGCTTGATTATTTTGTGACCTATTATGACAATAAGGTCTTCACTAATCTGGCAATATCCAATACAGGTATACTTACTTATAAAATTGTTGCAGGATCTGCCATTACTGCAAATACATTTATAAACATAATTTTCAAAGTACGATAAATAGCTATTCTGTGTTTTTCAATAACACCATAAAATAAAATTATGAACAAATTTTTGCTGGTTTTTATTTTTTGTGTTCTGACATCCTTTTCTGTATTTGCAGCCGATTACTATTGGGTAGGCGGTGGCGGTAACTGGTCGGATATCAACCATTGGCGAACCTCTTCGGGAGGGACAGGTATACCGGGTGTAGTACCAGGTCCTACGGATGATGTCTTCTTTGATGCCAATTCGGGATTTACTGCCTCATCTAAAACTGTAACTATAAATGTGGTTGCTAATTGCCGTAACATAACTTTTGCCGGATTAACTATTCTGCCAACTGTGACTTCGGGTTCAGCAAATCATTTAAATATATATGGCTCATCCGTATGGCAAACTGGTATGACGATTAGTACAAGCCAGATAAATTATCAGAATACAGGCACTAATAAAACAATAACCAGCAATGGTGTTTCATCGGGACGAATTGTCTACTTTTTAGAGACTAGTTCGGTTTCGCTTATGGATGATTTTAAAATAACTTCTAACATCTACTTCAATGCAGGTGTTTTCAATACCAATAATCATAATATGGATATTGGGGGTTCTTTTTATGGAGACCAAGGTACTGCTCCTCGTACATTGAATCTGGGCAGTTCCGATATTTACATTCGTAGTTTTTATATGTACATGAACTCAACGCTATTGACACTTAATGCAGGTACATCTACTGTTCACTTCGTTGATAGTAATATAGCATATCTTCACTCAGCAAAAGGACAGACCTATTACAATGTCTTCTTCGAAAACCCAAATTCCACATTGTCAAGTATTCAGGCAGGTGGTGGTACAGCTGCCGATAATGTGAAATTTAATCGTGTAGAGTATAAAGGAGACGGCTCTATCTATGGATATAATACTTTTAAGGAACTTGTTTTCGCTCCAAGTAAAAGTTATTTGCTGGTAAGCTCAGCTACTCAGACTATTACCGGTTCCTTAATTGCCGAATCCGAATGTGTGGGTTGGATTTCTATCCAGTCTGCTACTGAAGGAGTTAATAGTACCTTATCTATGGCTGCTACTGCAGAGGTAAAAGTTTCAGGCGTTGTGCTTACCAATATTAGAGGTATAGGAGGTGCTAATTTTACAGCTAATAATTCGGTAGATAATGGGGGGAATACAGGGTGGACTTTTATTACTTCACCTAGTCCCGATTTGTATTGGGTAGGAGGCTCGGGAGATTGGAACGACAAGGCTCATTGGTCGCTAACTTCGGGTGGTGTTGGCGGCGTCTGCGTACCCTCTCCAACTACTAATGTCTTTTTTGATGCAGGTTCGGGCTTCACATCAAGTTCAAAAGAGGTAACATTTAGAGGGTCTGTATACTGTCGTAATATTGTGTTTGATGGATCAGCAGTTCCACCTACCGTAAATAATCCGAATGTAGTATCAACAATAAATATATATGGCTCATCAGTGTGGCAAGCGGGTATGAAATTCGATGCATATTATGTATATTACAAGAGTACTGGTGTGCCTAAGACCATTAAGAGCAATGGTGTTACAACTGGTGTCTATTATACTCATTTCAACGAGGCAAGTTCTATATCATTATTGGATGATTTCAAAACACCTGTTTATTTGTATATTAATGCAGGTACTTTCAATACCAATAATCATAGAGTAGAGGTGTCTCAGCTTATTGGAAATGTTGGTACTGTCCGTAGAACACTTAATCTGGGTAGCTCACATCTATATATTGATGCTCATTTAAATTTAGCTACTGCTGTTGTAACGCTCAATGCAGGTACTTCGCATATTCATTTCACGGGTACTTCCGGGATTTTTTATCCTTATGCAGGTCAGCAATATTATGATGTAACCTACGAAAATGTAGAGGCTTCTTCGGGAAGCATTGCTGCTTCTACGGCAGGTAGTGTAACTAATACTGTAAAATTTAATCGTGTAGAGTATAAAAGAAGTGGTTATATTTCGGGCTATAATACATTTAATGAGCTGATACTTGCACCGGGAAGAATTTATACGGTACAGAGTGCTACTAACCAAGAGTATATTCAAACTATAAACAAAGGTTTATTTGTTGAAGCGGAGTGTTTGGGATGGGCAAGTATAAAATCATCAGTAGCAGGCTATCCTGCTACCCTGTCTATGCCTGCCTCTGCGCAGGTGAAGGTGTCGGGTACTCTGCTGACAGATATTAAAGCTACGGGTGGAGCTAATTTTACAGCTCGTAACTCGCTAGATAACGGGGGTAATACAGGGTGGACTTTTGTTACTTCAGCCTCTCCCGATTTGTATTGGGTAGGTGGTGCAGGGGAGTGGAACGATGCCAGCCATTGGTCGTTTACTTCTGGCGGTACAGGTGGCGCTTGTGTACCCTCTCCAACAAGCAATGTTTTTTTTGATGCCGGTTCGGGCTTCACACTTACCTCTAAAATAGTAACAATAGAAGGAGCAGCTTATTGCCGTGATATAACATTTGCAGGTGCTGCTACTCCGCCTACTATAAGTGCTCTGAGTTCTACTATGTCACTAAATATATATGGGTCATCCGTATGGCAAAGAGATATGGTTATGGATATTTATACTACTAATTACCAGAATAATGGAACTCCTAAAACCATTACAACAAATGGTGTTAAGGCAGGTCTGAAGATTGGCACACAGAGCTCTGTGCAGATATATGAAACAAGTTCAGTTTCTCTTCTTGATGACCTCTATTTATATGGTCGCTTTCTTTTATATGCGGGTACTTTTAATACTAATAATAATAGGGTAGATGCTCATTACTTTTTTAGTGGGAGTGGTACTGCATCAAGAGCAGTCAATTTAGGTAGTTCTGATATATATGTGTTTAATACATTTAATACAAATAGTTCCTATATCACTGTAAATGCAGGAACTTCGCATATTCATATGACGAACTTAGAAGCAAATTTTATTGCATATACGGGACAGGTATTTTATGATTTAACGTTCGAGTATAAATTTCCTAATATAGCATCTATCACAACTGCATTGACTTCACCAGGAAAAGAGGTTCAATTCAATCGTGTAGAGTTTAAAGGCACATTAGGTTCTCTATCAGGGCATAATGTGTTTAATGAACTATTCTTAACGGCAGGTGGCACCTATACATTAACATGGGGCGAATATGTGCAAACGGTTAAAAACAGACTAACTATGTCGGGAAATACCTGTCAGGTGTTATTTGTGAAAAGTTCGTCAGCAGGTCAGCAAGCAAATTTGAATCTGTTGGGAGGTCGTAGTGACTTTAACTTTGTGAATATAAAAGACATTAATGCAACAGGAGGTTTAACGCTACATTTTAGAGATAAAAGTACCGTTGCTGGTCAGAATAATACTAACATTACTTATGATGCCTATAACTCGGGAGAGTTTAATGGTTTTCCTTCAGATTGGACTTGTCACTTTATAGATACCGATATTTCTACGAGTTACACTCTAACAGCAGACGGTTTCTTTGGAAATGAGTACACAGAGTATATTTGGACAAAGGTTGGAGATCCCAACTTTCCCGATGTAATAGGTACAGAATCCTCTATCGATCTGCGTATATTGGGTTATGGTACTTATAGGGTGCAGGTTAAATACAATGCCACTTGTATAGTATCGGGTTTGGTTACAATAATAAAGAGAACAGACAATGTAGATGGTGGCGTTCAACCAAGTAAAGTTTGTTTGTTACCGGTAAATACTTTAGCTAATGTAAGTGTGGTTGGTGAAAATCTAAAGTGGTATGCAACAGCAGTTTCAACATATGTTTTACCCTTAACGACTGTTCTGAAAGATGGAGCTACTTACTATGTTACTCAAACAATAAATAACTGCGAAAGCGGACGTGTGCCCATTACTATAAGAATTGGTGATTGTACAAGCGTGTATGTAAATCCTAATCTAAGAATGAGAGTACCCATGTAATAGTATAGCTAAAATAATAAAAAAACTGCTATTTAATGTAATATATGTTATTTTGGATAATCGCAAATATCTTTATATATTTGCCGCTTATAATAGATTTTATATATCATAGGTTGATGAACGGCGACAATGACAACAGTAACAACATTAACATTTTATAGAAAGTGAACTTATGAGCAATAGTTAAATAGTTCACTGCTCAGTCTTATCCTTTTGTGTTAATAACAAAAAGATTAGTTAGATTCTATCTAATATAATCGATGTGATAAACAAATTATAATTTCAGTATACTCTTGAATAGATATTCCTATGTCTTTTTTTGAATGACTGTAGATTGACCTAAGTGTTAATCTGGTTTTATCAGTATTGCTAAATTTTCGAAAACGAAATTTTGCGATATAGTTCAATACGTATTGATGTTTTTATAAATGTACTGAAAATAAAACACTTAAAACAATAAAATGATATTTCAAACTTTATTACTTTAACTATTTATGAATAAGATACTATTACTACTATTAGTATTGATGCCTTTGTGCATGCAAGCACAGGTAACTATCGGAGTTGGAGAAGCAGCCAACAACAGTGCTTTATTAGAATTAAGAGAAAATACAGATGGAACATCCAACAGAGGCTTACTTTTACCTCGGGTTAAATTATCGTCACTAACACTTGCCTCTCCATTGCCGACACACGTAAATGGAATGACTGTTTTTAATATTGATGGAACTAATATTCCTGAAGGATTATATTACAACGATGGTACACGTTGGATTCAGATGGTACCTCAAAACTCAATCTTTTTTTATGCTCCTTCCATAGTATTACCTACTTCTGTGGATGACCCTGCTTATAATAAGGCTACAGAAACTTTTACCGTTGATATGTATAACGTCTATAAGAGCCAGTTCGAGATGAGCGATGCTCTGAGTTCAGCAAAAAGTCCTTTAGCTGGAGCTTTGCCGGTTCTTAAAAACAATGAGCTTGATTATTTTGTCACCTACTACGACAATAAGGTTTTCACCAGCTTAGCTATATCCAATATTGGTGTGCTTACTTATAAAATGGCATCAGGATTTACTATTACAGCAAATACATTCATAAATATAGTGTTCAAAGTGCGATAAAACGATCGCTTATATTATCTAAAAACAACACACATAAAAATGAAAATGAATAAGCTACTGTTATTTTTTGCTATACTCTTTTTCTCTTCTCTCTCAGCTTTTAGCGCCAATTATTATTGGGTGGGAGGTTCGGGTAACTGGTCGGATATCAATCACTGGCGAACGTCTTCGGGCGGAGCGGGTATACCAGGTGTAGTACCGGGACCTACTGATGATGTGTTTTTTGATGCCAATTCGGGATTTACCCTTTCTTCTAAAACTATAGCGCTCAATGTGCCTGCTAATTGCCGCAATATTACTTTTGCAGGAGCAGCTATTCCACCGCTTTTAACTTATTCGAGTACTACTGCAAATGCATTAAATATATATGGCTCATCTGTATGGCAGGCGGGTATGACAGTGAGTGTAAACCAGATTAACTATCAAGATACAGGTATACCTAAAACTATTACAAGTAATGGTGTTACATCGGGAGGTAATGTCTATTTATTCGAAACTAGTTCCGTTTCACTTGTAGATAATTTTAAAATTAGCACTAATTTAATTATAAATGCCGGAATCTTTAATACCAATAATAATCGAATAGACGTTGGTTATTATTTTCATGCCACTCAAAGCTCTACTCCCAAGACTCTTAATCTGGGGAGTTCCGATATTTACATTAATTCTTATTATATGTATATGAACTCGGCGTCTATTACACTCAATGCAGGTACTTCTACTATTCATTTCATGGGTACCACAGCATATCTTTATCCTTACGAGGGTCAGGTATATTATAATGTTGTTTTTGAAAACGAGGCTTCCTCCACTTCATGTATTCAATCTGGTGGTACAGCTACTAAAAATATTAATTTTAACCGAGTCGAATTTAAAGGAGATGGGCTTATCTATGGTTATAACACCTTTAAGGAAATGATCTTCTCTCCAGGTAAAACCTACCTGTTGGGTAATAATGTAACTCAGACAATTACGGGTTCATTGTCAGCCGAATCAGAATGTGTAGGGTGGCTTCCTATCCAATCGTCTACAGCCGGAAGCCCAGCTAATCTGTCTATGCCTACTGGTGCAGAGGTAAAAGTCTCAGGTGCTGTATTGACTGATATCAAAGCCTCAGGTGGCGCTACTTTTACTGCTAATAACTCAATAGATAATGGAGGTAACACTGGTTGGAACTTTATAGCTTCTGCTTCTTCCGATTTGTATTGGGTAGGGGGAACGGGCGTCTGGAACGACCCTGCCCACTGGTCTCTCACTTCGGGTGGTGTAGGCGGAGCCTGTGTACCTTCTCCTAGTAGTAATGTATTTTTTGATGCCAATTCGGGCTTTACCTCAGCTTCTAAGACCATAACGGTCAATGGGACTGCCTATTGTCGCAACATTACATTTTCGGGAGCAGCCGTTCCTCCTACTGTAACCTATACAGGTACAGCTTCATTAAATATATACGGTTCGTCAGTTTGGCAACAGGATATGATATTTGGTGTGTATACTATTAATTACAAAGATACAGGTGTACCTAAAACAATTACCAGCAATGGAGTTTCAAGTCTAGGGAATAATGTATACTTCTATGAAACCTCTTCTATTTCTCTCACTGATAACTATAAAGTGGATGGCACTTTGTATTTATATGCGGGGACTTTTAATACGAATAATAATCGAGTTGAGATTGGTTATGCATTTTATGGCGATAGAGGCACTAGTCCTAGAACTCTTAATCTGGGTAGTTCCGAAGTATATATAAGTAATTATTGGTATTCAAACGTTGCTCTTTTAACGTTAAATGCAGGTACTTCGCATATTCATTTCAAGAATACCACTGCAATTCTTTATCCTGCTGCAGGTCAGGTGTATAATGATGTTACTTTCGAACATCCCCTTGCCTCAACAGCATCTCTTGCTTACGCTGGTTTAGCGACTAATAATGTTAGATATAATCGCGTAGAATTTAAGGGTCTTGGAGCTATCTCTGGGCATAATACTTTTAAAGATCTGATATTTGCTCCGGGTAAAAACTATACCATGCAAAGTGCATCTAATCAGGCGTATACTCAGACGATTACAGGAGTTTTTTCTGTAGAGTCAGATTGCTTGGGCTGGGCAGCTATACAATCGACTACCGCTGGGTATGCTGCTGTTGTATCTATGCCCGTTGGTGCTTTACCTAAAGTATCTGGAGTTATGATGAAAGATATTAAAGCCATTGGTGGAGCCTCTTTTGTCGCTAGTAATTCAATAGACAATGGAGGTAATACAGGTTGGAATTTTGCTACATCGGCCTCACCTGATTTGTATTGGGTAGGTGGTAGTGGTGTATGGAACGATGCCAGCCATTGGTCGTTTACTTCCGGAGGTCAGGGTGGAGCTTGTGTTCCCTCACCCAATAGTAATGTGTTTTTTGATGCTGGTTCGGGCTTTACGTCTGCCTCTAAAACTGTAACTATAGAGGCAACTGCCTATTGTCGCAATATTACATGTGCAGGTGCAGTTACTCCACCAACTTTAACATCGACTAGTTCCACTAGTATTTCGTTCAACATATATGGCTCCTCAGTTTGGCAGTCGGGTATGACAATGAGTGTTTATATTGTAAACTACCAGAATACAGGAATACCTAAAACAATTACCAGTAATGGTGTTAAAACCGGTACATATAATGTATATATATATGAAACCTCTTCAATTTCATTGGTGGATGAGCTTAAATTAGGTGCTACTTTATCTATAAATGCAGGTGTTTTTAATACCAATAATAACAGGGTTGAGGGAACTAGTTTTTATATTAATTCAGGTATTGTAGCCCGAACCCTTAATCTGGGTAGTTCCGATATATATTTTACATCAAGTGTTCTATTAAATAGTCAGTATTTAACTGTTAATGCAGGTACTTCACATATTCACCTAACGGGTTCTTCAGGTAATCTTAGTGTGTACGCCGGACAAATATATAACAATGTTACGTTCGAAAATGCAAGTCCTTCTGGTGCAACTCTACAAAGTACTGGTACATCGGTTGGAAAAGAGGTGCAATTTAATCGTGTAGAGTTTAAGGGCACAGTTGGTTCTCTCTCCGGGCATAATATGTTTAACCAATTATTTTTAACCGCAGGTGGTACATATACATTGTCGGTAGGAGGGGATATTCAGACTGTTAAAGAAAGATTGACCATGTCGGGGAATACCTGTCTGATATTGTTTGTGAAAAGTAGTACATCAGGTACACAGGCAAATTTAAAATTATTGGGAGGTCGTAGTGACTTTAACTTTGTCAACATAAAAGATATCAATGCAACAGGGGGGATGACGCTTCATTTCAGAGATAAAAGTACAGTTGCCGGTCAGAATAATACCAATATAACTTATGATGCCTATAACTCAGGAGAGTTTAATGGTTTTCCTTCCGACTGGACTTGTCACTTTATAGATGCTGATGTTCCTGCAAGCTATACTCTTACAGCAGATGGATTCTTTGGTACAGAGTACACGGAGTATGTATGGACAAAAATAGGAGACCCAAATTTTACTGGTACAATAAGTACAGCTTCATTTATTGACTTGCGTACATTTGGCTATGGTACCTATAGGGTGCAGGTTAAGTACAATGCTACTTGTATTGTAACAGGTACAGTTTTAGTCGTAAAAAGAACCGATTCGGTAGATGCTGGTGTTCAACCAAGTAAGGTTTGTCAGTTACCGGTAAATACATTAGCTAATGTAAGTGTAAATGGCGAAAATATAAAATGGTATGCCACAGCTGTTTCAGCAGGAGTTTTGCCCTTAACGACTGTTTTGGTTGATGGAGCTACTTATTATGTGACGCAAACAAAAAATAACTGCGAAAGTGGACGTGTACCAATCACTATAAAAATTGGCGATTGTACAAATGTGTATGTAAATCCTAACTTAAGGATGAGAGTACCCATGTAATATAAATGCAGCTATAACTATAAGAAACCCCGAAAGCAATATATTGGCTTTCGGGGTTTTTCTGTATTGTGAATAAAGTAAACGTAGAGTTACTCAAACAATTTCATTAAATCGAGTTCAGACCAATAGATGTGAGTATAGCCTGCAATTGTATTCTTATATCTTATAAGTTTGGTATCCACCTCAGTTCCTTTAGCATTATGTATTTGGGTTACAGTAGACGTATTGTTGTGGGGGTCTTCTACTTTCGAATAATGAAATTCGTGACCTTTGATACATTGCCCCTTGTAAGTGAAAGATCTGTATCCCAGTTTTAATCTCATGTGTTGCATGGTGGCAGTTTGCTTAAGAATGTCAACCATAGGATATTCAATACCCTCCTTGTCTGCAATCGAAGTACAGAGATACATCATACCACCACATTCGGCTATCAATTTACCCTCGTTTTCTATATATGATCTGATACTTTCGAGCATTGATGTATTACTACTCAATTCCTTCAAATATAATTCGGGATAGCCTCCCGGTAGATATACCAAATCAGAATTTAGAGGTAGTTCTTTATCTTTTATAGGGCTAAAAAATGAAACATTGCCTAGTTTTTTCAGATGCTCAATATTCTCGTGGTAGATGAAATTAAAAGCTTCGTCATAAGCCACAGCAATATTTAGATTACCTTTTGCTTTTTCTTCTTCTTCTTTCGAGGCGTTGGTTATTTTATTGGTCGCAGTAATTTCGAGTAGACGATCAACGTTTATGTGTTTTTCGATAAGTGCAGCCACCTTGTTGGCAAACTCATCAAATATAAATTCCTTTTCGATATTTAATCCCAAGTGACGCGATGGGATTTCAACATTCGTATCCTTCGGTAAATACCCTAAAGCCTCTAGTCCTACATCTTCACAAGCATCTTTCAGATAACTGTAATGACTATCGGAAGCTACAAAGTTAAAGATGACACCTACTACATTTATATTCTTATAGAAGTTCTTGAAACCAAAGAGTAGAGCAGCGGCAGAGTAAGCCA
This sequence comes from Dysgonomonas sp. GY617, assembly GCF_015233815.1. Taxonomy (NCBI): domain Bacteria; kingdom Pseudomonadati; phylum Bacteroidota; class Bacteroidia; order Bacteroidales; family Dysgonomonadaceae; genus Dysgonomonas; species Dysgonomonas sp. GY617. The sequence continues at coordinate 166,464 of NZ_JADCLR010000001.1, forward strand.
TCGATTTAGCATTGATAACGAGCACAACAGGTATATCTAGCAATTCAGCTATCTGGGCACTGCTTCCCTGCATGCGGTTATAGCCGTCATATAAGCCCATGACGCCCTCAACAATACAAGCATCTTTGTTGGTTGCATACTTCGAATAGAGCGATTCTACATGATGCGTGGAGGCAAGAAATACATCGAGATTAATAGAGTGATTACCCGAAGCCATGTCGTGGTACTTAGTATCAATATAATCAGGACCACATTTAAATGGTTGAGTTTTGAGTCCTCTATTTTTCAATGCTCTCAAAAGACCCAGAGTAAGGGTGGTTTTGCCCGAACCGGAGGTTGTAGCCGATATAAGGAAACGAGAAGTCTTATCCATATATAAGTAATTGTGAATATTTAAAGTTTTATCTCGCTGTAATACTGTTGTTTACAGCTAAAAAATTTATGGCTTTATAATTATTATTGTATTGCAAAAATATAAAATTTACATCATAAGCTGTATCTATGATGTTATTTGTTTTATTTATTTTTCTGAATACCGTTTATTTAAAATAGATTAAAAGTATCTTTGCGGTCGTTAAGGTGATGCTGTGAGACACTCGTCTCTCGCATTTAAAAGGGAATTCGGTCAGAATCCGAAACAGTGCCCGCTACTGTGAACTCTTTAAAATTTTGAACAATTCTTTTGCCACTGTTCTACAGCATGAATGGGAAGGCGTTCAAAATAGAGTGAGTCAGGAAACCTGCCTAACAAACCAGTTATTTATATATTCTCGGGGTCAAGAATATTATTATAAACAATTTATTTTCATTTTATAATGAGAAAGAAGCTATTGCTAACAGCACTTGGGTGTTGTATAGTAAGTCTTGCGTTTGCTCAGATGACCTTGAAAGGAAAAGTTCTTGATGAAGAAGGTCAGCCTGTATTGTGTGCAACGGTTCGTTTGGAGAGAACTACAATCGGTGTAGTAACTAACGATCAGGGCGAATTTATGTTTAAAGATGTGCCCAATGGAGAGTATGTGATGCGGACGAGCCGGATGGATTTTGAGACTCAGAAGCAAAACGTAAACCAATCGGATGACAAAATGGTTATCCAATTAAAGAAATCTTACTTAAATCTAAATGAGGTAGTTGTTACCGGAACCGGAACTTATCACCGGTTAAAAGACACACCTGTACCTGTTGAAGTGATTACTGCTAAGGAGATCAGTAATACAGGAACTCTCAATTTCGAAGATGCTTTGGCTGCTCTGTCTACTTCTATTGCAACCAAAGGAGCTTACAACATTGTAATGAATGGTCTTAGAAATAAGCAAATTCTTATTCTAGTTGACGGTAAACGTTTGGCCGGAGACGTGGGTGGCGATAACGATCTGGAACGTATTGATATGAGTAACATCAAGCGTGTAGAAGTTGTAAAAGGAGGAGCTTCCTCTCTATATGGTTCGGAGGCTATGGGTGGTGTAATTAATATTATAACCAATACTCCACAAAGTACTGTAGATGTTGTATCTGCAACACGAGTTTCTAAGTATGGACAATTCAACCAGAATACCAACCTAGGGTTTAAAGTAGGCAAGCTGTTTTCTCAAACTACCTACCAACGCCGACAAACCGAAGGGTGGCAATTGAGTCCGTATGAGATTAAATCTCTGAGTAAACCCACTCGAGATACCTTAGTAGAAACAGGTAAGCAGGCTATGGCAGCTTACAAATCGAATACCGTATCTCAGAAGTTTATGTATAATCCGACCAAGAAATCGTCGATCTATACCAAAGGAGTTTATTTCGATAAGAAAACCGATCGTCCTTATGCTGACTATGCATACGATATGTTTTACAAAGATTACAACTTTGCTCTAGGAGGAGATTATCATTTCAGAAAACACGTCAATTACATCACATTCGATTCCTATTTCGATAACTACGAGTATTATAAAGATTACTTGAAGAAATCAGGAAAGTTTGAAGCCGGAGATCGTGACCTTACCAAGCGTCAACGTCTTTTCAATACCACGATAAAAGGCGTATTCAGCCTCGGTGAAAATCATAAATTAAATACGGGACTCGATTTCATGAACGAGTATATGAAAAATCCCGAAAGTCTAGCAGAGTCCAAATCGGCATATACAATGGCATTTTATGCTCAGGATGAAATCAAGGTAATAGAGCGTTTATCGGTCGTTGCCGGATTTCGTTTGCTGCATCACGAAACATTCAAAAATAAATTCAATCCAAAAGTTTCGGCTATGTATGCTTTAGATCATTTCAATTTCAGAGCATCCTATGCCGCAGGATTCAGAGCCCCCAATCTGCAAGAGTTGTATTACGATAAAATATCGGGAAGCATGGTTAGTCAGGGAAATACAAATCTGAAACCTGAAAGATCTAATTACTACTCTCTTAATACCGAGTATATAAGCGATCATTTTACCCTTTCGATAACAGGTTATATCAATAATATAAAAGATATTATCGACAGACAAGTGCAACCACTCACTCCCGAAGATGAGGCAGGCGGTATTAAAACCCGTTATATGTACAACAATGTATCTAAGGCACGTACTCAGGGTGTAGATGTTTCGATGAATACATTTCTGGGAGAAGGTTTTTCGATAGGCTTGAATTATAGTTACCTGGATGCTCGTAACAGAGTCGAAAATAAACCACTATTCGGGTCGAGTCGCCATACAGGAATTGTAAACGGAAACTGGATGAAGGAATGGAAAACGTATCGTTTGAATGTGAACTTGAATAGTCGCTTACAAAGCGAAACATACTATTCGGACATGAATGCCCGCCCTTTTCAATTGTGGAATCTGGCAACAAGCCATTCGTTTACAGGAGCAAAAAAACTAATTTTTGAACCCGGATTTGGAATCGAAAATATATTCAATTTCAGAGACGAGAAACCTTTTGGAAGTAAATATGCAACTACTTCTCCCGGAAGAACTGTATTTGCAAGCTTAACCTTAAAATTTAAGAACTAATGAAAAATCTACTTTTTATACTGTTAATGCTCGCAGCAATGGTAAATGTATCTGCTCACGGAGGTAAAAACCACGAGCATTCTAATATATTCGAAAATCTGCAAGGACACGATAAAGCAGCAATACTAATGGTCCATTTTGGTACTACACACGATGATACCCGTGCGATGACTATCGATGCCTTGAACAAAAAAGCTCAGGCAGAGTTTCCCGGTGTGGAAGTGCGTGAGGCATATACTGCACGAATTGTAATAAAGCGTTTAGGCGAACGTGGCATCATGAAGCAAAAACCACAAGATGCGTTGGCGCAGTTGAAAAAGGACGGTTATACCCATATTCTAATTCAGCCATCCACTATAATCGATGGAGTAGAAATGGAGTCTATACAGAAAGATGTCGCAGAGATGCGATCGGACTTCAAAGAAATCAGAATTGGAGATCCTTTGCTTTATAGCCCTGAGGATTATGAGAACCTAATAGGTGTATTAACCAAAAATATTGACCCTAATACTGCTTATGTTTGGGTGGGACATGGTACATCCGATTCTAATACTGCTCAGTATGCTATGCTCGACTATATGTTGAAAGCCAAAGGTCACAGCAATTGTTTTGTGGGAACTATTGAGGGATACCCTTCTTTTGATGATATGCATCAACAATTGAAAGCTTCGGGATTGAAAAAAGTAGTACTTGTACCACTTATGTTTGTTGCCGGAGAGCATGCCAAAAATGACATTGCAGAAGACTGGAGAAACGACCTCGAAAAAGAAGGCTATTCTGTGGACGTGAGAATGGAAGGATTGGGACAAAACCCCGAAGTACAAGACTTATACATCTCTCATCTGAAATTTAAATCAGCACATCGTAAAATCGGTATCATAGAAAAGAAAGCAATCTATGAAGTGACCGGCGAAAAGATGGAATAAGGTTGATTTACCTTTTTTATTTAAATACAATAATATACCCATAAACAAGAAATAGGTCTGAGACCTTTTTACAATGGAAATCATGAAAAAAGTAATTTTCTCTGCTATCGCATTGATGGCAGTGAGTGGTATGTCAGCTCAGAATAAGAGCATGGTAGATACAGTATATTCTATCAGTGAAATTGAAGTAGTAGACTTTAGCCGAAAGAAAACAGAAATAGGCAAGCTGAATGTTCCTTTGGAATACTTGCCGATGACAATAAATACAGTTTCTTACAAAGACCTCGAAATAAGAGGGATCGTAAATATAGAAGATGCCGTAAAATTCCTTCCCGGAGTGCGTATGCAAACCTCTTACGGATCGTTTCAAACACTTACGGTACGTGGTTTTAACTATACGCCTATAATGGTGGATGGTATAAGAGATGAGCGTACGATGATAAATTCATATCCCGTAGCAGACCTTACAGATGTTGAATCGATGGAATTATTGAAAGGTCCAGCATCAGTTCTTTACGGACAATCGGTTATAGGTGGCGTTTTGAATATTGTAAGAAAATCGCCAACACCTTACAATGTAGTGAATGCACGCATGGTTTATGGTAGCTGGGACAACAAACAGGCTTCGATGGACTTTGGTGGAAAGCTATACAAATCGGTTAATTATAGAGCCTTGCTAAATTATGCAAATCAAGATGGATGGAGAGATAACGGAAATAAACGTTTTTCAGGTTATTTTGCATTAGCTTCTAAAATAGATGCAACAAGTAATATTGATGTTCGTGCAGGTTTCAATAGAGACTGGTATGGTACCGAGATTGGTTTACCACCCAATATGACAAACGATGTATTTAATACCAGCGATGGTGCATTGTTTTTGAATAAAGGGCAAATGCAACCGGGTTTGAACAGAGAGTCACGCTACAACAGTCAATCTGATTTCTTCAAAAACTACGGATGGAATGTGACTGCAAAATATGATAAAAAGTTTAGCGATCATTTGAAACTGCAAAATCATGCCTCTTATTTTGATGATGATATCAATTATTTCGGAACCGAATCTCTTAAATATCTGGAAAGTGATAAGGCTATTTATGATCACTATTATATGACTAAAAATAAGGCAGGCGAACAGGTGAAGAAATACATTTGCCTCGATAGTGTATACTTAGCATCGCCTTTGAGATTCTCTCACATGGCAAAGACATTCAGTAATCAGCTTGAACTTTCTGGCGATTTTTACACCGGTAGTATCAAGCACAATTTTATTGCAGGATATACATTCTCGCTAATGGCTCGTAACTCTTACACAGGTTATACTCTTGCACCCATAACCGATCCTCTTAATAGCAAGTACGATGTATATGGACCGGGACTTTATTCGCGTGTTGCAGTAAACAACCCTCAAAGTATGGGGTATATGAACTCTTCGTTCAGTAAAGCTATCATCACCAAAAGTTATATGCATAGTATCTACTTTCAAGACTTAGTAGAACTTGATGATAAATGGAAAGTGATGTTGGCAGGTCGTTACGACTTCTTTAAATATATGAGAGCAAATGCGCCTACTTACGATGGTGGAAGACAATACCACAAATCGGAACAGACAGCATATAGTATTAACAATACCTCGTCGTTTACTTATCGTGCAGGTGTTGTATATATGCCAACAAAAGATCTTTCGGTATATGGTTCGATGGCTTCATTCTTTAATCCTTATCGCGATTTTTATGCTGAAAATGTAATCTATATAAACTCAAACGGTGATAGATTTCACCCATCAGATGGTAAGGAAATATTCAAGCCTCAAACAGGTTACCAAGGTGAAGTGGGAGTTCGCTATAACTTGGGAAAATATGTACAGGCAACGGGTAGTGTATTTTACATAATCAGAAACAATGAAAAGAAGACATTAAAGACAGATGAGGTTGATGAGGATGGCATCACTAAATCGGTAGTAGGACAAGTTGGTTCATCCGGATCTAAAGGTTTCGATCTTGATATTACAGTCTTTCCTTTACAAGGTCTTAATGTAATGTTAGGTTATGGCTATACAAATGCTACTATTCGTGAAATGAAAAAGAATGATTATATGGAAAGCGAAGTTCTTAAAGGTAAAAAATTGACGGGTGTTCCTCAAAATACATTTTTTGCAGCAGCCAATTACCTTATACAGAAAGGTGCATTCAAAAACTTAGGATTTGTGACTACCGTTTCGTATATGGATAAAGTATATCGCAATACCGATAACACATCCGAATATCCTTCGTATTGGTTGGTAGATATGGGTGTTTCGTATAAGTTGAAAAACAACGTTCGCCTTTCAGCAAATGTGAATAATGTATTCGACAAAGACTATCTCAACCAGTCACTAGGTTCTCAGATGGTACCAAGTATGCCTCGAAATTTCTTGCTTACAATGGCTTATACTTTAAGGTAATATGCTAAAAAGAATTCTATATTCTATTCACAGGGTGCTGGGGACTTTCCTCAGTATCCTGTTTCTTGTTTGGTTTCTATCGGGTTTTGTGATGATTTATCACAACTTTCCGAGAGTAACACCGCAAGACCGCAACCGAACAACGGAAGTATTATCTTCCGATATGCCCGGAATAGGAGAGGTTCTGAATCGTATCTATCCTGATACATTGATTCAACGAATCAGTCTTAAAATTACCAGCTATGGACAGTCTGTATTCGAAGTCTCGACCAAAGATAGCAGCTATAATCTGGTTGCCGATTCGAGCGAGTTTATAAGAAAAGTGAACTATGCTCAAATAGAGAATTATGCTCGAAAATGGAGTATTGCGGATATTGTAAAAGTAGATACACTGAGCGAAGTAGATCAATGGATACCCTTTAATAGGTTAGCGAAGGATATGCCAATCTATAAATTTTACTTTGGTGATACCAAAAAGCATCAGCTTTATATCTCATCACGTACGGGTGAGGCTCTTCAATTTACCGATAAAGACAGTCGCTTCTGGGCATGGTTGGGAGCTATTCCGCATTGGGTATATTTTACCTCTCTACGTCAGGATGGCGAATTGTGGAATACTACCGTTATCTGGTTATCTGGCTTAGGCTCTATTATGTGTTTGATAGGGTTTGGGCTGGGTATTTATATGCTTGTGAAGCAATATCGAAAGAAGAAAAAAGTAGGTACACCGTATCGTAAGTTCTCTTATAAATGGCATCATGTCTTAGGTTTTGTTTTCGGAATATTTGTATTCACTTTTGTGTTTAGTGGAATGATGTCATTGGCTAGTATTCCCGATTGGGTTATTAGGGAGAGCAAACCGTCAGGTAGACGAGGTATGTTTGGTTCTTCATCCATGCTAAAACTAAAGGAGTACCAGCTTGATTATCGGGCAATCTTGTTATACTATCCTGATGCTGTGAAAGGAATTGAATGGACAGGTTTTGACAAAACTCCTATTTATAAAGTAGTAACCTCAGATAGTATTTATGTGTTAGATGCTTCGGCAAATAATATAGCACCGCTTCTGTTGACAGAGCAAGTCGTAAAGGATAAATACACGAGCCAACATAAAGAACCTATTACTTTATCGGTGATGACCGAATATGATAATTACTATGTCGACCGTAAGAACAAACTACCATTGCCTGTCTACAAAATAGATGTAAACGATGCAGATAAAACAACCTATTATGTGAATCCTCAAACGGGAGATGTGCGTTCCTATACAACAAAATCGCGCGTGCACAAATGGATGTATCACGGATTGCATAGCTTCAACTTTAAGTTTTTGGCAGAGCATCCCATTCTATGGAATATTGTTATGTGGGGAACTATGATTGGGGGAACATTGGTGTCGTTAAGTGGTGTTTTACTCAGCTATAAATATCTGCGACGAAAATTTAAACGGTTAACGAGAAAAAATTGTAAGAAAGAATGATACGAAAGTTTATATATTCCATCCACAGGGTATTGGGAGCAGTAGTTAGTCTACTGTTCCTAATGTGGTTTATTACAGGCTTGGTTTTGGTATACCATCCATTCCCTAATGTAACCCAAGAAGAAAAGAATCAGAGACTCGAAATACTACCCGATTCATTGCCCGATATTATGGCTCTAGTCAATAAATTACCAGAGGGAGAAACCGCCCGAAAGATACAATTGAGCGAGTTGCAAGGGCAGACATTACTATCAGTATTTACTAAAGAAAACCAATATGTATTTAATGCAGATACTACTGAGGAAGTAAAGCCTTTAAACTATCATGCAATAGAACGTATTGCGAAGAATTGGAGTAATGCTCCTATCGAAAGAGTGGATACTCTCAAAGAATTGGAGCAATGGATTATGTACAGCAAGTACGAAAAAGAGCTGCCCATCTATAAATTCTATTTTACGGATGACGAGAAACATCAACTCTATATATCTTCTCGTAGTGGAGAGGTGCAGCAATTTACCGATAAAGATAGCCGCTTTTGGTCGTGGGTGGGTTTTATTCCCCATACCTTTTATATACCTGCATTGCGTAAGCATACACAAACGTGGATTCTTACCATCACCATATTGGCTTCGTTGGGGTTAATAATGTGTATCGCTGGGGTGTATGTGGGTATAGATGCCTATTACAGAAGATATAAACGAAAAGGAAAGTTCGAAAGTCCGTATAAAAAACGTTGGTATTGGTGGCATCATGTAGTCGGACTGATCTTCGGAATATTTCTTCTCACTTGGGCGTTTAGCGGCGTTATGTCGTTACGAAAAGTGCCTCAATGGATGGTGAAAACTCACGAGGAATATAAGATTCCGATGAAGATAAAAGGCAAAAGAATATCACCCGATAAGTATCCATTCGACTACAAATTATTGAAACAGACTTATCCTGAATTGAAGAAAATAGAATGGACTCATTTTCAGGGAATACCTATCTATGAAATAGTTTCGGGTAACCAAACTCTATTTATAGATGCCTCATCAGAAGAAGCTAAAGAATTATTCTTGCCTTCTGACGCAATAGAAAAATCAATCCGTGCCATTCATGGTGACAGTGTTGCTTTTACCGTAAAATTGATAAACGATTATGAGAATTATTATTTGCCCTGGAAGCGAGATTTAGGTTTACCTGCCTATAAAGTAGAAGTTTCCGATGCAGATAAGAGCCTCTATTATATCAATGCAAAAACGGGAGATTATAAATACCTCAATCAGAACCGTAAAGCCCGTAAATGGATGTTTCAGGCATTACATTATTTCCACATCAAGTGGTTGATGGACAGACCTGTTCTTTGGACTATCGTTCTTTGGACATTGTCCATCGGTTGTATCATTGTTTCGGGTACAGGAGTCTGGTTGAGTTGGAGGTTTTTCAGACGAAAATGGAAGCAAAATTGTAAAACAAAGGTGTAGGGGCGAATTTATGTGTTCTATTTTACTAACGCACGCTATTGGGTTTGTTCGTCATTTTGCCTTGGTGCAAAATGAAGCAAAAGATCAAGGCTGTGCCTTTTGCATGACCCGCTCAGACTCGAAAGCTAAAACAAAAGAAAACATTTAAAGCTAATATCCTTTTGTTTCTTAACGCTTTCCTCATCTATCGGGTGCCCCATGCAACCGCCAATGTCGAAAACCTGACGGATAAGAACTTATTACGTGCGTAAGCCTCGGTGCATCAGTGGTACAGCCGTTAGCTGACTGTGAAGTGGGCGTAAAACTAAACGTGCCGTAAGGCAGTAGGTTTAGTTTAGCCTACAAGCTAGTCAGATAGGCGAGCCACGTAGCACAAAGTCTTTTTGGTTCCTTTTGCGGCTTTGGGCAAAAGGAATGCAAGGAATCTTTGATTACGCGCAGCAAAAAAGAATGAAAAGATTAAACGTTTAGAGATATCAACTCTTAATTAACATAATTAATAAAGAATACTTTAAAGAATTTAAAATACGATATGGCAAAAGGAAAAATTATAGTAGCGGGCATAGGTCCCGGATCAAAAGAAGATATTACCCCCGCAGTACTCGAAGCAGTTAAAGTTTCGGATGTGATTGTGGGGTATAAATATTATTTTCAGTTTATCTCCGATTTTGTAAAACCCGATGCACAATGTATAGATACGGGCATGAAGAAAGAACGCCAGCGAGCCGAAGAAGCATTTCGCTATGCAGAACAAGGCAATGCCGTTTGTGTAATCAGTTCGGGTGATTCGGGTATTTACGGCATGGCTCCCCTCATTTATGAGATGAAAAAGGAGAAGCAAAGTGATATCGAAGTAGAAGTATTGCCTGGTATCAGTGCCTTTCAGAAAGCAGCAGCTATTTTGGGAGCACCCATCGGTCACGATTTCTGCATTATCTCAATGTCCGATCTAATGACGCCTTGGGATAGAATCGAAAAGCGTATAATAGCAGCCTCATCAGCCGATTTTGTGACAGCTATTTATAACCCTAAAAGCAATGGCAGATACTGGCAATTGTACCGATTGGTAGAATTGTTTCTCAAAGACCGTTCGCCCGATACACCGATTGGATATGTGCGTCAGGCAGGTCGTGAGGAGCAGGAAGTGAAAGTAACTACCCTTGGACAATTTGACCCCGAAGATGTAGATATGTTTACCATTGTCATTATAGGTAATTCACAATCGTACCGTTTTCAGGAAAATAAGATCATTACCCCCAGAGGATATTATCGGGAAGATGAGGTCGAAGAAGCTAAAAATCTGGGTCAGGATATAATGATCCGCAGTTTCAGAACTATCGAAAGCGAATTGAAGAATAAAGATATACCGCTCGATAAAAAATGGGCACTTCTTCATGCAACACATACTACTGCCGATTTTGATATGGAAGATGTTCTTTATACAGATGAAAATGCAGTAGCCAATCTCTACAAAGAATTTACTGAAGGAACCGTTCGAACCATTATCACCGATGTTACTATGGTCGTTTCGGGCATCCGCAAAGGAGCTTTGGAACGTATGGGCATAGAGGCGAAATGTTATTTGCACGACCCTCGTGTCGCCGAATTGGCACAATCTAAAGGTATTACCCGTACACAAGCAGGTATTCGTTTAGCAGTTGAGGAATATCCCGATGCTTTGTATGCTTTTGGAAATGCACCGACAGCCTTGATAGAGTTGTGCGAATTGGTACGTAAAGGCAAAGCAAATCCCATCGGCATTATTGCTGCACCCGTTGGTTTTGTGAATGTGCGTGAATCGAAACACATGACTAAACCATTTAAAAATATCTCTAAAATAATTATCGAAGGACGAAAAGGAGGTAGTAATTTAGCTGCAACACTAGTCAATTCAATTCTTACCTTTGATGATGCAGAACAATTAAAACCGGGCAGAGATGTATAAATTGCTAGTATTCTTATTTATAGTATTCATAATTCAGTCTTGTTCCGTTTCCCAAAAAGACATTGAAAGCCAAGGATGGAAATTGTCCGATATCCGACCCGCTTCAAATAGAATTGACAGTTTGGTGACAGGTCGTGATGTTCTCGATTTTAGAGATTATATGAATTTAAGAGGAGATACCATCTTTGAGGGGGATGTACCCTATGCCGTGATAATTGATCGAAAAACAGGATTGTCACTTTTAGAGTCAAATAGTATTGAAGTCGTAGACTTAATAACAAAAGATACGTTGAGATATGTCGGAAAATGGTCGAATTAAATTTTATGTAATAGGTATAGACGATAATCAGCAACAATATTTCTCACCCGAAATAAAGGAGGTGATAAGCTCTCATACTGTTTTTTCGGGGGGAGCACGTCATCACGAAATTGCAGAATCGTTTCTACCAAAAGAATATACTTGGATTGATATAGTTGTGCCTTTGAAGAATGTATTTCAGCAATACCAATCGCATAACGAGATAGTTGTTTTTGCTTCGGGCGATCCCCTTTTCTTTGGATTTGCAAATACAATTCAACGGGAAATGCCAGAAGCTGAAATTATAGTATATCCTTCTTTCAATTCATTGCAAATGTTGGCTCACCGATTGGTGTTGCCTTATCAAGATATGCACATTGTTTCGCTGACAGGTCGTCCTTGGCTCAAATTCGATCAGGCTTTAATTGAAGGACAATCCAAAATAGGAGTTTTGACCGATAACAAAGTGCATATTCCATCGGCTATTGCAGAACGAATGCTCGAATATGGCTATGATAACTACATAATGCACATTGGAGAACTGCTCGGTAATAAAGAAAAAGAGAAAATCTCCACTTTAGAGATGAAAGAGGTAATAGGAAAGATATTTCAATTTCCCAATAATCTCATTCTGACAAAAACAGAGTCACGAAACCGCCCGTTTGGTATTCCCGAAAGTGATTTTCACTTATTAAATGGAAGAGCAAAAATGATAACCAAAATGCCTGTTCGATTGTTATTACTTAGTATGTTAGATTTGAGAGATAAGTCCGTCTTTTGGGATGTAGGATTTTGTACAGGATCGGTATCAGTCGAAGCTAAAATGCAGTTTCCCCATCTCGAAATTTTTGCATTTGAGCAAAGAGAAGAAGGCAAAGAACTTATACGAAATAATGCACGTAGATTTGGAACACCCGGAATAACGTCATTCATAGGCGATTTTACTCAAACTGATATATCCCGATTACCTCTGCCCGATGCCGTATTTATTGGTGGTCATGGCGGTAAAATGAATGAGATAGTACAAAAGCTTACCGAAGTTCTGAATCCCAATGGTGTAATTGTATTTAATTCAGTATCGGACGAAAGCCGGAATCTGTTTTTGGAAGCCATCGAAAATAATGGTTTGAAACTCGAACAAAGTATAACAATAAAAGTAGACGATTTCAATGCAATTGATGTAATGAAAGCTATTAAAAGTCTCAATTAAAATATAAGAAAGCAATGACAAAAACAGCAATCATACTAACCTCCGAAAGCAGTTTAGGGTTAGCGCAAACCATAAAGAAAGATCTGCCGAATGCCCGTATTTACACAAAGGCAGAGATTGAAGGTACAGTACAAATAACATCCATCAATGAATGTGTAGAAGAGCTCTTTACTAAAGTAGGATCTCTTGTTTTTATCGGTGCAATGGGTATTTGTGTGCGAAGTATTGCGCCCTATATCGTAGACAAATATACCGATCCAGCTGTTGTAAATATCGACAGTACAGGTAAATATGTAGTATCTGTTCTTTCGGGGCATGTAGGCGGAGCCAATGATTTATCGAAGCAAATCGCCAATATTATAGGCGGGGAGGCGGTAATAACTACCCAAAGCGATAATATAAACCTTTGGGCATTAGATACTATCGGGCAGAAATACGGATGGGAAACTGTTTCCAATGCCGCCAATTTTAATTATCCGTTGACTTCTTTTGTCAATAAAAAACCGACAGCTCTCTTGCTCGATATTAATGATGAGGGAACTACGTATTTGGAACGTACAGCTCCCGACCACATAGACGTATATTACAAATACGAGGATATCAAATTGCATAAATATGAATTGCTGATTGCCGTTACGCCCTATCTTTATCCCGATGCAGGCATTCAGATAATCTATTATCATCCCAAAGTATTGCATTTAGGTGTCGGTTGCCGTAAAGACTGCGACTCTAAGGGAATTACCGATTACCTTGCTGCCGAAATAAAAGGGTTGAATATTGCAATATCTTCCATTAAAGATATTTCCTCAATAGACTTGAAAAAAGATGAAACTTTATTAGAAGATATTCAGGTTTATTTAAAAAACATTCCGGTCAATATTTATTCAGCTGATGAACTGAAAGACATAGAAGTACCCAACCCATCGCAAAAGGTAAAAGAAGTAACTACGGTATCGAGCGTATCGGAAGCCACGGCAATCAAAAGTGCCAATGGAGGTTTACTTATCCTCGAAAAGCAAAAAGCAGTTTTAAGTCCCGGTAACGATTTTACCTTTGCCATTGCCATGGATCGAGAAGCTATTCGACAAGGGCATATCGAAATAGTGGGAGCAGGACCCGGCGATCCCGATTTAATCTCCGTAAAAGGACGTTATTTCTTGGAAGCTGCTGACTTGATTCTATATGCAGGAAGCCTTGTACCTGTCGAACTTACCTATTGTGCCAAACAAGGAGCAGTAGTAAGAAGTTCGGCATCGATGGATTTAGAAGAGCAATTTTCAATCATGAAAGAATTTTATGACAAAGGAAAATTAGTAGTTCGTCTGCATACCGGAGACCCATGTATTTACGGAGCTATACAAGAGCAGATGGCATTTTTTGACGAATATAAAATGTCGTATCATATTACTCCCGGCATATCTTCCTTTTTGGCTGCGGCTGCCGCTTTGGAGTCGCAATTCACCATTCCCGAGAAAGTGCAGACTATTATATTGACTCGAGGGGAGGGGAGAACGCCCATGCCCGAAAAGGAAAAATTGCACCTTTTGGCTCAATCGCAAAGTACCATGTGTATATTTCTCAGTGCAACCATAGTAGATCAGGTGCAGGAAGAATTATTGATGCATTATCCGCCTGCAACACCCGTAGCGGCATGCTATAAACTGACATGGAAAGACGAGCGTATTTATCGGGGTGAGTTAAAGGATTTAGCCAAGATTATCAAAGAAAACAATCTGACCTTAACTACTATGATCGTTGTGGGCGATGCAATCGGGAATCGTGAAGGCTTATCGAAATTATACTCTAATCAGTTTAAACATTTGTTCAGAAAATAGCGTATAAGACCTGATTTTACATCAGATAAATGCAGGAGTTTTTTCTATTATTCGTAATTTTGAGAGAATCAACAAAAAATGAATATATCCGTTATTAACCACAGTTAATTGAGGGGGAATTATTACTAAAAAAAGAAACATAAAATACGATGTTACAATTCAATATTGAAAAACCAAAGGACGAAGTCCGTTCTTATTTACAAGAAAAAATAGATAATCTGACCAAACCAAAAGGTTCGTTGGGAGTATTGGAAGATTTAGCCATGCAAATCGGTTGGATTCAGCAGACGTTAGAACCTAAACTGAGTAACCCACATCATATTGTTTTTGCCGGCGATCATGGAATTGCAGCCGAGGGTGTAAGCCCATCACCACAAGAAGTGACCTTTCAAATGGTGGCTAACTTTTGGGCAGGAGGAGCAGGAATTAATTTTTTGGCTCGTCAACATAAAATCGAACTACAGATTGTAGATGCAGGAGTGAATTTCGATTTCAAATCCGAAGATCCGATTATAGATAAAAAGATCCGAAAAAGCACACGTAACTATCTGCATGAAGCAGCTATGACTCACGAAGAAATGGATTTGGCAATACAACGTGGTGCAGATTGTGCACAGGCTTGTTTCGACAAAGGGTGCAACATCATAGGCTTTGGCGAAATGGGTATAACCAATACTTCAGCATCGGCTTTATGGACAGCTTGTTTGACTGATATTCCGTTGAAAGATTGTGTAGGTGCTGGATGCGACCATACAGGAAACATTCTGGAGCATAAATACAATGTTCTGAAACAAGCCAAAGAAAACTACAAAGGAGACAATTCGCCCGAAGATATTATCCGTTATTTCGGAGGTTATGAAATGGTAATGGCTGTAGGTGCTATGCTGAAAGCTGCCGAACTGAAAATGATAATTCTGGTAGATGGTTTTATTATGACTAACTGTATGCTGGCTGCATCTAAATTGAATGCGAATGTGTTGTATTATGCTATTTTCGGACATCAGGGAGATGAGGCAGGACATAAGCTTGTCCTTAAATACTTAGATGCAAAACCCATATTGCACTTAGGCTTCCGCTTAGGAGAAGGTACGGGTGCTTTGTGTGCCTATCCGATAGTGGATTCATCCGTTAGAATGATCAATGAAATGAATTCTTTTAAAAAGATTCAGGTGACAAAATATTTTTAATACAATAAAAAAGAAGGAGCATATTCAACTATGCTCCTTCTTTTTTTTGCTCTTTACTCTTTGCTGTTTTTCTTTTTCTGATTTACTACTGCACGCATAATAAACTCAGAGGACGTATTGGCAGATTGTACTGTCCCATAATCTAGATTTTCAATCTGTCCCTTAAGTACCGAATCTTCCGAAATAGAAATGTTTTTATCTAGCATATAGGCATTTGCATTTGTCTTCTGTTTCGCATCTTTCGTTTCGGTTCTTTGTAAATAGAAATGTGAAATCATATGATACACAACGCCTTTTCCATGATTGAATTTAATGAGAACCGCTTCTTCTCCATATTTGTCTTTCAATTCGTTCGATCGTATTAAGACTTTTACTTTATCTTTATTTAAGACCTTGATAGGGTAGGAAGATCCCTCGAGCCACCAAACAGGAGCCGTCTTTTCGTCCAGAAATCCGTTTATAACAGGGTCGTCCTTATCCATTACCTCTACCCGTACTACCTCATCAGCGGTTAATTTCTCATTAAAAGATACATATCCGGGAAAACCGACTTCCAAAACGTTTTTCAATGCCCAATCACTGGTAATTAATTGACCTCCCTGAGCAACAAAAGTTGCCAATTTTCGGGCTTGATCTTCGGGGAAATTTGTTGCACAATTAACAAAAACGGTCTGATGAGGTTCCAGTTTTACATCTTTTAGTTGATGCTGAGATATTCTGATAAAAGGTAGTCTAAGAGACGAGAGTACAAGGTGCATATGATCGTAAGTGCCGTTAACCACAATCAGATCGTTTTCCGAAATATCATCAATGATTTTTATATTCTCTTTATCTTCCGATAAAAGTCGTTCTTTTACCATATAACCAGAGACTTCGTAGGCACTTTGCATGGGATTGGATTGCAACGAATCATTAATCGTAACATTAGACATTTGCAATATATTGTTACTTAGCGGTACTTGTGCCTGTGAATCTACATTCAGAAGAAACAGGCATGCTGTTAAGGTAAGTGTGGGTAGTGTTTTTGCTTTCATATCCTGAAGTTTTATTTAAATAATCGAAAGTATTTAAAGATCCATTCTGATTTGTATGATCAGACCTGCGTGTTTGTTCTTTTTAGATGAACAGTGAATATATCGACTCAGACTTACAACGAAGTAATAAGAATATCTGAGAATTTTAAATTATCACCTCTGAAGTCTGTTTTCCATAAAAATGAGGAAACGATGACTTACTCCATTGGCGAAGCAGTCGGTTTATTTTATAGAGCAGCAATATACTGAAATTCCATAATTAGATTATTCTTTTATTATTCTGCCCTCCTCATCAATCAGAAAAACGGTTAATTCGCCATTAGGAAGGAGAGGGGCACATACCTTGTGACACTTTTGTATGATCCGTGAAAAGAAGTTGGCTTTGGGAATAATTTCCCATAATTGACGAGCTAAAGTGATACCTTGTATTGCTGTGATAATGTCATCCGAACAACCACTCTGTCGGGCGATATCCGAAAGAAACTCTTTATTCATCACCACTTTTTTGCTGTGTGTATCGAGTGAACCTTCGGCAAGTTTAACCGCTTTTCCGAGCATAATCCCCATAGTTAGGTATTTGAAACCTAGATCGGAGGCGATTTTGATAGTCTCACCAATAAAATTGCCATAATGAATAAATGCCTGACTAGGCAATTCGGGGTATATCTGCTTTACGAATTTTTCGCTCTTTGCTCCCGAGTTAATAACTACACGCTCACAATAAAGAGCTTTTGTAACACCCATTTCTCTACGGATAGATCGAATGAAAGCATCCGAAGAAAACGGTTTTACGACTCCCGAAGTTCCGATAATGGATATTCCCCCAATAATTCCCAACTTAGGATTGAATGTACGTTTGGCTATTTCTTCGCCATTGGGAACCGAGATAGTTACATCTACACCAATGCGAATACTTTGATTGGGCAGCTTATACTGATTGTGCCGAAGCACTTTGAATACTTCACGTTTTATCATTTTTCGAGGCGTGGCATTGATGGCAGGACCTCCGATCTCCAATCCTAAACCGGGAAGAGTAACCACTCCTACACCTTTTCCCTGTAAGAAATGTACGCCCCGTTCCACCTGATTTAATCGTATGGTCGATGTTATTTCCTGTTTGTTGGTAACATCGGGGTCGTCTCCTGCATCCTTAATCACGGTGCAGGTAACTTCGTTGTCGCCAAACGATGTGTCGGCAATTGGAATGTATATCCATTCGCCACTCGGCAAGGTTATGCTTATTTCATCCAGCGAATTTCCAGTCAATAGGGTAGTGAGGGCGGCTTTAGTGGCAGCCGTTGCACAAGTTCCCGTAGTATATCCCGTGCGTAATTCGAAGAAATCGGGAACCAGTTTTTCGATCATTTTTCTCAATCCGTTTTCACCATGAACTGGTATAAAGTTGGGCGATAGCGGCGGACGTTTTACTGCCAATATAGGTATATTCAGCTTTCGGGCAACGGCTACTTTTTCATTAAAGCCTCCCGATTCGCCGCTTTCTTTGGTTATTATCGCCTCGGGATTTAGCTTCTCAAACAGGGGTGTATCGTCTTCCCCCTGCTGATAATAAATGATTTTTTCGAAAGGGAATTTTGCTTCATCGACCAGCAGTCTCGATTCTTCCCGATCTAATATTCTGAACCAGCAATTATGCGATTGCCAATACGGTTTTAATTTCACAAGAGTATTTACTCCTGTTAATGCCAGAAGGTTATCAATCTGATGTCTTTCCAGATAATTAATAGCATCGTCATACGAATCGCACCATATAATATCTTCGTCATGCTCTGCATAACTTCTCTCGTAACGAACCACCGGAATATTTAATTTCTCCGATACCTTAGCTATTGTCTGATGCAGAACAACTGCAAAAGGATGGGCAGCATCTACCAAAAGGTGGATGTTTTTTTCTATACAAATGGCTTCCATTGCATTTTCGTTTAATGCTCCTGTCAGGCGAATGCCATTTGCACAAACAATCTCCTGCAATTCGCCTTTAGTAGAATAATAATAAGGCTTTGAGGCTTCATCGCAAACCGTTACAGCATGCCGTCCTTCGGTAGTTCCCCCTAATATAAGTATCATAGTTTTAATGTTTCCAGTAGTGTTTCTATACTATAAACCGAAATGGGTTCTTTCTCTGATTGATATATTCTAATCTCTTTGTTATCAATGTTGTAAATCTCTATATAATCTTCCGAGTCTATATTTCGGGTAGCCAATATGCCGTTGCGAAGCAAAGCTTTACGAACCATAGAGTACATTTGTCCATGCCCTGTCAATTTAATTTGTTTGGTATAAGTGTTTTCGATTCGAAACAATCCCGTTTCCTCATCAAATATAATTCCCTTTCGGGCAAAAAAAGAGGTGAGATGTCCGTTTAGCGAAAGATCTTCGGGAGTGCCGATATTGATGCCCGAATGTTTGTCAATCAGCCATATTTTATCAGCTATCTGAAGAGCCAATTCTAAATCGTGAGTCGATAAAAATATCGTTTTATTCGTTTCTCTAGATAAGCGATGAAGTAATTGCATAATTTCCACTTTACTCGGAAAATCGAGAAATGCAGTAGGTTCGTCTAAAAATATAATGGGTGTTTCCTGTGCCAAAGCTTTTGCAATCATTACTTTTTGACGTTCGCCATCGCTTAATGTATGCACCATTCGGGAGGCTAGGTTTTCGATTTTCACCATTGATATAGACTTGTCAACGATTGCTCTATCCTCATCACTGAGTGTTCCCCAAAAACCTGTATAAGGGCTTCGACCTAAGCCTATCAGTTCTCGTGCCGACATGTTTTTGATATCGCATTTTTCGGTAAGAACTACACCTATCAATGTAGAGAGTTGTTTCTCCGAATATGTTTCTATTTCTTTTCCCTCGATGTTTATTTTCCCTTCCAGTTTGGGCTGAAAGGCGGATAATGTGCGCAGCAAAGTCGATTTTCCGATACCATTAGCACCTAATAAACAGGTCAGTTCACCACTGAATATATCTGCATTAATATCCGATGCAACTACCTTTCGGTTATTCTTGGTGAGGTAACCGATGGATAGATTTTTTAATTCTATGGTTTTTTGTTTAGAGTTTGCCATCAATAAATTATTTATTTCCCATTTGCAGGAGCGAATTGCATTCGCCCGTTAAACATTACATTTGGCGAATGAAGGTCGTTTCTGTTAGGTAATTTCATTCCTTCTTTTTCCGAATAATACCGAAATCACAATAGGAGCTCCGATTAATGCCGTTACCGAATTGATGGGTAATGCACCCTCCATTCCCGGCATACGGGCAATCAGATTACAAAATAGCGATAATGAAGCTCCCGCCAAGGTTACGGCAGGCATAAGTACACGGTGATCGGATGTCTGAAATATGGTTCTGCACAAATGAGGGACAGCCAATCCTAAGAATACAATAGGACCACAATAGGCGGTTATGATTGCCGTAAGTACACATGAACAGGTAATGACGTACAATCGTGACCGCTTGATATTCAACCCTAAGTTACGAGCATAGCTTTCGCCCAATAACATGAGGTTTAGTGTTTTGATCAACAGGAAAGACAGAGGTATAAGCACAAGCATAATGCCTGCAAATGTATAAACCTGATCGCCTGACACTTTCGAGAAACTGCCCAATCCCCAGATAACATATGCCCGCACATCCTCATCGTTGCTAAAAAACTTAAGCACACCTATGATGGCATTGGCAATATACCCTATCATCACACCGATAATAAGGAGAATTACATTACCCCTAATACGTTGCGATATGGCTATGATAATCCCCATCACAGCAAACGCTCCTACAATGGCAGCAAATGAGATAGCCACTTCACCAAAGAATCCTACTTTGCTGAGGGCAACACCACCCAGACTTCCCGAAAGCAGTATCATAAGGGCAACACCGAGGCTTGCCCCCGAACTTATTCCCAATTCGGAAGGTCCAGCCAATGGATTTCTGAAAACAGTTTGCATTTGCAATCCGCTGATAGCTAATCCTGCTCCTGCAAATAAGGCGGTTATGGTTTGTGGAAAGCGTGATTTCCAGACAATGTTTTGCCAGATAATAGATTCCTCTCCCGTATTCCAGATAATATTCCAAATGGAGCGCAAGGGGATTGATATAGTTCCTAAAATGAGATTCAAGAAAAAGAATGCCACGATAGAAACAAATATGATTGCAAATGATGTAAAATGCTTTTTGCTCATTTCAATAGTTCGTAATACACAGGTTTGTGATCGGGTAGCAATTCGGGATGAAAAGCCTTTATCAGATCAGCCAAAACAACTTCGGGTTCAACAGGCGCTTTTTCGTAGAAAGGCTTTTGACGAAGATTACAGCACACTACTTTTTTCTCTTTAAAAGCTTTAAAATCGGCATAGCGAGCATCACTCTGTTTCATGGCTTGGTATGAATAATCGCCATCGTGACTCACCAGCATACGCCAGAAATCGGCATCAGCACCTTTAGAATATACCGATTCGAAATCCATATTGATACCACCCGTTTCGTTGTTGTCTTTCAAGAAATATTCTGCTCCTGCATCACGGAATTGTTGTGCCAGAAAACTCTTTCCTCCTACTACATACCAATTGCCTGAACGCATTTCGCCACTCAATACAATAGGTTTTTTATCAGCCTTTGAAGCCAAAGTAATCAGATCCTGATATTTCTTTTCTATTTCAGCGAATTGTAGGTTTGCCTGTTGTTCAATGCCTAAAAGCATAGCAGTAAACTTAATCCATTCTGCTTGTCCCAAAGCTGTAGTTTCTTTGTAGCCTAAGAAAGTAACCAGAGGAATGTTCAAATCTTTTATAGATTCATAACCTCCACGTTTAAATGGTGATACGAATATAACGTCAGGATTGAGTGCCATAACCACCTCGTTGTCAAAATTACCTTCGATACCTATTTGACTGGCTTGTCCGCTTTTGATACGGTCTTTCATCTGTTGGTTGAAAAGGTAATGCGTGCTGGTCATTCCCACCACCTTGTCTATAGCATCCAACTTGATAAAGTTCGAAAGTTGCAGAGTAGTCATACAAACCACTTTCTGAATAGGAACTTCTATAACGATGTAATCTTTAGGTATGCCCTCGTGACTTTGCCCCCGATTGACAAGTGCATAACGATATACCGTTTCGTTTTCGTGTTGAGGGTCTTGAATATCAACCAACCTGTAATTATCGTGATACGAGACATTGAAACCTTGTGCGTATTTAACTTCAATACGAACTGAATCGAATGAGTTGACAGTTGATGAAGCGATTTTATTTTCAGTCTGTTGATTGTTTTTACAGCTAAAGAAAAAAGTGCAAGTAAATAGTACTAAATAAATAATTATTGAGTTTTTCATTTTATTGATGTATTATCATTAAGGAAAAATAAGGGAATTTCCGGACGATTATTTCTTGAATATCGTTAGTATAATATTCCTTATCCTTAACACCCACATTCTCGAAATAATGAAATGTTGCCGTTGGAATCTTTGAAATACATTCCTTTACAGCTTCCTGACATTGTGACACTTTCATAATAACGACGACCTTACCCGATTCTATTTTTCCGATAAGATCGTTTGCCGATATAATCCCCGGAATCACATTCAGCTCTTCCTCCTGTTTCACAATGTGAATGCCTGCCAAAGCACCACTTGCAATAAATGCAGGAATGCCTGCAATATGTTCTACAGGAATATTCTGATTGGTAAGCGTATCGAATATATAATGAATAGACGAGTAAAAACCTGCATCGCCTTCGGCTACAATGGCTACCTTCAATCCTTTAAGGTATTGTTGCTCTGCCTCCTTCGATACTCGGTTGTATGCCTCAATCGCCAGAGATCGATCTTTACTCATTGGAACATGAAACGGAATTGCTTTCTTACTGTCAATCTCCAATTCAACCATAATATCTAATGCTCTCGAAGACAGGGCGCTTTCTTTAACAATGGTTGCAGGATAGAAAATACAATCGGCAGCCTCTAAAGTCTTTAACCCTTTGAGGGTGATCAAGTCGGCTTCGCCCGGTCCTAACGATACAAATGCAATTGGATACATTTCTCTTGAATTCTTTTTATTCAATTAAACAATACTCAGAATTAAGAGGATACGAAACATAGAGCCGCAATATGCCAAGCATATCTTGAATATGAATGTTCTTAAGCCTTAACCTCGAGCTTTAAACTATATACATATTTGGCAGGTCTTCTGACTTACTCCATCTTTGGAACTCCTTCCCGTTTCTCAGTAGAAACAGTGGATCAGTATTATCCAAAGATTGTTTGGCGGAGCTTACAGCAGCGGGTCTGTTCAGGATTTACACCTGATTCCCTTTTCAGCACTTTTCCGTAGATATGGAATTGTGCCACCAAAACGTGTGCAAAAATATGGAATTAAAAGGGAATTATTCTGAAATTCAAAGAAAAAATGACTTGTATTCTTACTATTCGGAATCTATTGATGAGCTAAACATTTCGCTTTCTCTTTTTCCAGAATGATATCTACCGTGCGTTGAGCTAAAGATGAGATAGAAACCTCATCGAAACCCCTTACACCCGAACAAACTGTATCATTAAGTGGAGCTGTCCATTTCAGCGGAATTTGAGAAGCTCCGCTAATCAGCCCGATGATAGAACCAACAGTGGCAGCATTACAATCGGTATCGAAAGCCGGCATTATGGCTAAAGACAAAGACTTTTTAAAATCCTTATTTCCATAGAGTAAGGCAAAGCATACAATCATAGCATTGGGTATGGTATGACACCAATGATGAATTTGTTTTTCATCAAACGAAGTATGAATATGGGCAATAACCTGTTCCTCGTCCCACCCGTTATTTTTAGCAGATACAATTATGTTCACATACTCTGTTAAACGACAGGTTGCAGGAATTTGAGATAATCCGCAATTGATTATAAACTCAATATCGTCCGATGTCATGGCTGCTGCTATCATAGCTGAAACAAACATCTCGCCATATATACCATTCTTTACGTGAGATACAGATGCATCTCTGAATGCCATTTCTGCTGCCATTTCAATATCACCGCCATTTATGTAGCCCCAGAAATCACCTCTGATTTGCGCCCCAATCCATTCCCTGTAAGGGTTTCGATAGACTGCCGATAATGGTGGAAACTTATACAAAGACAGATTGCGATAAGCTATCCGTTCAGCCGTATAGGTATGAAGCAAAGGTATATTCAAAAGCAAGCTTTCTGCAACATCATCCGAATTGAAATCCCATCCATAAGTTTCAAGAATATGCAGTGAAGCAATCGTATAATTTATATCGTCATCTTCGGGCATTCGAGTAATATTATTGATCCAATTTATTGTGATTGGCTTATTTCCAAACAAATAATATTGGTCTGCAATACTGTGCTTTTCTTTGATGCTATCCTTTATATTCGATGAAATGTAATCTGTTAAGGGATAATTGTTTGTGTCTTTTAGGAGTTCTCTGATCTGTGCAAGTTTCCATCCTTCAATTGGCTGACCCAATAAGCAACCTGTACATCTACCTAACCACGCTCCATAGATTTTATCGAATAATTTGTCAGGTGAAATTTTGGTGTTACTATTTTCGTATGCAAAAACTGGACGAAGAGCTTTTATCTCCTTTAAAGTAGATGGCTCTTTGTAAGGAAAAGATTCATCTATTGGTAAATTGTACATCTCATCGAGTAAATTTCCTGCAAATTCCTCTTTCTGTAAGTCACAAGTATCTGACTGCATGATCTCATCTATGCGTTGCTGATAATTCAGTATATTCTTGCCCTCTTCTTTTGATTGCAAGTATTCGATAGGTAATACTCGCAGATGATCCATTATCAGACTTTTTCTTAGCATGGCAGTATATCGTGTTGTATTATTATATGGCAAATTTAAGCTAAAATGTTTGTCTGGTTACGTCTGCCTCTCATCTTTTATGGTTGCGTCAATTTCACTCTCTCTAAAAGTATATCTATCGAAAATAAAAACTACATTTGAAAAAATGAATCTATTAAAATAATAACATGAAAAGAATACTTTTTATACTAGCTATATGCTTGATAAGCGTAGGCTTATCTGCACAGCAGAATCTCGATTTTTCGAAAAAAGTAGAGATTGTCTCTCCTGAGATTAATTCTGATAATAGTGTTACCTTTAGATTGCTGGCACCTAGTGCTCAGTCGGTAAAACTGCAAGGCGATTGGATGCCATCGGAGGGATGGACTCCTAAATTACAAGATTTAAAGAAAGATGAAAATGGACTTTGGTCTTTTACAACATCCACTTTACCATCAGATTTGTATAGCTATACCTTTATTGTAGATGGTTTGAAAGTGCTTGATCCTAATAATGTATATCAAATAAGGGATGTGGCTACAGTAATGAATATTTTTTTGATTGAAGGCGGTTTAGGTGACCTTTATAAAGTGCAGGACGTACCTCATGGAACGGTTGCCCGTCGTTGGTACGATTCACCTAAGTTAGACAGCCCCCGTCGTATAACTATATATACACCTGCCGGATATGAGGCTAGCAAAGATAAATATCCCGTATTATATCTCCTGCACGGTATGGGAGGCGATGAAGAGGCTTGGATCGCTTTGGGACGTGCTTCGCAAATATTAGATAATCTTATTGCTCAAGGCAAGGCAAAACCAATGATTGTAGTTCTGACCAACGGGCATACAAGCAACACCGCTGCTCCCGGAGAATCAAGTAAAGGTTTTTATAAACCCGATATGAGAGCGCCCGATATATTCAGTGGCGACATGGAAGCTAATTTTGGAGATGTAATTAAGTTTGTAGAGAATAATTACAGAGTGAAGGCTGATAAACAAGATAGAGCGATTGCAGGTCTTTCTATGGGAGGATTCCACTCGTTGTATATCTCGGCTAATTATCCCAATACATTCGACTATGTAGGGTTGTTTTCACCAGCTATTCTACCTCCTGCAAATGCAGCTTCGCCTATGTATACAGATTTGGATACTAAATTGAAAAAACAACAAGAAAATGGCTATAGTCTTTATTGGATAGCTATTGGTAAAACAGACTTTTTGTTTCAGAATGTGGTAGATTACAGATCGAAATTGGATAGTATGAAGTTTAAGTACCAATATCGTGAAAGCGAAGGCGGACATACTTGGGCAAACTGGAGGCTATATTTATCGGAGTTTACACCTATGCTATTTCAAAAATAGTGTAAGGTATTTTCTTGATTCGTAGCTGGTTATTTGTTGTTGTACTAGTTTGCATCTTCTTAATTTTAACTTTATAAATCTTAAAAAAGATCATATTGTACAACTATTTGAGCGATTTTATGTTTATAGTATGTAGTTTGATATTAACAGCAACGAAGAGGTCTTTTTCTTAATTTTATCTAGAGTTGAAGCCAGATAGAGCGTCATTAATTTGAATTTTTATGTTTTTCTGTTAAAAAAAGCAAAACGTGATATTTTTGACAATCCTTTTCATAACTTTGTTGTTATATAAGTGTAGACTTATAGCCGTGTAGCGCTGTGAATATCTACTAAATAATAAGAAAGAGTTCTTTTACAACTTTAATTATATCCATAAAAACA
Organism: Dysgonomonas sp. GY617; assembly: GCF_015233815.1. Classification (NCBI taxonomy): domain Bacteria; kingdom Pseudomonadati; phylum Bacteroidota; class Bacteroidia; order Bacteroidales; family Dysgonomonadaceae; genus Dysgonomonas; species Dysgonomonas sp. GY617. Next base: position 192,855 of record NZ_JADCLR010000001.1, read on the forward strand.
ATCTATTCATCGATTAGATATTGGTTTTTGTAGAAAAATTTATTCTGAGGAAATAATTTGTTGTAACTTTATGCTTAATGAATCAAATTTTATATAACTTTGTGCCACAAATCAGAATTATATAAAAGAAAAAATATTTTCAACTAAGAAGTGATATAAATCCTTTTTAGGTTAGTGTTAGTTAGTGTGTTTGTAGGAAGCCCGTGTCGCGAGACAAGGGCTTTTTCGTTTTCAGATCTTTCTGTTCATAATTTTATTATATAATTGGTTGTTATTTGGTAAATTACAAAATATTCATTACTTTGTAATTAAATATTCTAAGCTAACCATATCATATAAATAATGACTACCAAATTAAATGTACAGTGGAGTACATACGTAAAATGTATAACTTTTTTAGTTGCTATTATCATAGTAGCCGTAGAAGCAGGTATAGTTTACAAACTATTACATTCTTTTGATTGGCTTCTTTTGATGGTGGGAATCTTTTTTCTGTTGATTTTTATCTATAATGTATTTGAATCTCCTCTTTCGATAGAAGTGACCGATTCTCAAATTGTATTGAATAAAATAACCACTCAGATAAAGATTGATTTTGATGAAATTGAGACCATAAGAATATACAAGCGTGGCACTTTTGATATAAGGTTGTTTGGAAGTGGTGGCTTTTGTGGATTTATTGGTCATTTCTCGAGTAAAGAAATAGGGAAATACAGAGCCTATGTAGGTAACTATGATCAGGCTTTTTTGATAAAAACAAAGAATAAGAAGAATTATGTCTTGAGCTGCGAAGACCGAGACACTATTATATCGCGAGTGAAAGCCAAAATCGGCTAATATACTTGCCCCTTTACATCTACATTAATTATTTTATATGAATCACACTGTAAATCTTCCGATTTTCAGTGTGATTTTCTTTTTGTCGATAGAATTATCCTCTTTGTCGATTATGATTGGCATACTTTAGCACTACCTATATATTTGGATCAGTAATTTATTAAAAATACTGATTATGAAAAAAATACTCTTAGTTATAGCAACCGTTACCATTTGTTTTAATTTATCTGCACAACCACCTATGGGAGGGGGCAGACCGGGTGGCGGAGGACGTCCTCCAAGAGGAGAATTTTCGCAGCGTGGCGAAAGTAGCAGTCAGGTGATAGGGATAACCAAACTTCCCGAGATTGAGGGTTTGACCGATCAGCAACGAGAAAAACTGGTAAAGGCTTTGACGGACGAGAGAAAGAGCGTAATGAAACTAACACGTGAGAAACATCAACTTCAGATGGTTATAGACAGTATTCCCAACTCTAAGGATACAGAAAAGAATATCAAAAACATTAATAAAATAGACATCAAGATTCAGGAAGAACAAGCCAAGTATAATAAAAAAATCCGTTCGATACTTTCAGTTGAACAATATGCAATATTCAACGAAAAGCGCGATCAGATTGAATTTAGCAGACCCGAAAGACGAAGCAGACCCGATGGTGAGCGTCGTGGCGGTCGTGGCAATCGTCCTGACAGAGAGGGAACACCTCCTGAAATGCCTATGAATAGTGATTTTGAAATTGAATAAGAAATAATCGATGAAAAGATATTATACAATAACTATTCTGATTGTAATCTTCGGCTTGTTTATCGTTGATACTCTTTCGGCTCAAAGTAACTGGACATTGAGATCGTGTATAGATTATGCTCGTGAAAATAATATTCAGGTACAAAAGTCGCAGATAACAGAGGATAGCTATGCCGTAGACGAATTACAATCGAAAGCGGCACTTTTTCCAAGTCTTTCGGGTAATGTTTCACATGGTTTCTCTAATACTCAGGTTATCAATACCGATGGTCAATATAAATTCCAAGGATCTCTAATTGGTCAATACTCATTGAATACGAGTCTGACCATTTATGATGGCAAACGTAATCTGAATAACATAAAAGAAGCTCGATTAAAGAAACAAGCACAAGAGTATAATACGCTCGAAACACAGAATAATATTGAGATTTCTATTACTCAGGCTTATTTGCAGATGCTATATGCACGTGAGGCTATAAAGAATAGCGAAAACATACTCGAATCGACAGCCGCACAGCTAAAGCAAACCAAAGATTTTCTGGATGCAGGAAGTATTACACGCAGCGAGTATGCGCAAATTGAAGCCCAGTACAGTGCAAATAAATACGATGTAGTATTGGCTCAAAATTCGTTTGATGATTATAAACTTCAATTAAAACAGTTGTTGGAGTTAGATATCGATGTAGATTTTCAAGTAGAATTTCCCGAATTGAAAGATGACAATGTGATGCGCATGGTTCCTCAAAAGGAAGATATTTATCGTATTGCTTTGAATATTATGCCCGAAATAGAGAACAGTAAACTGGGTGTGAAGATAGCCAACCTGAACAGGGCATCTGCTAAGGCTGGATATTTGCCTACACTATCGCTTTCGGGAAGTATCGGTACGGGTGATACATATACTCAGCCGTCGTCATTCTTTACTCAGATCGGACGAAATTTCAATCAGAATATAGGTCTTACATTGAGCATTCCGATATTTGATAACAGACAAAACAAATCGAATGTCGAAAAAGCAAGTCTGGATATAAAAACTGCCGAATTGGCTTTACTAGATGAGCAGAAAGCACTGTTCCGTACCATTGAAACTTTGTATCAGGATGTAGTCTCGGCACAAAGTAAATATATAGCTGCTAAAGATAAACTGGGATCATCAGAACTAAGCTACCATCTTGTAGCAGAACAGTATAATCTGGGAGTGCGTAATATAGTGGAGCTTACTACCGAAAAAAATAATTATGCAAATGCTTTACAAGAATTTATACAAGCAAAATATTCAGCCTTGCTAAGCTTGAAATTACTGAATTTTTATCAGGGAGAAGAAATCAGTCTTTAAGGTATCAGGTCTGATTTTATTTGACAGGCAGATCTATAAGGCTATTTTTTTGAGTGAATACATTGATTCAGCCCTACATCAAAGTAATAAAAAGGTCTGAGACCTTATAACGAAATAAACAATGAACAAAAAAATAAAGAAATATCTAATTATTGCAGCTGTGATTGTTATTGCCTGTGGTCTTTATTTCTTCTTACCCGGAAGTAAAAAGTCTGTAACGGTTTTAGATACGGCTAAAGTAGAGAAAGGAGACGTATCTACATCAGTAACAGCTACGGGAACTATCGAACCGATTAAACTCGTAGAAGTGGGTACGCAGGTATCGGGGGTAATATCGAAAATCTATGTAGACTTTAATTCGGTAGTAAAGAAAGGCGATATATTAGCCGAACTGGATAAAAATCTGCTTAACTCAGAATTGGAAAATGCTCAGGCTAATTTGATGACAAATAAAATCGAATTGGAGCATGAGCAACGTAACTACGATCGTCAGAAAGGTCTTTGGGAAAAGCAGGCAATAAGCAAAGTAGATTGGGAGAATGCTCAAACAAGCTACGAGACTGCAAAATATGCCGTAACCTCGTCTAAAGCGGCGGTCTTCAAAGCTCAAACTAATCTGGGATACGCAACCATATCTTCAACTATAGATGGAGTTGTAATATCGAGGGCAGTAGAAGAAGGTCAAACAGTTGCAGCATCTTTTAGTACACCAACCCTGTTTACGATTGCGAATGACCTGACCAAGATGCGTGTGATTGCCAATGTTGACGAAGCTGATATAGGTGGCGTAGTTGAAGGACAACGCGTATCGTTTACAGTAGATGCTTATCCAAACGATGAGTTTGATGGTAAGGTAGTGCAAGTACGTCTCGAAGCTACAACAACATCTAATGTAGTAACTTACGAAGTGGTGATAGATGCACCTAATCCCGATTTGAAATTGAAACCGGGCTTAACTGCCAGCGTGAATATCTATACTATGGAGGAAAAAGATGTTCTTAAAGTTCCCTCTAAAGCCTTGCGTTTTATGCCCAATCCCGATCTTTCGAAAGAGATAAAAGATTTGGTTGTGGAACATCCTATACAAACCGATCCAAAGAATAAAAATCAAAAGCTTGTTTGGGTTAAATCTGACAATAAATTATCGCCCCGATTGATTACTGTAGGAGTATCAGATGGTATTTCGGTGATGGTTAAAGAGGGATTGAACGAAGATGATGTGATTGTGACAGGTATCTCTCAAAAAGCCGCTAAAGGTGCAGAGCCTGAAGCCACGGCAGCTAATGGAGAATCGAGCCCTTTTATGCCGAAACGTCCCGGTGGAGGTGGCAGAAGGTAAATAAGATTTGATACTTACTATAACTCAAAATAATACAAACAACAAAAAACGATAATAAGAATGAAAACGAAGAATAGAATTACAATAGCATTGCTATTTATAAGCCTCATTATACCGATTGCGGGTTATGCACAATCTAAAACCGCTAATCGTGAGAACAAATCGAATAGAAAAGAGCAGGCTGAATATTTAACGGAAACGTATCGTTTTACGCGAAACAATTTCAAGGAATACGAATTGAGAAAACAGATAGAAGATTTACCCGGAGTTATAGCCGTTCAGGTGAATAATGGAAGCTCTACGGTGGTCGTTAAATTTGATAAAAGCCTCAACAGTAAAAAGAAACTGAAAAAGTCGTTCACGAAAATAGGTGTTCCTGGCGACTTTGAGGATAGCAGTAAAACAAAACGCAGAGAAAGTAGTACGAGAGAGACGAGCGGAAGAGATTCCAATGGACGCAGTGAGGCAAGTGAAAACAATACTAGACGATAAGTATCTGCTATAAAAAAGAAACAATGGCAAAAGAAATAATAAAAGTAGAGAATCTGAAACGCGACTTTGTGGTAGGCGACGAAACTGTACATGCCCTACGGGGAGTAAGTTTCTCGATCTACGAAGGTGAGTTTGTTACCATCATGGGAACAAGTGGTTCGGGTAAATCTACATTGTTGAATATTCTCGGTTGTTTAGATACCCCTTCGGTAGGCGAGTATTATTTGGATGGAGTATCGGTCAGAACAATGGACAAAAACAGCAGGGCTACACTTCGCAACCGAAAGATAGGTTTCATATTTCAGTCATACAATCTTTTGGCAAAAACAACGGCTGTCGAAAACGTAGAACTGCCCTTGATGTATAACCCCACAGTATCATCCAAAGAGAGACACGAACGTGCCATAAAAGCGTTGCAGGATGTAGGCTTAGGCGATAGGCTCAATCATAAGTCGAACCAAATGTCGGGAGGTCAGCAGCAGCGTGTGGCAATAGCGCGTGCTTTGGTAAACGAGCCTGTTATTATATTGGCAGATGAGGCAACGGGGAATTTGGATACACGTACTTCGTTCGAAATACTAACCCTTTTGCAACGAATGCACAAGGACGAAAACCGAACTATTATTTTTGTAACTCACAATCAGGAGATTGCCGATTTTAGCAGTCGTAATATTGTGATTCGCGATGGACGTATCAAAGAAGATACCTACAATACAAACATTAGGTCGGCAAAAGAAGTCTTACAGAGTTTACCTAAAGAAAACTAAGGTGTCAAACTTTTCTTGCATATTCGGCAAGAGCGAGAGTCTTAGTAGGTTATAGTATAGCATATAGAGTTAAGTAAGTAGTCTTACTTACAATAGGTTTCAGACCTTAATCAACGGAAAGAATGAATTTTATCAATCTATTTAAAATAGCACTTCGGGCACTGAGTGGCAATAAATTCAGAGGTTTTTTAACCATGCTGGGTATTATTATCGGTGTGGCGGCAGTAATTACCATGCTAGCCATAGGGCAGGGATCGAAGCGTAGCATACAAGATCAGATTTCGACTATGGGATCGAATATGATAAATATCCGACCCGGGACGGGTCAGTTTGGCGGAGTGCGTCAAAGTGCCTCGAGTATGCAAACTCTCAAGCTTGAGGATTACGAAGCCATTGCCGATCAGGCTCAATATATTTCGGCAGCTTCGCCCGAGGTATCCTCATCAGGTCAGGTTATTTATGGAGCAAACAACTCGCCCACATCTATATACGGAGTCAATCCCTCGTATCTTGAGATTCGTAAATATACAGTTGCTCAGGGAGAAATGTTTACCGAGGCAGATGTAAAAGCCTCAGCTAAAGTATGTCTTATAGGGCAGACGGTAGTAGATAACCTTTTTACCAATGGCGAAGATCCCGTAGGGCAAACTATCCGTTTCAATAAAATACCTTTCAAAGTGATTGGTGTATTGACTTCAAAAGGAGATAATACAATGGGTATGGATCAGGATGATCTTATTCTTGCTCCTTACACAACAGTTCAGAAACGTATCTTGGCAATTACGTATATACAGTCAATATCAGTTTCGGCAGAAAGCGAAGATGCAACCGAAAATGCTATTGCAAGCATAGAAGATATACTTCGTCAGCGTCACAAGATAGGAGCAAATGACGATGACGACTTTAATGTACGTTCACAAAAAGAGCTGATTACAATGATGAGTTCTACAACCGATATGATGACTATACTATTGGCTTGTATTGCAGGTATCTCGCTCTTAGTAGGTGGCATTGGTATTATGAATATTATGTATGTGTCTGTAACAGAGCGTACCCGCGAGATAGGTTTGCGTATGTCGATAGGTGCTAAGGGTATAGATATACTGATGCAATTTCTGATCGAGGCTATTCTATTGAGCGTTACGGGCGGTTTAATTGGTGTTGCAATAGGCATAGGGAGTTCGTATTTGGTGAAAAATATATTGTCGTGGCCAATCGATATTGAGGTTTATACCATAGCTTTGTCTTTTCTTGTATGTACAGCTACGGGTATATTCTTCGGATGGTATCCTGCAAAGAAAGCTTCGGATCTCGATCCGATAGAAGCCTTACGATACGAATAATTATTGTAATTAGAGTTTAATAACTATGAGCCTGAAATTCTTTATCAAAATATTTTCACATATACTCATCTGGTGTATTGTCTTACTCGTGCCGGTGTATATTATGTCGCGCGAGGGAACTTTCGACAGTAGACCGTATATGTCTTACCTAACACAGCTGAGTATATTTGCCTTGTTGTTTTATGTCAACTATTTATACCTGATAGATAAGCTGTTGTTTCATAAACAGTTTTTGACTTATATCTGTGTAAATATTGTACTTATAGCAATGCTCGTGGGTATTCAGGCAATGGTTATGGATGTTATTTTCACTTCGGCTTACGATGGCACTCCACCGCCTATGGAAGAGAGAGGTGGGAGAGGTGGAGGTCCACGCCGACACAAGCCACCTTTCGGGATGCGTATTTTTACCGATTATCTGCTAATAGTATTTGTCATCGGGTTGAGTGTTGCCATAAAAATGACAGCTCGCTGGTATCGCGATTCTATTAATTACGAGAAAGTAAAGAGTACTCAACTCGAAGCCGATCTGAGGAATTTAAGAAGTCAGCTTAATCCTCATTTTCTGTTCAATACGCTTAATAATATTTACTCGCTGATAATGATAGATCAGCCTAAAGCACAAGATTCAGTTCATCGGTTAAGCAATCTGTTGCGATACGTATTGTATGACAACGATCGAAAGTTTGTACCCATCGATAAGGAACTCGAGTTTACACGTAACTATATCGATTTGATGAAATTAAGAATCAGTTCTAATGTTCATCTCAATGTCGTGATCGAGAATAAAGGCAGTAAAGATATGGTGGCATCGCTGATGTTTATGACCCTTATCGAAAATGCCTTTAAGCATGGGTTGAGTACTCATAAAGACAGTTTTATTGATATAAAAATATTGGTAGAAAAAGAAAAAGGTGTACTTTGCACAGTCGAAAACAGCGTATCGATCTCAGAAGCAAATATAGAGGTACGCAATTCGGGTATAGGATTGGCTAATCTTACGAAAAGACTCGAATTGATTTATCCTCAAAATCACGAACTTATAGTCGAAAGACGAAGCGAAAGCTTCTTTGTATTGCTAAGGATTGATTTTCCTGTAAAATAAAAACAGTATGAAACTACGATGTGTAATAATAGACGATGAGCCTTTGGCAATAGATCTATTGAAATCTTATGCCAAACAAACTCCTTACCTCGAACTTGTGGCTACCTTCGAGAATCCATTGGATGCGATGGAAACTCTCGCTACGGGTAATATTCAGCTATTGTATCTGGATATTAATATGCCACAAATCAATGGAATGGAGTTTTCGAGAACATTGTCGGCCTCAACTCGAGTTATTTTTACAACCGCTTACGATCAGTATGCCATCGAAGGGTTTCGCCTCAATGCATTGGATTACTTACTGAAACCGATTAGTTATACCGAATTTTTGCAAGCATCGAATAAAGCTCTCGAATGGTTTAAGCTTGTGGATACAAACGAAGCATCAAGTATTTTCGTGAAATCGGGCTACCGAATGGAAAAAATAGAATTGGCAGATATTCTGTATATTGAGAATCAGAAAGATTATGTAAAGTTTCATGTTGAAGGAGTTCCCGAACCCATCAGCTCATTGATGAGTATGCAGTCGTTGGATGAAAAACTACCCTCGAAGCAATTTATGCGTGTGCATCGTTCATTTATTGTGAATCTCAACAAGATAAAAACTATCGAGCGTAACTGCATTGTTTTTGGCAAAGAATATATTCCCGTATCGGATTCGTATAAAGAGAAATTTATGGAGTTTCTGAATAAAAGTTTCTTCTAAAAAACACAATAAGCATTATCGTTTTATTGTGGCTGTTTATCTATCTACTTTCTTGATTCTATGGTATAGGAAGTAGATTTTTTTGTGCTGATTAATCAAATTGTTACTAAAAGATACTTCTTATCCTCGCTTAGAGCGTCTGTTGATTGTTAAATGTCAATCTTTTAGAGTTAAAGTTTAAACAAATATCATCTTGATCGTGTTAATCAAAAATACAATAAGTAATTGTTGTGTTTTTTTATTGAGTGCATACTCAAGTAACCTTAATGATCATTTGTACTATTTTATAATAAAACTTTATAAATCTAATTTCCAAGTGTATGAAAAAGCATTATTTTGGAGTTGCAATTTGCTCCCTTCTTTTCACATTATCATGTTCGAATGATTCCTTTGATGTTCCAGATTCATCAGATCAAACTGCATTGAGATCTGCAGCTAATCCGCAAGGCGTTACTCTTATGTGGAATAACGAAAAACAAGTAATCGATGGATTTGGTGTGGCTCAAGCCGGTTGGGCAGATCGGTTTTATGCACACAAAAAACGGTCGGAAGTAATGGGCTTGCTATTTGGAGCCGAAGGTCTTCATCTGAGTATTTTAAGAGGAGAGGTATTTCCTCACTATGCTAAAAGCGAGGCGGATATCAATTTTGATGTTCATGCTAATATTGATATGCCTTTGACCGATCCATTTTTTGATACCATGACCGAAGATCTATTGAGACGTGGACAATTGTGGATTACCCGCGAAGCAAAAAATACATACGGTGTTGATAAACTGGTGTTCTCTACATGGTCTCCTCCTGCTTATATGAAATCTAACGGACAAGTTTCTAAAGGTTCATTAAAAACCGCTTACTATCAAAAGTATGCCGATTATCTGGTAGATTTCTATAAAGCATATCAGTCTGTTGGATTGAAGCCTTATGCCATATCGCCGGCTAATGAACCCGAGTTTCCCGCAGAGTGGAACTCATGCGTTTGGTTTCCAGCATCTTCTACTTTAGGCAAATTTATAGCCAAGAATATGGGACCTGCGTTTCAAGGAAATAATGTGGATGCTAAAATTATCTTTGGCGAAAATGCTCAGTGGAGTACTTTTGCTTTGGTAATGGGTTCATTATTATATGTAAAGAATATCCTGAAAGGGTATCCTGAAATTGCAAACATGAATACAATAGCATCAGGGCATGGTTATCCTGATCCTATCACCAATAAAGATTTGGCAATAGTACCATATCCTGCAGCAGAAGACAAGGGTCTGAATGTTTGGTTGACTGAAGTGAGTACTGTTGATGATCTTGATCCCTCTTTTACTAATGGATTGAAATGGGCGGCAACCTTCCACCGATATCTAAACGATGCCAATGTAAGTGCTATTATATGGTGGGCAGGTGCAAGACCTACTTCTAACAATGAAAGCCTTATCGTTTTAGATCCTGATAGAGAAAACTATACAGTAACTAAACGTTATGATACATACGGAAACTTCACCCGATATATAAAACCGGGCAGTCATAGGATAGAAGTTGCCAGAGGTAGTCAATTGCCTACCGATTTTCATCTGACAGCGTATAAAGATGGTAGTGACTATGTTGTTGTTACCGTAAACCTTACTGATAAGGAAGTAGTTACCCCTGTAACCATCGATGGTGTAACTCAACTTAAAGGTATGAAGCGTATTCTAACTGATGCAAATAATAAGTGGGCTGAATCTGAAGTAGCTCCCGATTCTAATAATATTTATACAATGACTGTTCCACCTAAGAGTGTGGTTACTTTCGTAGGAACTGTTCAATAATTATCTACTTCTCATTTTGGTGTTATCTGCAAAGAGGCTGCCCGTTAGGGTAGCCTCTTGTTTTTGTAAAAGGAATTTATTCTCCTACATGCAGAATATTTAAAGAAAGAACCACCGAAGACAAAATGCTTCGGTGGTTTTCTGCTTGAAAATATGTATAAAAAGAAAAAAAAGGTTAGATTGATTTTTTCCAGATATAAGAAACTACCGATTTAGCAGGAACTTCGTGTGTAAACACATTAGTACCTTCTGCTACGCTTATTTTTTGAGCAGTGTCTTCCTCGTTCAGTAATACTACTGAAAACGATCCGTCTGGATTTTCGAATGCCGAATAATAAACTTTCGAAGAAGTGTTTCCGTCAGCTTTAATTCTTCTGGCACCCGGTTTAATCACTTTCGATAAGTGAGCCATTGTATAGTAGTGGCTGTTGAAAGTCATGGTAGCATAGTCCGAAGAATCGATGTCTATTGCACCTAAGCAAATATCGCATCCACCCGGACGGTATGGTGCATGTTTGTCATCCAACATAAAGTTCCACATGATAACTGCTTTGTTGAAATTGTTAATGGTTCCGATACAAACCTCTCTCATATTCCACATCAAGTCTTTCCCAAAATCATATCCGTCACCCCATAGTCCGATAGACATTTCGGTGAAGTATAGGTTTTTGTCAGGACGTGCTTCATGTATTTTCAATAGTTCCGATTTGTCACCGCCATAAGCGTGATAAGCAGCACCATCTATGTATTTAGCAGCTTCTGCATCTTCATAAATTCTCAAAGGATATTGACCTTGATCTGCATTCTCTGGTTTATTTACATCATAATCGTAGTTGTGATCGTAAACCAGAATTTTTGTTTTGATGCCATTCTTTTCGAAAGCAGGTCCTAGAGCTGTTTTGATAAAATCGCGTTGCTCTTGCCAAGTCATATACAATGATGCCGAGTTGCCTCTGTTAAGTGGCTCGTTTTGAATAGTAATAGATTCGATATTGAATCCTTCTTTTTGCATCTCTTGCAGATACTTCACAAAGTATGTTGCATAATCTTGATAGTAATCGGGGTTTAGCTGACCGCTAGTCCAAGAGTCGAAAGGCTTTCTGTCTTTCAAGTTATCCACTTTCATCCATTTTGGAGGAGTCCAAGGCGATGCCATGATTTTGATGTTCGGATTGATTGCCAATATTTCTTTCAGAATAGGAAACAAATCGCGTTTGTCTAATTCGTGCATCTCAAAATTCTCGATACCGGGCTTGTCGCAATAGGTATAATCTTCAAGAGAAAAGTCAGAACATGCAATCGAAATACGGATATAGCTATATCCTACACCATCAACAGGATCGAAAGTATCTTTCAATAACTTAGTTCTGTTTTCGGGAGTCATTTTTAGCAAGTTGTAACAGCTCGAACCGGTTATAGCTGCACCAAATCCATCCATTTCCTGATATTTCACACTAGCATCTAGTGTTATCAGATTGTGTTTGATAGTATCGTTATTGGTTTGCAACAAAATACTATCCTTTGCCATAGTCATTGTTTTGTCAGCCGTTGTAATATAAGCTTCTACAAAAGTAGGCTGTTTGCTACACGACATAAACGCCAAAGCAACTGACATTGCTAATAAGGTTTTCTTCATTTGTAAATATTTATATGATTATTAGTTATGAAATATATTCTTAGCTTAGCATAAGCTCCGAAATCTTACTTGTATATAAATGATGCAACCGATTGATCGAACAGGCTATATGTAAATCGTCTGTCGCCTGTGCGTACCGTAAATTGCTGATTGGCTCCCGTTTGATTGAGTACTACCACCACTTTAGAACCATCAGGGTTGAGGAACGAACATATTTGCATATTGCTCGGTTTTGTACCTACAACAGTATGATTGATTCTGCGTGCGCCTTCTTTAATAAATTTAGAGAAGTGTCCCAGCAAATAATACTCTTCGTTTACGCTATATGTGTTATTATCTTTGATGGTTACAACACCTCTACAATCTTGACATCCTCCGCCCGTAGTTGTTACAGGACCATTACCCGAATCGAGTGCTATATTCCACATCAAGAAGTTTCTCGATCCTTTATTGATGGTTGGCATCAGCATTTCTTTCATGTAATAAAGCATATTGCCGATAGCATCGTCGGTATTCCATCCGCCACCCGATTGCTCAGTAAAATATAACGGGACATCAGGATGCGTTCTCAATAAATTATCCAAATCATTAGGAGAACCGCCATATCCATGAAATGCAGCACCGCCAATATATTCTCTTGTTTTAGAATCGTTCAATATCTTAGTAGGGTAGTCGTATCCGTCGAAGTTATGATCCCAGATCAGAATTTTAGTAGCAATACCTGCTTGTTTCAATTTAGGACCTAAGTAATCGCGTATGATTTTGTTTTGTTCGTCCCATTCCATATACATGGTTGGGTAAGAACCTATTTCGTGTCGTGGTTCGTTTTGTAAGCTTATTGCGTCAATGTTTATACCCTCGTTTTTGTAGGCTTGGATATATTTTATAAAGTATTCCGAAAAGTCGTTGTATACAGATTCTCCGATTAAAGAACCTCCATACAGATTTTTATTTTTTTTCATCCAAGCCGGAGCAGTCCATGGAGTACTCATCAGTTTGATGTTTTTATTCAGAGCCAGAATTTCTTTTAGTACGGGAAGTAAATCGCGTTTGTCAACAGCGGGTATAGCAAAGTTGTTGATTCCGTTTTCGTCGCAATACGTATAATCGCCCATCGAAAAGTCGGACGATCCTATTGCCAAGCGTAAATATTTAAGGGCAATACCGCTTTCGGTAAATAGGTCGCTAAGAAGTTTAGCTCTTGCAGCTTCCGACATGTTCTTGATAAGATAAGCCGATGAGCCTGTAAGTGAACCTCCGAAGCCTTCTATTTCTTGTTTAAGGTCAGTACTATCCAGTCTGATTGTGAGATTCGCGATATCATTCGAAAAGTTGATATTTGTTTGCTTGGTTAATCGCTGTGTACCCGATCTTATAGTTAGGTAAAGTTCTACGCCTTTAGCCTCTACTTCAGGTTGAGGTTCGGTTGCTGGTTCATTCGAATCATCCGATGAACATGATGCCAAGCCTAGTAATAGTGATGTAAAAAGAATAAGGTATTTTTTCATATTATTCTATTCTTGAAAGTTATATATGCTCTGTCCTTTTTTTGAAGAAGAACAGAGCATAAATTTTAATGTCAATCAATAATCATTAAGGAAGAGTTACCGCTACTGCCGTTACTATCTTAGTTGCCAGATTTATTGTTATTGTATAGTTGCCCGATTTAGCTGTCGGAGCAGGATACCAGTTACCATCTTTTGCACCTTTCGTTGTACTGTTTATAAGAATTTCAGGAAGAACATAATCATCCGATTTTTTCTCATTACCCCAGCCCTTGTTTTCAAAGAACTTGAAGTTTGCTTTTGCAGCATCAAAATAAACAGTTGCCTGATAGGTATTGTCTGATACTTTGCGGAACAGGATAAATTGTTTGATCTGATCAAATCCCCATCCGGTAGTTGCTTCAATCTTAGTTTTAGATGGATAGCCTAAACCTTCGCCACATGCCAATAGTACGTTTGGATAATTAGAATCCAAATCTTGTACCAATACATATTTGCGTGCAGGGCTATAATCTAATACCCAAGGACCTGTTTCGCCAAGGAATTTTACTTTGTCAGCACCTACGCGCTCAAAATAATCAAGATTAAATACTGCATCTTTAAGGTCGCCTGTCAGTGTAATTTCTTTGTTTTTCTCGATATAGAAACTACCTTCTTTGAATGTTTCTCCACTTATCTCCGAATCCATAAATACATCAAGACTCAAGCTTGAAATGTTTACCAGATCTTCACCAAGAAGAGATGTTCCAAAGGTGTAAGTATTGAAGATGATACCTGTGGTCGATTTCTTCATAGGCTCAGCAGTTTTGATATAATCGCCACCTTCATCTACTATCTGAATAGTTCCATCTTTAAGACCCCATACATGACCCGAGAAATCGATTTGATCTTTGTCTGTAATTTTCTCTGCAATCTTATAACGGATGTTGTTTTTAAGATCTACTCCCGGAGATTCGTACTCATCCGATTTGTCACCTTTTGATGTAAGAGTAATTACTTTTCCGTTATCTAAAACCAAATACAGATTTTTGTAATATGTTCTGTATCCTTTGATTCCAGTAATAGAGGTTGTTGTAACATCGCCTTCTACATTTATCAGATTCAGAGTAACCTCAACGTCTGCATTGTTTGTCAATTCGCTGATATATGCTACCTGAAATTTAGCTGAAACTTCGGCATTATTACCCTTTGTTCTTAATTTTTGGGTTGCAATCACTTTGTCGTTTACTACCATTCTCATTTCTAATGTAGAAAGTGGTGTTATTGGATCCGAAACCTTTGCTGTAATGGTAACTGAGTCGCCATATACAAAACTGGTAGGATTGATAGTTGCCGATTCGATAACGGGTGTCGAGTGTGGATACACTACGCGTTCGTCTTTCTCTTCGCACGACACAAGCATAAATGTAGCAAGTAATCCTAGTAATATATTTATATTAATTCTTTTCATTGTAATACGTTTTACCGATAATATTCTACTGCTTAGTAACCTGGATTTTGAGTAAGATTAACGTTTTGATCCATTTCACTTTGAGGAATTGGCCATACTAATCTGTTCTCGTTTAATCTCGAAGCATAATCTTTTTGATGATCGCCACATGATTTCATTACAGGGATAAAGCGTTCTCTGCGTTTTAGGTCAAAAAAGCGTTTTCCTTCAAAAGCAAACTCAAAGCGATTTTCATTCTCTATGGCTAAGCGAATGTCTTCTTTCGAATTGGCAGTTGTATTAGGAAGAGTAGCACGGGTACGTACTTTATTGATAAGCTCTTTTGCTTTAGAAGAATTGCCCAATTCGTTTTCAGCCTCAGCCAATAGTAAGATAGCTTCGGGTAAACGGAAAAGGATAATATTTCCTTTCTCCTGACTTCTTAGCTTATTACAGAATGGATAAGCATTAGATGGCCAGTATTTGTCAGCCCAAAGACCTGTTACATCACCAAAACGGATAGAAGCGTCACGACGAACAACGTCTCCGGCAGCAGTAAATGCTTTGTATAAATCTAGACTTGGAGTGTTGAATTTTTTCCAATCTACACCATAAAACATACTTGCTCCCCAGTTACCTAGTCCGGGTGAACCTGTGTAGTTAACTTCGAATAACGATTCCTTCGAATGTTCGTTTTTCAAATCTACTTTAGGTAAAACTTTATCCGGAGCTTTTTCGCCAATAGTGAATATGTCATCGTAATTATCTAAAAGACCATAACGACCGTCGTTTACTACGGCTTCTGCATATTGTTTCACTTTAGCCCATTGTGTATTGGCAAAACCGTCTTTAGTTGCATAAACCTGAGCAGTTATCAGATTGGTAAGAGCTCTTGTTATTTTAAACTTATTAGTTCCTGAATAATCGGGTACGTTTGCAACAGCAAAATCAAGATCTTTAAGAATCTGAGTATAAACCGAGTCTTTAGATGTTTGAGCTGGATATAATAGTGGATATATCTCGTCGATATTCTCAGTGCTTATTTCGGGAATATCTTCAGTGATAAGAGGTATGTGATCATATATTCTTACCAAATTGAAGTAACACAAAGCTCTGATTAGAGAAGCTTCTCCCAATATCTCATTGCGGCGTTGGCTACTTAGGGCAGGATCGGTAATACGAGGTACCCATGTAAGTATTGCATTTGTTTTAGCAATATGCTTGTACACAGCGCCCCAAGCT
Organism: Dysgonomonas sp. GY617; assembly: GCF_015233815.1. Lineage (NCBI taxonomy): Bacteria > Pseudomonadati > Bacteroidota > Bacteroidia > Bacteroidales > Dysgonomonadaceae > Dysgonomonas > Dysgonomonas sp. GY617. The sequence goes on from NZ_JADCLR010000001.1 coordinate 209,133, forward strand.
CTACTAACGTTTTGATTTGTAGGAGTTACTCTAAACTCATCTATCTGCATACGCTGATCGTTGGGTTCTCCTGCATACGAGTTGTCTGCTTGTGCATCGTTGATGATGTACCAGTCTAGTTGCCAAAATTCGGCACTGAAATCGGTATAAGCACCTGCCAATAGCTGTTCGGCTTGAATGGCTGTGGTATATTTCAGTGAGTCTTTATCACTGTTATCTATGCCCAGATTTTCATCAGTAAGTTCTGAGGATGGTTTCTCGTCCAGAAAGTCGTTGCAAGACACAAGAGCCAAACTGAGAAGCGAAACACCTAAGAGGTATTTTATATTGTATTTCATGATTGTTCGATTTAGAATGTTAGATTAAGACCGAAAATGAAAGAACGGGTTTGAGGGAATGTTCCCATATCGATACCCATTTGAGCAGCAGCACCCGATGTGGTAGTACTTGTATTTACCCAGCTCAATTCAGGGTCATAGCCTCTGTATTTAGTAAGAGTAATCAAGTTATCAGCCGTTCCGTATACGCTAAGACCTGCTATACCCAGTGGTTGAAGCAATTTCTTATCGAAATTGTATGCCAATGTCAAAGCTTTTAAGCGGATATAAGAACCATCTTCAACAAATCGAGTTGAGTTCAGAACGTTTTCGCTACCTGATACTGCTCTCGGAACATCCGAAATCATACCCGGACGCATCCATCTGTTAAGCACAGTAGTTGTTTGGTTCTTTTGGTCGAACATACCTTCCGAGTCTATTCTCGTAGCATTGTAAATATCATTACCATACGATCCTTGGATGAATGCCGATAAGGTGATTCTTTTCCAAGTAACATTATTTGTAAAACCGTAGGTAAAGTCTGGTTGAGCGTTGCCAATAACAGTTCTGTCATTAGGATCAGCACCTCCGGTGATACCGTTGTTATTCAAATCTTTGTATCTCATATCTCCCGTCTCAGGATCAACACCTTCAGCAATGTATCCGTAGAAGCTACCCAATGGAAGACCTTCTCTCATGATGATAACATCAGCATTGTTACTCTCTATCTTACCTGTGGTATATTGAGGAGTTAAACCAAGTTTAGACAGTTCGTTTTTGTTGAAAGACATATTTAGAGAAGCATCCCAAAGAACGGCTCCTGTTAGAATATGACCTGTGATATTAAATTCGAAACCTTTATTGATCATTTCACCATCGTTTCTCATCGGAAGATCACGTCCAATACTACTCGGTAATGTTATATACAACAATAGGTCTGTTGTTTTCTTGTAGTAAGCATCGAACTCTCCGGTTAATCTTGAATTGAATAAGGTAATATCTAACCCCGCATTAAACTGAGTAGTTGTTTCCCATTTAAGATTGCGGTTTCCGTATCTACCATCACTAACATTAGGCCCTGTTGTTGAAGACCCATCTTGTGTGATGATGTGTTTTGCCATATAATCGTAGTTTCCAATTCCGTTTTGGTTACCATTTTGTCCCCAAGCCAATCTAAGTTTAGCATCATTAACAACAGTAGTTAATGGTTGGAAGAAGTTTTCACTAGAAAATCTCCACCCCCCTGATACTGACGGGAAATACCCCCAACGGTTGCCCGGAGCAAGTTTCGATGATCCGTCAGCACGAATATTCGCTGTGAATAAGTAGCGGCTCTCATAGTCATATTGTGCACGTGCCAATACTGATACTAAGGTGTTAGCATCGCGAGCAGTTGTTGCACTGTTGATTTTATTTGCCATATTCAATGTCATAGTCTCAAGGTTAGCACCTTTTACAAAATCTTCAACTGCCATGTATGTATTGCTGTGGTTGTATTTTTGGAAAGTACCACCTCCTAATAATGACAGGTTGTGTTTGCCATTGAATTTTTTGTCATAGGTCACAATGTTTTCACTTAACCATGTTGAGTATTCATCGTCAGCATGTTCGCCACGTCCATTAGCAGTACGTCCAAAATTAGTTTTCACAGGATCAATAAATTTATCCCATTTATGTGACGTATAATCAAGAGCAAAGCTAGGTTTGAAGTGTAAGTCTTTGGTAATTGTAAAGTCTAAACCTACATTACCCATGAAACGGTTGTCAGAGTTTTTATCGTATGTTTCAACCTGCGCATATGGGTTTTCCCACGATCCTTGATATGGATTTCTGTAATACCATGTAGGTTCTGTTGGATCCCATTTCTCCATGAAAGGAGGTGTATTTAATACCGACATGATAACTCCACCACGTCCCGAGTTAGCATTATCAGCCACATCGCGGCGTGAAGTTTTTGCAAAACTCACGTTCGAAGTAATTTTTAACCAGTCTTTAGTTTGTGCACTGGTATTACTACGGAACGAGTATCTATCGTAAGAAGCAGGAGCAATAATACCAGTTTCATCTTGGTAACCACCCGATATAAAGTAATTTACTTTATCAGTACCACCCGAAAGAGATACTTGGTAGTTTTGCTTAACTCCTGTTTTATACATTTCGTCACCCCAGTTGGTGTATGTGTTTTTCGATCTGTCAGAATAACCAGCTCCATATATTTCGTCCAAAAGGTCATAATATTGAGTAGTATTCAAAGTATTGATTTTCTTGCCTACATTAGAGAATCCAGCAAACATCGATACGTTTACTTCCGATCTTCCGGCAGTACCTTTCTTGGTTGTAATTAAAACCACACCATTAGCAGCACGTGCACCATAGATGGCAGCAGAAGAAGCATCCTTTAGGATCTGTAAGCTCTCTATATCCGTTGGCGAGATATTGGTAATGTCATTCGTTGGGATACCATCCACAACGTATAGAGGATCATTACCTGCATTTAAAGAAGTAGTACCACGTACGCGTACTGTAAGACCGGCTCCGGGTTTTCCCGAAGGTTGAATTACTTGTACACCGGCAGCTTTACCTTGAAGAGCTTGTTGTGCTGAAATAACGGGACGATCTGTCCATTCTTTAGATGATACACTGGCTACGGCAGTTGTAAGGTCTTTTTTTCTGACCGTACCATAACCCACTACAACAACCTCGTCAAGAGCTTGACTGTCGTCTTTTAGTGTAATATCTATTTTTGTTTGACCATTTACAGCAACTTCTGCTGCTTCCATACCTAAATAACTAACTACAAGAGTTGCATTGCTTGGTACAGATATAGTATAATTACCGTCAAAATCGGTAACGGTACCGGTTGAACTATTGCCTTTTACAACAACAGTGGCTCCAATAATTGCCTCTCCCGTCAGATCCTTCACATTACCCGTTACCTGAACGGATTGTGCAAAAGCTAGTGCCGGAAGCATGAGCAACATTATTGCCAGGCAAGTTTTTTGCCAAGACTTCATTAGTCTCATTTTTTTCTTACTGTTCATAGATTCCAAGATTTAAATTGCCATTTAATTATTAAATTATAGCTGAGATTTGTTTTTCGTACCGAGCTCGAGGTCCATTATCACTCGGTTTAAAGATTATATTTATTTTGCTGAGAGATTATCTAAGGGTAAATACATGAATAGTGAAAGAGGCCAATATCAGTTAAGGCATAGAAAGCCTCACTCAAAGCTTTTGTTATCATCGCACTATGGTATTTTGGTTAAACAATGTTTAGGTTTCTGTACAAAGGTGAATAATAATTTCTAAAGAAAACGAATTTTAATTGTTAAATCTACACTAAGCTAAGTGTGTTTTATGACTTTTGTTAGTGTTGGCAGAACACGATATGTTTTTTGAGGTAAAAGATTGAGAGTACAAAAAAAAGTCTAAATTTGTGTTGCTTAATAATATATATCTTATACATTTCCGAATGGGTGCATCTAATATTCTAAAGAACATATCGGTTGACTGTGTCGTTTTTGGCTATGAAAGAAACGCTTTAAGGGTATTGCTTCGTCAGGAGTTCATTAATTACCGAGGACGTATCTATGAGGAGTGGAAACTTCCGGGTAACCACGTACTGCGTGAAGAAACCACTGATGAGACCGCCGTTAGAATACTACGCGAACAGAGTGGTGTTACCGAAGATGTTTATCTGAAACAGTTAAGTGTATTTAGCGATGTAAACCGTTTAAAGTTACGCGATAGGGATTATAAATGGAAGAAAGAGCAAGGTGTAGGAGACAATAGGGTAGTAACGGTTGCTTACTATTCGTTAGTTAATGTCTCGGATATAGATGCCTCTCATCTTTATAATGTAGCTCGTTGGCATAAGGTGTCGGAAGTAAAAGAACTGATATATGACCACAAAGATATATTAGATACGGCATTGATGCAGTTGCGTGAAGATCTGTTGAATAAGCCGATCTTGTTTGAGCTATTACCCGAACTTTTTACTTTAACAGAGCTGCAAACTCTTTATGAAATAATTTTAGATACAGCTTTTGATAAACGTAATTTTAGACGGAAGATTTCGAACATGAAATACCTGATACCCTCAGGGAAACGTCAGGAGAATGTGAGTCATAAACCTGCTATGTTGTATCTGTTTGATCGTAAAATCTATGAGAAAACAAAACAAGACCGATTTGACTTTTCTGTCTGAAACCGAATGCTTGTCATTACTCTTTCAAGCATGGGTTTGAATAGTAGTGAGTGTTTTTTGCAATGCTACAATTAGGCGAACGAAGACCTTAGATTAAAAGAAAGAACTATGGAAATAAAAGATCTATCATTGTGTTTTCACACGACCAAAGGTGCTGAATGCAAAGAATTTATCTGAAGTATTTTGGAGCTGTTGTTACATTCGACTACGAATGGTATTCGGTTGTAGCATTTGGCGATAAAAAACAGTTTACTTTGTCTTTTATGGTTCCACAAGACAATGAATCTTTGTTTGAAGATAAGGGGCTGACACTTAATTTTCATGTGGATAATGTAGATAGTGAGTATCAGCGATTAGTTATTACAGAAGGCTTAAAAGCAATAAGACCTCTAGCTGATAATCCATGGGGTGACAGGTCTTTTACTATATTCGATCCTATAGGGAATATCTTATATATTTACAGTGAAATAAAGCCTACCGAAGAATTTGCCGCAGCATAATAAATGAAAATAATAGATATTGGACGAAAAGAGCCTCTGAAATGTAAGATACATTTTTAGAGGCTTTTTTATTTAGAATTTTTTTGATTCTTAGAACTAAGTAAACAGCAATAACGTTGTATAGATGGTAAAATGTAATAATATGAGTGAGACGGAAAAACGCTGTTTAAATTGTAATAGTATAGTAGAGGGCAATTATTGCAGTAAATGCGGTCAGCCGATAGACTCTTCACGAATAAACATAAAACATCTTTTGGAAGAGCTTCAATCTGGAATTTTCCATATAAACAAAGGATTAATTTATACAACGAAAGAATTACTGCTTAGACCTGGGAGTACAATAAGAAATTACATATCGGGTAAAAGAGTAAAATATTCGAAGCCATTTACATTTCTTATAATTTGGGGAGCAGTTTATAGTATTATATTCCATTTCTTCAATTATTTTCCGATGACGGAAATGAATGATCAAAACAATGAAGTCTTAGGATATATTCCGTTGTTTCATTGGTCATCAATTAATTATTCGTTGGTTGCTCTGTTTTTAATGCCAATTTATGCTTTCTCTTCTTATCTCTTATTTCACAGAAAAGGGTATAATTATACTGAGCATCTTGTTGTGTTTTCTTATATTCAAGGAGCTACAATTTTTCTTATACTATTGTGTTATCCTTTAATATATCTGTCAAAATCTGTTCATGTATATAAGCTGGTGCATACTTTTTCTGAAATTTATGTGATCTGGGGGTTATCTCAATTTTTCAGAACCTCTTCATGGCTTAAAGCAATAAGCAAAGTTATTTTGATCATTGTTTTGACTACTATTTTCTTAATGGTCTTATTAGGCATTATTTATATAACGCTTAGACATTACGATATAAGATTGTAGAGCAAAATAGAGGATTAAAATATAAAAGAAAGAACCCCAAATTATTACAGTTTGGGGTTATCTTTTAATCTTTTGTTTGATCGAATCGTTCTTGTAAATTTTCAATAAGTTTGCTTTGCTCCTTTATCACTTTGTCTTGGTTGATGACATACAAAGTTAGTTCTTCTATTTTTTGTAGTAATTTGATTTGAAACTCATTTATATTGAGTCCATTTTCCACCATTTGCTTTTCAGAAGGAATTTCGGGCAGATGCTTATTCTCTTTTACAAAAGCTTCTACTTCCGTTAATGGCTTTAAGCCATACCCATTGCTAAAGACATGGTCAGCTCCTGCACTAATCGTAACTTCAATTTCTCTAGCTTTTAATTTTCCGGCTATTTCCTGATCTCCTTTGTCTGTAAGAACTTTCGCCCATATACCTTCCCCATCAACATTAGTACTTCGGATATATAATTTGGGATTGTATATTCCAAAGTTAGCTTCAAATACTAATTGGGCTCCAAAGTGATATGGCTTATCGGTTATAAGAGCATTTGACGAGTGAGCTAAGTTTATACCCCAAAACCAATAGCCACTTGTTTGTGGAGCATTTATTGAATTATCTCCTTTGCTTTCATAGAATCCCGATTGTTTTAGGGTGTTCCAATTTGTAATTGTACTTGTCTGAGATTTTACAGATAGAGATACTATTACGATTATAGCTACAAGTAATGCTTTTTTCATAAGATGTGATTTTAATTAGTCTACAAATGTATTACTAATTTTAAGCTATTTGGTCAGTAATTTGGTATTCTCTACATCGAAAAGCCCCAAGTAATCACTACTTAGGGCTTTCCAAATACTAAAACACCACAGCGGAATATCTTTAGAACATTCCTATTATTTTATCTTTAGAGACAAGGCAGGCTTGTCGTAATATATGTATTGCGATTTGCTTATTTTGAAGATGTTGTAAACGCTTCAGACTCCGATAAGAGCATTATATACAGCGTTTCGGCTGTAATTAAGTAATTCCTTAAATGAAAATGTAATCTGTCTGGTTTTGCGTTTTCAGCCTTACTCCTCGAAAGCATCTAACGTATATTTATTTTGGCAGGTCTTCTGACTTACTCCGTCTTTTGAACATCCTTCCCATTTCTTTAGTCGAAACAGTGGTGTGAGATTTGTTCAAAGACTGTTGTAGAGCTTACAGCAGCGGGTCTGTTCAGGAATTTCACCTGATTCTCTTTTCAGCATATGTCCGTAAAATAGATTAATGCCACCAAAATCAAAAGCAAAAATAGTAAAAAAAACGAGAGTTCATTATTTATTATAAATATAATGTTGCCAGAATGCTTGTTACATCGAGTCTATTGATATTTATCTCTCTTAAAAAAAAAGCTCCGAACAATCGCTGCTCAGAGCTTTTATACAAAATACTATAATTAAAAACTATCCATATTGTTAGAATTTTATGATGGTGGTTTTGCCCAGTTTAATTTCTTTGGTACTTTTCTTTCTGAAAAATAGAGCGCCTACACATATACCTATTGCTAACGAGAATAGGAGCGATGAGGTAAGAATGAAATTATACGCTGTCTCTTGCAAAATATGAGGTTCTTGAGTGATCAACCCATCGGTGTAAATTTTAATCCATCCCATCATGGTGCGATAGGCATACAATCCGGGAATCATCGTTATACATGCTGGCATTGTAAATACCACGGGAGGTGTATGCACTTTGTGTGCACAATATATACCTGCTATACCTATAAATATAGATCCGGCAAGAGTGGATGATACTAATCCGAAATCGAAATGAAGGAGGATAAAGCGAATGCAGTGTCCTATTCCTCCCAATAAACCAGCAACATATAGAACCCGCTTGGGGGTTTCGAAGAGGAGGGCAAAGCCCACAGCTACAAGAAATGCAAAGGCGGCATCTTTGAACATCAAAAATATAAAATCGGTCATATTTCTAATTCTTAAAAGTTATTGACTCCTATTAATGCGATACTAAGCGACATGCCTACTGCAATGCAGAGGAGAACGAAGCCTCCAAACATACCCCGTGCCAAAGCTGTAGGAATGTATCCCTCGAAGAGGTCTATAACTGAATTGATAAGGGGAACACCGGGTATAAGAAATAAGACGGAGGTTGCAATTGTCTTTTCTGGAGATTGTCCGATGTGATAGAGCATATCCATTCCCGAAATCATAGTGGTGACAAAGGCTGATAAAAGAATGGCAATCATAGCATTAAATTTACATGCCATAACTTGTTGCCTTACAATTAATCCCGTAGTAGCTGCCACAAAAGCAATAGAACCATTTATCCAGTCGCCGCCGGCAAGTATACATAGAGCCGCACAAGCAAATCCGATGCCGAGGCGTATAGTCCATTTATTGTGTCGCGGAGTATAATGGATGTCCGAAAGTAGCTTCTCAACCTCATCTATTGACATCTTTTCTTCGTAAGCTTTCCACGATAGAAGGCTTATTTCGGTAAGAATACCATAATGAACGCCATGAGTAGTTGCTTGCCTGTTACTTGTTGCTTTGTTTTCGGGGTTATTCATGTCGACAACCGTTACCGAAACGCCTGTAAAGGAAATGAAAAGATCGATTCTGAAATGCCATGTGTCAGCAAAGCGTTGTACATTGCGGTTGATACGTCCACAGTGAGCGCCCGACGATAGTAGGAGAGTGCTCATGTCGAGTATAAGTTTGGCAAACCGATCAGCCTGAATAAATTTGTCTGTTTCCACCTATGTAATTATTTGTTTTATTGAGAACAATAAACAGTTGCTATATATTAGAAAATAGTGACAAGGTTGCTGTGTGTTAGTCTTTCGAAACCACAGTTAGCCTACAAATTCTATTCAATATAGAATCATTATTCTTTTCTAAAAATAAGATGACTGCTATTGCATTTTTTGTTCGTTGCACCTCTAAAACCCGAGAGGATTAATCTGTTAAGTATTGGCAGGTCTTCTGACTTGCTCTATCTTCGAACCCCTTCCCGTTTCGTTATCCGAAACAGTGGTGTGAGATTTGTTCAAAGACTGTTGTAGAGCTTACAGCAGCGGGTCTGTTCAGGATTTGCACCTGATTCCCTTTTCATCAATTTCTGTGCATACAGAAACTGACACCAAAACTTGGGGTAAAGATATTAAATGAATTTGTCAAATCATAGCGATCCGTACAATTTTAATTATGCTTGGGCTCTGCGTGAATTCTAAAGGAATAATAGTCGGCAAAATCTTCTTTAAATGTATACAGAACAATGTTTGATTTGTCAGTAACCCAGATAGCTAGAGGCTTTGCCCCTTCTTTTTTATGTTTGAATAGCTGGTTGTATTTTTCTGTCAGCAGGTCATTTGTACTGGTTGTATAAGTTGGTTTTGTATATAAGGAGCTTATGTAGTTGAAGAGAATTTTTTCGCTTCTTTTTGCAAACACACTCTCATCTTCGCTTTTGCGAGTGAATGAAGATAGGTCAATAGATGGAGTATTATCTTCGAAGACATAGTAGGTACCTAGCTCATGATCGTCAGATAGAACATTTGCGTATCCTGTGCTATGTGGAGCAGATTCGGTTATATCTTTCCAATTGAGGCCTAAAAAATCTTTATCATCGAGAATGTCAATATAAGTAGTATCTGCCTGTATAATCTTATTATCCTTATATCCTAATAGAATGGATTTGTATTTGGATGGAAGAAAGAAGTTTTGAGACCATCGCCATGTAAATGAGTGATCAGTAAAAAGATGAAAGCGGCCAACCTCAGGAACAGTCCATACCAAAGAGTCGTATGAATCATATATGTCCAATAGTGTAAAGCTACTTTCGGAATATATATCAAACTGTATTAGCTCAAAAATATTTCCGGTTTGCTGTTTAGCTTTTACTTGTATTTTTACTAGTGGGTTTGGCGATTTAGAGTCATCATCATCTAAGATTTTGTCAGAGTCAGAGCATGACGAGGCGAACAAGCTAATAAGTATCAGGTAAATTAAGTTTTTCATATTATTATAAGTTTAGACCTTGTGTTACAGATCGAAGTCGGTTGAGATTAACACTGTGTGATAATAAAATTAGTATTACAAATATAAAGGATTAAATTGATAGGAGGTTAATAATAAGCAGAAAAAAGAAATTGGCATATTGTAGATATGTCTAATTGCGTGATGCTTATGTCTAAAAAGACTCTTCTTCGATTTTTTGATGAATATTGTGATAGATTTATTTTATAATCGATAGATATGTGAATATGTTGTTTGTGGATTAACAAATAAAAAGAGAAAAATTAATTATCAATACTTGAATATTTCTTAAACATATTAATTGTTGAATTTTGAATGTGTTTTATTTACGCTTGTAAAGCGTTATAAGCTTGGATTTTACGAACTGATTATTCCAATTTAAGGTTAACCTAAAAGGAGGTCGTTTTGGTAAGTTGTTGTAATATAGAAGGTTCATTTAGTTTATGATGTTTTTTTTATTGTGAATGAATCGTTGAAATTGTTTAGATTTTAAATTCTATACTTATCTTTGTGCTCAACGACGATTTTAAAAATATAACCCATTATCTCTCTCTCTTCAAAAAGGACTAGTTTTTTTGAAACTTTTTATATGTTTTAATGTTAGTAATATTTGGTAGGAGAGGTTATAATATGCACAAATTTATATTTTGTGAATTCTTGTTATTCTTGTTTTATTTTTTCTAATCTCCTCTTATTTAAATATTTTTTATAAGGGAGTGCGGTCAGTAACAACTTATCAATAACATATGAATATAAATTATCTAGCTAAGCTTTCATTTTTTTGTTTATTTGCTTTGGGCTCTAATTTATACGCGCAGGTAACTATTGGTTCGCATTTGTCTGCGGCATCAGGTGCTTTGCTCGAAATAAAGGAGAAGGATATTACAGGAGGGGATCTAGCAACCTCTACTCGAGGGTTGATGATGCCTCGTGTAGCCCTGACTAGCCTGAATGATCTTTTCCCTATGCTCACTGGTAATGAAAGCGATTATGCAGCTCAGAAAATAATTCATATAGGCTTGATAGTTTATAATACAAATGTATGTGCACCTGCTCCATTAGGTCTGAATGTATGGAATGGTTCGCAGTGGCAATATTTAGGTAATGAGCAATTGGGCTCAAATGTGCGAGTCTTTTACGATCAGGATGGTAATGCCTTTAAGGCAGCCAATTTTGGAACTGCTGGTGTTTGGATGACTGAGAATTTGGCGGCAAAGACTTATGCTTCTAGCATGGGTGGTGATGCTATTCCGCTTCATACAGGTACTTCAGATAATGATCTTGTAGCCTATGCTTATCCTAATGGTACACCTGGTAACTGGGGTGCATTGCCTTTAAATTGGAATACAAATCAGGGTTTAGTATATAGCTGGTTTGCCGCAGCCAAAGGTAATGCTAATACTGCTGTTGATCAGCAAGTTATTGGCTCAGCAGTTGAGGCGTTTGAGGTCGAAATGATAGGTCCCCTTGGTGTAGCACCTAATAAATATGTTCAAGGTATATGTCCTGATGGTTGGCATCTTCCGAGCGATCGTGAGTGGAATCAATTAGAGCAAGAAATTTACAATAATGCATCTTCATATAGTGCTTCAGTTACTTCTACTTTCAATCCCACTTCTTGGGTTATTGCTTGGGGGGGAGAGCCTACGCGAACTGTTTATATGAATGTTTTTCGAGGTTCTACTTCTACTTCCGGTCATGCCACTGCTATGAAAAGTATATGTCCTCCTGCAGGATCGTCTACAGAGACCAACGGTACGTCAATTTCCTCAGCAAAAGGAGGTTTTAATGTTCTCCTTACGGGTGGTGTATATGGTGCAGCTCTTTTAGGTTTTGGAACTCGTGGTTATTTTTGGACAAGTAGCTCCGGTAGTCAAAATGCCACTGCTTATGTTTCTGTATATCGGGGTGTGAGTCCTACTAATGCTGGTGTTATTAGAGGTAATACTAATCGTGCCTATTTATGGGCGGTAAGATGTAAAAAAAATACCGATTCATTGTAAGAGAATAAAGCTTGTATTTAGTGACTACTTATTATATTCTGAATTCAGAGGTTTTAGTAAAATAAGTTTCCTTGTAGCATTTCAAGATACTTTGTCATCATATAAAAAAGAAAAGCCGATGGATTAATTCCATCGGCTTTCCTTTTTTAGTTATAGGTTTCTGATAATTTAGAAATCTTGATTTGTCAAAGTCCAGTCATTATCAAAATATCCTGCGGCTTCCATGCCAGTTAATCCATCTTTCAGAACATCGGCACGATATATCATAAGATCAGGAAAACCTGTGATGCCCGATATATAATTGTTGGGAGATGTAGCACGCATACCTGCATCGCCTGTTCCTGCAACCACACCTACTGAGGCAGTGTTGCTGTTAGGATGAGGATATACAAAATAAGTACCAAGATCATCCCCTTTATAAGTACGTTCACCAGCAGTAATTACACCTTTACCTACTTGTATAGGGCTATTCTTTAACAACAATGCCCATGCACGGTTATTGTCTTTATTGCCATAAATTACCACATTACGATCGGTATATTTAGCAAGCGAATATTCAGTATCGGCAATTACATCAACAGATCCGTTTCCACGGTAGTAGAAAGTTTCAGCATCAAAGCGAGCTTTGTTCTGATACCATTCGTTTTCTGTTGCTGTTCCTTTGGTTGAATATACTAATACTACATCATTCGTGTAAGCATTTTTAAATCCTCCATAGCGAGCCGAATATTTATGCTTCAAGTTCACATCATCTTTTATTACCCACTTTTTGTTTTCAAGAGCAAGAATTGCTTTCTTATTGGTTGGAGCAGATAATGTTTGTCCCAAAATATCAATAGTAACCGATCCTTTTGCTAATGCCAATGAAGGAATATCAAGAACCAACATCGCTACATTCTCTATCTTGGTAACTTGAACTGTATCATTATTCAAACGAACTTTTACATTACTAAAGTCGTAAGGTTTGATTTGCTGTTCTACCCTCAACCAATAATCTGTTGGCGAGATTGCAGGAGATGCTGTATGGAAATCTATTTCCTTTACATCTTTAGCCTGAGGTATAGAGTGACGAGAAAAGAATTCAAAAATAGGAGGCCAATCTACACTATGATCGCCAAACCAATGCTCACCACCCGGATATTCGTAATAACAAAAGTCTGGGTGAAATTTGCCTAATACCTCACGCATGCGACGTGCTTGCGATGGAGAAACAACACTGTCGGCATCTCCGTGGAAAATATATACACCCGATTGTTTCAAGTTGTGAGCTAACGAAATTACACGTCCTCCGTTACCACCACGTTTAAAAGCGTCGTATTTAGCATTCTTGTCGTGCATATCATCGCCTCTGCCTTTGTTATAGGTCGCAATGTCAGGATAGCCTGCCGATGGTGCAACAGCTGCAAATTTATCAGGATAGGTAGTTCCTAAAAACCACGAACCATGTCCACCCATAGAGTGACCAGTCAAGTAGATTTTAGATTCTTCTGGTTTAAATACACGCTTAGCTTCTGCAAGAACTTCTAAGGCGTCGATGCGTCCCCATTCTTCCCAGTTAAAGCCGTAAGGGCGGCGATTGGTTGCGGCAATAATATCCGTCCAATCTTTCGATTTGTATGCTCTGGCTTGGTTGCGAGCCTCCACTCCTGCTCCGTGAACAGTAAGTACCATAGCCTTTGTTTCTTCTTGATTTTTACGTATTGCAGGAGCTACACTATAATATTGTACACTTCCGTCTATACCGCTTATAAAGGTACGTTCGTGATGTACCGATGGTAGAACCTGACGAATCTGTATGTCAGCCTGATCTATTATTTTTCCCGATTTATCGAGTAACTCTATCTTTACAGTCAGTTTTTCGTCAGTTGAAGCATTGTTTGCAATAGCAGGAACTTTATATCTTAGCTTTCTTACACTAAGCTGCATAACGTCCTGCGTATTGTATTCTTCTTTGCGTCCATCGGGAAGCGTAGCACGTATAGTCAAACCCTGTAAAGGTTTTTCTGTTGTATTTACTACTCTTATAGCTGCCCATTTAGAATCGCTTTCTCCGATAATTATATCAGGAATAGTCATGTCACGCTTTGTAAACATAACAGGCTTATCGGGTTTCACCAGCTTAGAAGCTACTTTGCCGAAACGTCCTGGTGTATAAACAAACTCATTAAGACCTTTCTTTAGTTTAATAGGAGTCAAAGTATAACCAAAGTCGTAATGATCGCCCTCGTGAGGCATTCCGTTTACGTAGGTACGTGTTCCTCCTGTTGTTTCAAGAAGTACTATTTGTTCCTTTGGCGATTCGTATGATGTATATAAAAAGGCTGAGCGCATTTCGGGGCGTTTAAACAATCCCGTAGAATCGGCTTCCATAGCAGTCCATGTCCATTGAGGAAGCAATTTCATAGCTTTTTCGCCTTTGCTTTGAGCCAACCATTTTAAATAGCTGTCTTCTACCTGACTGTCCATGTTGGGATAAGATTGCTCAATCACAGCCCCGTCTTTGGGAGTCGTGAAATTGCCCGTAGCATACATCCATGCTATCATATCTTGCCCGTTGAACAATGTTCCGGGGTTTGTACCTCCGGGTAGTAAAAAGCCATTGCGGAAACTGTGAGAAACTTCTCCCTCATCGGTTTTCTCAATCTTTTCTTGTCCGAAAATTGTCACAATATTTTGTGCTTGGATGCTGTGTGTGGAGATCATTGACATAAACAATAATCCTGCAACCTTTGCACAAACGAAACGTTTTTTCATAATCATTATTCAAGTAAATTAAAATATTTAGTGTTGTATTTCTTAGTTTTAAGACCCCATCTTTCATATTCATTTTCAAAAATCGTATGCTTTCCCTCCAAAGGAGAAAATTAAAGAGAGGCGTTACCGAAGTAACCAATAAGTCTGAAACCTTAAAAATAATTCTTTTTTGTAAGATCTCGGCAATAGATAGCGTATAGAATTTAGAATATGGCAGGTTTGTTGCATGCTTTGCTTGATTTTCTTTCTCTCAGTTTTCCTCAAAAACGAATGTTGATACCTAAGTCTAATATCAAACTTACCCTACTTTTCTAAAAGAACACTAATTTAATCTCGGTTTTTAGTAGATTAATGTATCTTTGGGGCTTGTTTTAGAAATAATCAATTTTTAATAATGACTAATTACGATATTTGTTGTATAGGGCATCTTACGTTAGATAAAATAGTTACGCCCAAAGAAACGGTTTATATGTCGGGAGGAGCTTCCTTTTATTTTTCGAATGCAGTAAGCAACCTCGATTCTAATTATATATTGGTAGCAGGGCTTGCCGAGTCTGAAATGAAAGCAGTAGAAGCTTTGCGTGCCAAAGGTTTAACTGTTGAGGTTATGATATGCGACAATAGTCACTACTTCGAAAACATATATGGAGAAAATCAGGATAACCGCACACAGCGTGTTTTAGCAAAAGGCGATCCTTTTGTTATGGAGGTTATGGGCGATATTCATGCCAAATATTTTCATGTAGGCGCATTAATGGCTGATGATTTTTCGAACGATTTTGTAAAAGAATTATCTAAAAGAGGACGTATTTCTATCGACTGTCAAGGATACTTGCGCGAAGTGCGTGGTACAGAAGTGCATGCGGTTGATTGGACTGACAAGCTTGAGGTTTTAAAGTATGTTGATGTACTTAAAGCCAACGAGATGGAAATGAAAGTACTTACAGGTACAACCGATGTTTACGAAGCAGGGCGTATGCTATACAACTGGGGAGTAAAAGAAGTATTACTAACCTTGGGAAGTATGGGATCGGTATTGTACGACGGTAAAGATTTTATAATGGTGCCTGCATACGAAGCAACAGAAGTGGTAGACGCAACTGGTTGTGGCGATACTTACATGGCTGGATATCTCTACATGAGAGCTAAAGGTGCTAGTATGGAAGAGTCAGCTAAATTTGCAGCAGCAGTAGCAACTATCAAGATTGAAGCATTTGGTCCTTTTACAGGTACTGTTGCAGATGTGCAAAAGATAATGGATACCAGAGCTGCTAAATTACCTAATGACGAAGTATTAGCTAATTTGGTGTTCTAAGAATAAGAACTCGTTCATACACTATATAAAAAGCGGCTGTCTCTTCTGGAGGCAGCCGCTTTCTTATTATTGAGATTCAATATGTACTTAAGTTGTTTTCTTCTCCTCCTTCATTGCATTGGTAAAGGTGGTAAGAGCTACGATTATCAGACCAAGTATTCCTACTACAATGTACGCATATTTCATATTCAAAGTATGAGATATTGAGCCAATAAGTAGTGGAGCGATAAGCGATCCTACGAAGCTGATTGTTGACAGTATAGTAAGAGCTATACTTGTAGGCATTTTCGATTTTTCGCCAACCACACTATATATGGTAGGAACCATGCATGAAATACCCAATCCAACCAACATAAAACCTAATGAGCATAATACAATACTAGGGAATAGTGCTGATATAAACATTCCTACAAATATAAGCGCGCCTGCTATCTGTATGGTGCGTTGCTTGCCAAATAGTTGGTATGCCTTATTGGTAAGGAAACGTCCCGTAGTCATCATAATCATAAATACAAGGAATCCTATTTGAAGAGATTTAGGAGCTTTTACAATCGATTCGAAATATACGCCACCCCAATCGAACATGGCACTTTCTACGATCAAAGCAAACAGTCCGATAAGACCTAGTTGAATAAGTACCAATTCGGGCATTCTCGATTTCTTCTTTTGAACCACTTCTTCCGTGTTTTTCACTTCAGCAACGGGAGCTGTTTTTACATCAGTTTGTAATGCTGACTTATTAAATAACCAAGAGAGTACAATCAATGCAAGTATTCCTGTGAAATGATATGCATGAGGTATCTGAAAGTTTATCATGGCAAATCCTACTACTGCTCCTACGCAGGCAGCCAAACTCCAAGCACCATGAAATGAACCCATGATGGTTTTACCAAATATCTTCTCGATTCCTATCGCTTGAGTATTTAAAGATATGTCGGTGAGATTCCAAAATATACCGAATAAGAATAGGCATGTACCTAATACGTAAACGTCAGAGCTTATACCAATCAAAAATAAAGATAGTGCATATCCTAATATGCTTATTTGTACCATTATACGGCTTCCAAATTTAGAAACTGTATATCCTGCCAATGGTATGGCTAAAAACTTACCTACGGGTATCATAAACAGAATAAGCCCCCAGATGAAAGTATCACTCACTTGCAGAGCATCTTTGATATCTGGTATACGACTAGCCCAGCTGGCAAAACATAGCCCTTGGCATAAGAAGAAAGTAAGCACTCCTAATCTTATTTTTTCTAAGGAACGCTCTTGTATTGTATTCGACATTTCTCTTGATTTTAAAATTGCACAAAAATACTAAACTTGTCCTATTAATGAACTATGTTATTCATGTAATTAAAGACCTCATAAAGTCTAAAATCTTTATAGATTTTATTCGTTTTCGTGTTTTGAGTGTAATTAACTTGTAATCAAGTTTTTATGTTTATTATTATATTGTATTATCTATCTATATTAGTGTTTCTTAAAGTCCTGTTTTTGCCCACTATGCCCCTCCTTTTTTGAATTTTTGATGTATGCTTATTCTTTTATTTTATAAATGTACTTCCTTGTTCTTATTGTTGGTTTGTTCTTTATTTTGTTGACTATATGTATTTTATATGTTGTAATTATATGTATATATATATATATAATATGATATATTTATGCATATTGATTAGCGATATATAATAGTATATTAAATAGTTTGTTTTTCCTCTATTCTTTGTTTCTGAATTTACTCTTGAAAAACCGTCTTTTTACAAGAAATCGATAATGAGTATGTGTGAAATGTGGGATGAAAAATTGCAATTTATACAGTTATTGTCTCTTTTTATGCTCTTTAAAATTCTATATTTTCGGGTGATTGAGCGTGAGATTTCAAATATTGAAATCTCAGAGGGATTAAAATTGGCAGTTTTTATAAATGCAGATCTTATTTTTATGTCTTAAATTTCTAATTTTTCATTCTCCTATTTTTGTAAGTAGAATAAACATACTTAGATAGTTATAGTAAATAATTGATGACAATATATTTGTCTTTTTCTATATATGGGGAATCTTCGCGATCTGTTTTCTATTGGGTGATTCTGGGAAAGGCAATAATATTGATATATTCTCAATAATAAGTACTCTTATTATTTTCTTGTTTGATAACTTTCATATTATCAGATTGTTATAGTCTTATCTAGTTTTACTCTGTAAGCAGGTACTGTTGTTATTAAATGGAGATTATCAGTAAGCAGCTCTTTTATTTATATGGTAGAGGTATATATAATCTTAATTTGTAATGTGTTGATGTTTAGTTTTTTGGTCTATTTTACTTTGTTTTATTTTGCTTGCTGCTTTTTTATATTTTTAATAGCTTTTTTGATCCTATTATTTGCCATTTTAAGATGAAAATCGTTTCTTTGTATAGTATCAGACGCCACTTGCAGAGCCAGTTCTCTATTAATTTCTTCCTCAACTTTGTCTGATTTCATAACTCACTCATTCCTAGTATTTTCAATTTCAAATTTGCTTGTAAAATATAATGTTCTAATCAAGTATAATTCTTTTTCCTTAATGAAGTTATGGTATTATATATATCAGGTTTTATTGTTGTTTTCTATTCATAATTTCAGATAGTTTGGCTTCTGCTTTTAGACTAAAATAATACCTTTGTCCTTGGAAAAATAAAGAGGCAAAAGCCCATCATTAAATACTTTCAACTTATGAAATGCTGTGCTTTTATACTTACTGAAACATTACATAAATCTGAGACTTTAAATTAATATTGATCAATATAACTTATGCTCCAGTTTAATATAAGAAAGCCTGACGGAGGAATTATACCTCAAATTCAAGAGAAAATAGATAATCTGACCAAACCGAAAGGCTCTTTAGGAATCCTAGAAGAATTAGCACTACAAATCGGATGGATTCAGCAAACCACGAGTCCATCACTTACGAAGCCCGTTCATATAGTATTTGCAGCCGATCATGGAATTGCAGAAGAAGGTGTAAGCCCATCACCTCAGGAAGTAACCAGACAAATGGTTTTTAACTTTCTCGAAGGAGGAGCAGGGGTAAACTTCTTAGCACGTCAACATGGTTTCGGTCTGAAAGTTGTGGATGGAGGTGTGAACTATGATTTCGATCTTACGGATGATCGAATCATACATCGTAAGATTCGTAAAGCAACCCGCAGTTACTTATATCAGCCTGCGATGTTGATGGACGAGTTTGATCAGGCTATCGAGGTCGGAGCCGAAGTGGTGCAGCAATCTTATGACGAAGGTTCTAATGTTATATGCTTTGGCGAAATGGGTATAACCAATACCTCATCATCGGCTATTTGGATGAATACATTTACGGGAATTCTTCTTCGCGATTGTGTTGGAGCAGGCTCAGATCATGCAGGTAAAATATTGGAACATAAATATAAAGTTCTTAGGCAAGCTACGGATAATTATCAGGGCGATGGAACCACCGCCGATGTAATGCGCCACTTTGGAGGTTACGAAATGGTGATGACTGTTGGTGGTATGCTTAAGGCTGCCGAATTGGGTATGATTATTCTAGTAGATGGCTTTATAATGACTTCATGCATATTGGCTGCTACACGAATCAATCGGGATGTTTTGCATTACGCAATATTCGGACATCAAGGCGATGAAGCAGGACATAAAACATTACTGGATTTCTTGAAAGTGAAACCTATACTTCATCTCGATTTGCGACTAGGGGAGGGTACAGGTGCTTTGTGCGCTTATCCCATTCTAGATTCGGCAGTGAGGATGATTAATGAAATGAATTCTTTTAAGGCAATTGAGGTCACTAAATACTTCGATTAAACGGATTTTGATTTAAGTGCTTAAACTATAACTAAAACGAGATTTTAGATAGATCGAATCGAGCAAAATGATTAAATTAGCTGAATTATTTACTGTTGCCTTCCTCAGTAATAATTCTAAATTGCATTTAATTAGAGAACAAAAGGTCTCAGACCTTATCAGAAATACCTCATCAGATGAATAATATTGGAGCTGCGCTGATCTTTTTTACCCGCTTACCGTTTTGGCGGATTTTTAATGTGCCTAATGAATATTTCAAACAGGTCATTAATTATTGGTCGGTAGTTGGTTGGCTCACTGGCTCGATTATGGCATTGGTGTTGTGGGCTACCTCCTTTGTATTTCCTATCCACATAGCTGTTGTACTAGCTATATTGAGCCGTTTGCTTATAACAGGTGCTTTGCATGAAGATGGCCTGGCAGATTTCTTTGATGGCTTTGGCGGTGGAACTTCTAAGGAGCGGATTCTGGCTATAATGAAAGATTCTCATATTGGAACGTACGGAGTGATTAGCCTTATCTTTTATTTCTTGCTTCTGTTTTTCTTGCTCACCTCGCTGCCTCTGCATATTGCATGCTTGGTAGTTTTGGCAGGAGATCCCCTCTGTAAGTTTATAGGTTCACTTATAACATTGCGCTTGCCTTATGCTCGCAACGAGGAAACAAGTAAGGCTAAAATGGTTTATAAAACGATGGTTTTGCGAACATTTATCCTTTCTGCATTGTTTGGATTAGTACCGTTTTTCGGTTTGCTGCCCAAGGAGTATTGGCTGGCTGTTATTCTCCCGATTCTGGCTTTTTTATTGCTGACATCGTTGATGAATAAAAAAATACAGGGATATACAGGCGATTGCTGCGGAGCATTGTTTTTAATGTGCGAACTTTCGTTCTATCTGGGAATCGTGGCTGTGTATAACTTATTAAGTACTTTATTTTAGAATCATAGCAGGCTGTAATTGCCGAACTAATAAGAAGGTGTAAAACCTTAAAAACAGAAATATGAAATTATATTTGATACGACATACCTCAGTAGATGTACCACAAGGTACATGTTACGGGCAATCTAATGTTCCGTTGAAGTCCACTTTTGAAGAAGAAGCAGAGGTTGTAAAACAAAAACTGAAAGGCATTGAGTTTGATGCCGTTTATTCGAGCCCCTTGAGCCGTTGCCGTAAATTGGCAAGATACTGCGGATTTCAGGACGATGTACAATGGATAGATCGTCTTAAAGAAATGTACTTCGGAGAATGGGAGATGATGAACTGGGATCATATTGATGATGAAAATATAGAAAGTTGGTATGAAAACTGGATACATCAACCTGCTACAGGAGGAGAGTCATTCAAGATGTTATATGATAGAGTAGCCTCTCTTTTGGATGAAATAAAAAAGGAGGATTATAAGAATGTAGCCATATTTACTCATGGGGGCGTTATCAACTGTGCGAAAGTATATACAGGCGATTCTACTCTCGAAAATGCATTCGATACAGTGCCCGCTTACGGAGAAATAGTATGTCTTAATATATAACACTTTATAAAACTCTTGGAATCATGAATAAGAAATCGGGGAAAATTAAAAAGGCTGTCGAATACTCTTTCGCATTTGTAGCTATCTTTTGGGTGATTCAAGTGATTAAATATCTTACGGGTAACACTCTTGCAGGTTTAGGTATTTTGCCTCGTTCGGTAGACGGATTGTTGGGTATTATTACAGCACCTTTAATTCATGGCAATTTTGAGCATTTGATAGCAAATACTCTCCCGTTCTTTTTCCTGAGTTGCTTGCTCTTCATCTTTTATGAGAAAAAAGCATCACTTTACCTATTCATGATCTGGATCACTACCGGTATTATAACCTGGCTTATTGGGCGCTATGCCTCACATATAGGAGCTAGTGGTATTATCTATGGTTTGGCTTCTTTCTTAGTCTTTGGAGGTATCCTAAGCAAGAACTGGAAGTTAATTCTGGTTTCTATCCTTGTCGTTATTCTCTATTCGGGTTTGATCTGGGGAATATTCCCAACCGAAAGCCATATTTCGTGGGAGGGTCATTTAGCTGGAGCTTTAAGCGGTTTGCTATGGGCATTCTTGTTCCGAAAAACATTGCAGCGAGCCCCTCGTTAATAGATTAATTCTCAGTAAATACATAGCGTCTGTCTTTTAAAGATAGGCGCTTTTTTCTCTATTAATCTTTCAAAGGTTATGATTTTCGGCAATAAACCGTACCTTTGCGGCATCAATATTTCATATCCCAACTCTACTCATGAGTAAAGAACAGACAGCAATAAAAGCTTCGTATTTTAGTATAATAGGCAATACAACTTTGGCTATAATAAAGTGGTTAGCCGGATATTTCGGAAATTCCTATGCACTTATTGCAGATGCAATAGAATCAACAGCCGACATATTCTCTTCGATAGCTGTACTATGTGGTATTAAATATTCGAATAAACCTGCCGATGAGAAACATCCTTACGGACATGGGCGTATAGAGCCTTTGGTAACATTCGGTGTAGTGGGTTTTCTTATTATATCGGCAACTATTATTGCTTACGAAAGTATTCAGAATATAAACGAGCCGCATGAGCCTCCTAAGCCATTTACTTTGATTGTTTTGGGTGGAATTATTATTTGGAAAGAAATTTCGTATCAATTAGTAATAAGAAAGGCTCGATTAACCAAAAGTACATCCTTGGTTGCAGATGCATGGCATCATCGTAGCGATGCTATAACTTCGGTTGCTGCTTTTATTGGGATCTCGATTGCTTTGGTGATGGGCAAAGGTTATGAAGCGGCTGACGATTGGGCGGCATTATTAGCTTCATTCATTATACTCTACAATAGTTATAAGATTCTCAAACCTGCTTTAGGCGAGATTATGGATAAGGATATATATCCCGATATGGTTAACGATGTTTGCGATTTTGCTAAAACCATAGAGGGTGTGCAGGATACAGAGAAATGCCATGTTAGAAAAACGGGTATGACCTTTTATGTTGATTTGCATATAATTGTAGATAAAAATATTACGGTAAAAGAGGGGCACGATATTGCTCATGATTTAAAAAATAGATTGAAAGAAAAGATGCCCGAAATAGCAGATGTGCTTATTCATGTAGAGCCATCGTGGTAATCGTATTTATAAATTAAGAATTCGTTGGGAGTTACAGCGAATGAAATTGAAAGAAAAACAGGTCTAAAGACCTATGGCACACTAATTATAATTTAAATAAAATGAGAATTAAACTTACATTCATGGTCTCGATGTTGCTGATGTCATTAATGGCAATGTCACAACAAAAAACCTACACTAAAGCCGAGTTGGATGCGTCCAATATAATAAGATTATGCAATAGTGTTATTGAGTTGAGTAACAAAAACAGAACTAGCGCCGACAACTACAAATCGATGCTATCAACAGCCGAAAGTAATCTTTCGAAGCTGAAAAGAAATCCTAACGTTCAACCTTTCTTTGTGAACTATAAGAATTTTGAAGCTTGTTTTGGCGATCAAAAAGAATATGCTGCAGCTTATAAAGGTGCTCCTGAGTTTGCCGAAAAGAAAGATATTGCCAATACAATAACTCTGGCAGATAAAAATATCGCAAATGCGGTTAAATGGGCAACAGCAATGAGTGACTATTTCTCAGAAAAGGAATACCTTACTGATACTGAATTTGCAAAATATCCTGCTATGCAGGACAGTCTTGCCTTTTATTTTCAAAAAGGATATACTGGCTGGTCAGAAGCTTCTAGATTAGCATCTAAAGCAGGTAACGATGCCGAGCTTATATTGCTTCAAAAAAGCAAAATTGCTGAGTTTATCATCCCTATGAAATCGGATCTGAATGCATTGGAGGCTATCTTGGAATTATTTAATCAAGAAGCTATCGATAGCGAACTGGTAAAAGCTGGAATATCGGCGGCATC
Source organism: Dysgonomonas sp. GY617 (assembly GCF_015233815.1). Classification (NCBI taxonomy): domain Bacteria; kingdom Pseudomonadati; phylum Bacteroidota; class Bacteroidia; order Bacteroidales; family Dysgonomonadaceae; genus Dysgonomonas; species Dysgonomonas sp. GY617. Next base: position 232,912 of record NZ_JADCLR010000001.1, read on the forward strand.
AAAATCAATAGCTCAGAATAAAGACATATCAACTAAGGATGTGAAAAAGTTGAGTGATGTTTATTATAAAGAAGTGTTTCAAAACTTTTACAGAAAAAGCGAAGAGGCTCTAAAAGCGATGGATGCTCTGAATCTTGAACTGGAAACAAATCCAAAATCAGATCGTCTAAATAACTTATATTCGTCTGCCATGAGCAATTATAGAGGTGTTGTAGAAGCATACAATACTTTCATAGGTCAATAAGTAAATTAGACTAACAAATAGTATATAAGAGAAGTGAGTGCATGAAAATGTGCTCACTTTTTTATTCTGATTGCTGATTAATATCGTGTCCACTACTGCCCTCAACCGCCCACAGTAAAATCTGTCCTGTAACGTGAGCTACTTTTTCGAGAATAGAAGGGGCTTTCTTTTCTGTCTTGGGCTTTTTCTCTTTCTGAGGTTTAACATAGAAGAAGTCGCCACGCCAGTTTCTGTAAGCTTCAATTTTATTAAGAGACCCACTTCCTTTGATTAATTCAGACATGTAGAAATCGTTTTCATAGAAAAAAGCTTCGCCTGCCTCCATAGAATCTTCGCATATGGTAAGGAATGTTCTCAAATATATGGGCGAATTAGATGCAATATATCTAATCGCATTGTATTTTTTATTGTCTCCTCGGCTATCAGCCTCTGTGTTCCATTTAAGGAAAAGAGTATCAGGTATTTTTTCGAAATTAAAATTAGTCAGTTCCAGAATCTGTTTGTTTAATCTCGAATAAGGTTTTACGTAACCCAATCCATCGGGATCGTCTAAGAATGAGCTAAAGTTAACGATAGTCTCATCGTCAATCTCGTGTATATTGGGATCTTGATAAGGGGAGGGGATATCGTCTATCATTATGCCCGACTTTCGCCAGTTTATATACAGTGGCTTAGACATTTTGTTGACTACGCTTACTGCTATGGGTGCATTTTCGCCGTAGAAATTGTAAATAACATCCAAGCTATCTCCCTCTACCAAAAATTCGCCATATTCATTCTTTATAGTATATGGGTCTTTAGTATTCATAGTAGAACCATAGTAGGTTGAGCATGAGTTTAATGATGCCAAACCTACCAACAGTAGCAGAGATAAATATTTGATGTGAATATTCAAAATCTATTAATTTGCGTCATTATGAATGATGGGTGCAGGAGGAATAATTGTACGAACATCTATCGTGTACCATTCGTTTAAGTAGCCATCTATAAATATGAAAGTATATTTATTGTAACCTTCGGTTAGCTCAATAGATTCTTCTAATGCACCATCCTGTAATTGTCGGGCACTTGCCGTTTTAGCTGTCCCATGAGCCGATTTTAGAAGTGTGCGAACTTCCTCTTTACTCATTCCCAGACGAATTTCTTCAGTCTTAGCTCTTCCTATTATTGATGCACAGCTCGTAAGGAGGCATATAAGGAACGAAAAGGCTATTATTTTTCTCATAGAATTTATGTATTCGTTAATATTCTAAAGTTAAAGATTTTTGAAACTTTCGAAACCAGATTAAATTTAAAACTCCCATCGTTATTGTTATAGGGAACATAAGTATATTACCCAGTATTCCCAAAAAAAGTCCAATACCCAGTCCTTTCAAGGTGTCAAAAAAATAATCCGATTCTTCCCTTTTTAGTCCAGTAACAACCGAGGCAAAAGAGCAACCAATTAATTCGATAACAACGCAAGCAAAAATAGAGAAGAACATTAGTTTAATTATATTCCAACTTTTGAGATTGATATATTTAAAGATAAACAGGTAGCATAATATACAAGATAAGGACATGCCTATCATCAAATCCCAGTTTGTAGAGGGCGAAGACCAAAAGTACACTATACTATTCCCTATTAAAAGATTGCAAAGAATACAAAGAAAAATAATTAGACGACTACTCATTGATTAAAAGTATAAGAAGCTCCAAGACTAACTCTGAAACCTGACCAATCGATTTTGTTACCTCCAAGTTTATCAATCCCTGAGCCAAAATTAAAATCATAGCCCGAACTTAGAAGAAAGCCAATATGGGGATTCAAATTAAATTTTAGCCCTATTTGAGGTAATATGGCAAAACTTGTACTATTTAGATGTATTTGATCCATATGCTGAGTTTCATTTCCAATTGAGATATGCCCTTCAGTTTTCATTTTTGTAAATATAACACTGGGCGATATTTCTCCAAATAAAGATAAACTTCTATTATTGTTCATATTGCTAGTGTAGAAATAGTTCCTATAAAAGACGCCTTGCCGATATGCAGAAAGCGTTATTTTTTCTTCATATTCGCCTGAATAATCGGCTCGCGAAAGTTTTCCTCCAGTTGTTAGGAAAGTAGCTTTTTGCCCAAATTCATTTTGTTGTATTCTATATCCTACATCTAGGGTATGAGTGATATAGCCTGGAAAATTGTCGACAATCTGAGCATCTAATCCGGGATATTGTGAATTAATTATTTCTTCAGCCGACTTTAAGATGTTTTTCATATCACCCATTTTATATGTACCATATCCAAATGAATAACTTATTGAAAATTGTGCTTTAGCCTGTAAGCACATTAATATACAGAATAATATAATAGTTGTTTTTTTCATTTTTTTAGATATTTAGAGACGTCCATATAAGCAGATTCTTTAATTATAAAGCCATTAATAAAACGGAGATCAGCAAACGAAGAGTTGGCATTATAAGCTATTTCAAAAATAGTACTGGTCATCTGTGAATTCAAAACAGATAACCTTGCAATAGGCTCAGATTTAATGCTGTATAGCATATTCCCTGTGACAGGATCTATAGCCTCTAAATACCCTGTTGCTTCTTTTGATTTAGTTAAAGTTTGGACATTTAATTTATAAAATATTTTGCCATTACTAAGTATTAATTCATTTGAATTAATAGGGTCGAAGCGGCAGAAATAATTTTTATCTACGGAATTATCCTGTTCTAGAATTAATTTTAGCTGAGCTTCCCCCAATTCATATATTTTGAGTTTGGTAGTGGTGTAATAACAAAAGTATTTTCCAGTTGAAGATATGGTCATAGAGAAATATTCCGACTGTTCGGCAAACTTATATAAGAATTGTCCATTATTAGCATTATATATATGAACTACATAGCCACCCTCTTTATAGTTTAGGTATTTTATAATCAGTCTATCATCTGTTAACAAAAAGTCGTAAAGATAATTATCCTCAGATTCTATAAGAATTGGTGATTTAAAATCATTGTTTTTCACTAAATATATTTTCTGATAACTACTGTAAGCTATCATTCCATTTGTAGGAGAGCATCTCACCTTGTCTCCTGTAGTGCCGTTATTGTATTTAATGAGTGATTGCTCACCTATAAATTCCATATTCTTAGCATTATAAATATACATCTTATTAAACGTTACTCCTAGTAATTGCTTTTGCTTAGCATTATACGCAATGTCGTACGAGTAATTTTTGAAACGAGGGAAAGCATAATCGGCACTAATATAATGGGCTCCTTCGTAATTATCTTTATTCTGATTATCTGGTAAAATATACAATTGAAAGTGTGTAGCCTCGGTCGAAAAATAGGGACGTTGTACTATAATACTTGATTTTCCATCTTCAATGGGTATAATCTTATTATCTATCCATTTAAGTACAAAGCGAGATGGGAATTTATTGTTCCATGATATTTTTATTTTATCTATATCAGGAGTATCTTCAAATGTAAAATTATCACCTGTTATTGTCGAATACTCAGCAGTATGCAGGTCTGTCCAAGTTTGCATCCTTCCATTCTCAAAAACAGTTTTAATTGTATAAGTCCGATATCCATATACATAGCTCTTGTCAACAATATAGGTTGTATTTGGATTGCTTATTGTTGTCAACTTTATTTCCTCTCCATCACCGTTTTTATATGATATTTCATATTTTTCGACTTCTAACCCTTTCAACTCAGGTTTATTCCAAACTAGTTTTAAATAACCTTCGGGGTCTTGTTCTTGTTTTATATTTAATTGAAGAGGTAAACCTGTGATGAATTTTAGGTTATAAGATATCTGTCCTATGTATTTCTCGTAACCAAGGGCATCAGCCATACTTCCGCTATTAGATTTAAGCTCGATGTTTATATCTAATTTGTGATTTTCTCCATCTGAAAAATAAGGATTTATATTCAAGTAACCATTTGATAAATATATATTCCTTCCATCAAGGAAAAAATTTTGATTTAAAATTTCTTTTCCTTGAGTGTCTAATGAATAATGTAGCTGCGTATTCGCATAGATATAAATAGTGTCATCAGGATTCACTCCGGCGAGATCAACGCCTATTTGAATGTCCTTTGGCTTCTCAATATCCTTATAATGGATATTATCGCTGTCGTATTCACAAGCCGAAAAGAAGAGTATAGTTAGTAGTGTGAAAATGATATTTCTCATAGTTTTCTAATAAATAGTTTACGAAGTGCTAAAATATATAAATAAAAGTAATCTTATGTTCTTTCCCTATATGAATGTTTAGATGGTGGTAAATATTTCAGCTATCAGATCAGTTAAATTAATAAAAAGCTTGTTACCTTAAATATTCGGTAATCGATAGAAATCAATTTCGCCCTTTAGTGCTATTTTCCTATATTTGTGATACCATAAAAACATCACTAAAATATTATGAAGAAAAATTTCTTTACATTAACATGTTTACTACTTCTGTCTGCTTTTGCGCTGCAAGCTCAAACAGCTAAAGTAGAACCAACTTGGGAGTCGATCAAAGAACGAGGTTATCCCGAGTGGTTTAACGACGCTAAACTAGGTATATTTATTCATTGGGGATTGTACTCGGTTCCATCATGGACTAAAAAGGAAGGATATTCCGAATGGTCTTATAAAGGATGGAGAGATGGAAAATCGACAGCTGTTGATTTTGCTAAGAATGTGTACGGACAAGATTTTAAATACGAAAATTTTAAAGATCTATTCAAAGCCGAATTATTTAATCCACAAGAATGGGCTGACCTTTTTAAAAATTCAGGAGCTAAATACGTAGTTTTAGTTTCAAAACACCACGATGGATATGCCATGTGGCCTAGTAAATATGCTCCGGGATGGAATTCTATGGAAACAGGTCCTAAAAGAGATATTGTAGGAGAACTTACTACTGCCGTAGAAAATGATGGTTTGAAAATGGGATTGTATTACTCACTTCCTGAGTGGTCTAACCCACTTCATTATTGGGAGATAGATCCTAATGATTCTATTGCAAAATATGTAGATACACATATGATTCCTCAGTTTAAGGAATTAGTAACTAAATACCGTCCTTCTCTGATCTTTACAGATGGAGAGTGGTGGAATAGTGCCGAACAATGGCATGCTCGTGAATTGATTGCTTGGTATTACAACTTGGTAGGACCTGAGGCTATTGTAAATGACCGCTGGGGTGGAGGTGCTGATTATGGATTTAAAACTCCCGAATATAGTGCTGGTATTACAATGACTGATCGCCCTTGGGCAGAAGTTAGAGGAATAGGGCGTTCTTTCGGTTTAAACAGAAATGAGCCTCTTGAAAATTACCTTACAGAAGACGATCTTATTCATCATTTTGCTACACTTGTAGCTAATGGGGGAGGGTTGACGCTGAATGTGGGACCTGCCGGAGACGGTCAGATACCATTGCTTCAACAAGAAAGACTTATGCAACTTGGACAGTGGTTGAAAATAAACGGAGACGCTATTTATGGAACGAGAGCCTATAAAAAGCATATCGAAGAAAAACAAATCTATATTACTCGTATCGATTCTACAATAGATTTCAATTGGGTGCGTAACTCTCCCGATCCACGCATTCGTGTAGACCACTTTACCGGAGAATGGACTGGTTATATCAGCCCTAATTTTAGCGAAGAATATACATTCACAGCTAAAGCGGACGATGGTGTACGTGTTTGGATAGATGGAAAATTGATTATCGATCAGTGGAACAAACAAGATCAAACTCAGGATGGCTTTGTACAGGGTGCTCAAACCTCAGCAACTCACAAGAGTAGTATTAAATTGAAGAAGGGACAAAAATACCCAATCAAAGTAGAGTATTTCGAAGACGTTCAAAATGCTTCAATTCAAGTGAAGTGGGCATCAAAATCGCAAGCCGAAGAAGTAATTCCTTACGCAGCATTGTATACCGATAATACAGGTACTCAGCATGGTTTGAATGCGACTTATGGTTCAATGAAAACGTATGTAGCTTATACTCAAAAAGGAAACAATATTTATGCTATACTTCTTGAGTGGCAAGATGATAAATGTGTGTTGAATATCGACAAACCTGCCGATAATGCAACTATATCGCTTCTTGGACGCGAAGGCAATCTTCCTTGGAAGTACGAAAACGGACAACTTATTGTTGATATGACTCCTATCAAATTTACAGAAATACCGGGTCGTTCGGCTTGGACATTGAAAATAGCTCAATAAATAGCTCACAATATATAAAGCGCCATATCTTCAAAAGAGATATGGCGCTTTTATTTTTCTTAAGTTTCAAACCTTAAAGTTTCCAGAATACAAGCGATGTTTTATCGGCTGTTAATCCAGGGTTGGCAGACATGGTGACTTGTTGAGACCAGCCAACATTATAATGAGCAAGTCTAAATTCTACTTTATCGCCTACTTTTAGATTATTACCTGTCAACATTACAGTACCACCCAATCGGTTTTGAGCACCTACTATAGCTGGATCCACTAAAGCCCAATTCACCTCCTGTACATCTATTTTTACACCATTTATCATCAATGTAAAATATACGCACGATCTACCCATTGTTTTTCCTGCTTGAAGATTACCTATACCATATACTCTGATTGCAAATGCATAAGATCCGCCATCTTTAATTGTGAAATATTTAGTCGTTGTACCAATATCACCAAAAGACATTAATGTTCCTCCTTGAGAAGAAGCTGGATTTGTAGCTGTTGAATTAACGCTGGCAGTCAAATCATAACCAGTAACCTTGTTTTCGGGTATCTCTGTAACAAAAGCTTGCCAGTGAGTATTGTTCCAATAATAAAATCCCGGTTTCAAAAGACCTACTGTTGCCGTGTTATAAACTAACATTCCATTCACAGCATTAGCAACCGGTGCTTTAACGGTAGGGCTAGTTAAAGCAACACGATTGGGAAGAAACCCTTTGTTGACATCTGATAGTTCTAATTGAGCTGATGCATTATATGTGGTGTTTCCTCCAACCTTACTCAATCCTGTGATATACTCATTACCTACAACGTGCAATTTCTGACTAGGACTTGCAATTCCTATTCCTACACTACCGGTCACTATTTCATTACCATTCACCGTAAGATTACTATTTGCAGCTGTAGTACCAACAGTAGTAGGTGCTGCTATTGTTAGAGTATTAGTTGCTGATCCTGTAATACTTGTAGCCTTTGTTAATGCACCTCCCAATTGAGTAGTTGTGCCACTCATTGCAAGACCATTATTAGCCGTAGTTACAGTAGCTGCTGGCAAAGTACCCCAAGTCGCATTACCCGCTGCATCGGAAGTTAAGAATTTACCTGCTGCCGGAGTCCCGCTGCTTATTTGAAGCGCTCCCGAAACAGTGGTCGGTGTTGCCAATGTTAGTCGGCTTGTTCCCGTAATATTCGTAGCCTTTGTTAATGCCCCTCCCAATTGAGTAGTTGTGCCACTCATGGCAATACCATTATTAGCCGTAGTTACAGCAACTGCCGGTAGAGTGCCCCAAGTTGCATTACCCGATGCATCAGAAGTCAAGAACTTACCTGCTGCCGGAGTCCCGCTGCTTATTTGAAGTGCTCCCGAAACAGTGGTTGGTGTTGCCAATGTTAGTCGACTCGTACCCGTAATATTCGTAGCCTTTGTTAATGCTCCGCCTAATTGAGTAGCTGTGCCACTCATTGCAAGACCATTATTAGCCGTAGTTACAGCAACTACCGGCAAAGTACCCCAAGTCGCATTACCCGCTGCATCGGAAGTTAAGAATTTACCTGCTGCCGGAGTCCCGCTGCTTATTTGAAGTGCTCCCGAAACAGTGGTTGGTGTTGCCAACGTTAACAGACTTGTTCCTGTAATACTCGTAGCCTTTGTTAATGCACCTCCCAATTGAGTAGTTGTACCACTCATTGCAAGACCATTGTTGGCTGTAGTTACAGTAGCTGCAGGCAAGGTAGCCCAAGCCACGCTTCCATCAACATTAGAAGCTCTTAGGTATTGTCCTACAACGGGAGTTGTGCTGGTATATTTCATCAATCCCTGTATGTTGGTTGCGTTAGTCGTAGTTGTGCCGGTAACCGTCAAGGCATTATTCAGAGTAGTAGCACCTGTTACAATGAGTGTGCCGCCAACCGTTTGGTTGCCCACAACCGTAGAACTAGCTACTCGCGAATTTGCGGTTACATTGCTGGAGCCCGTTACCTGAAACATATAGGCAGAAGGTACGGCTGTCATAGCCCCGATTCCCACACTTCCTGTTTGATAGATATTCTGAGCATTCGCAGTAGCGGCAGTTGTTGATCCTTGCACTTGCCAAGGTTCAGTAGGAATAATAGAGCTTGGCTGAGTAAAAGGTTGCCAAACAGTACCATCAAAATAATAATAACCAGTTGCCGTTACATGAGTTGTTTTAGCAGAAGGAGTGCCATCTAGGGTAGTTACATAGATTATTGCTCCTCTTTGCTCTGTATTATAGCGTACATCTTTTCCAATTAGTTGAGCACGTGTAAGATTGGGTGCTATGATTCCCTCAGCTGTAGTACCATCTGTATTTTGTGGTGTGATGTGAAGGGACGCTTTGGGTGTGGAATTGTTGATTCCAACCTGAGCCTGTAATGTAGCTGTTACAATAAGGCAGACGGAAAATAAAACCTTTTTTTTCATTGTCTTAATTGTTTATATGTGTTTGATTTTGTTGTTGATTTATATAAATGTTGTCGGGAAAAGAGCAGCAACGTGTAATCGCTACATGCTGCTGCCGGACATAGTTGTGCCATAGGTAAACAGTTGATTTGTGCCGATTTTGAACGACAACAAAAAAACAAATCGGTTACACAAAAGTGTTTACCGAAACAACTATGGATATAGTTATTGGGGAAATACTGTAAATTATAGATGATGGTGTTTTTTAGACGCAATAATAACAAAAGACAGAAAGTTCTGTCAGGAAATTGGGGAAATGAGTATTTATTAAAGTGTGGAGAGGTATTAGTTCTCTCTCTCTCTCTCTCTCTCTCTCTCTCTCTCTCTCTCTCTCTCTCTCTCTCTCTCTCTCTCTCTCTAACATTTCGACGCAAACATCCAAACCTAAATAGTTAAAATTTAGATCGTTGAATATGAATGCGTTTGTTAAACTTTGAGGCATTTTTGTTATAAAGAGCTATTTTACAGGCACAAATATAGCTAAAAGAAATTAATTTATCAAGTTTACAAAATTCAGCTTCATATATAAATTGGAGTAGTGAGACAAATACGCAAAAATATTGTATCTTTGCATCTCACTAAAAACGATTTATACCGTGTGAACGGTACATGCAAAGTATGACATTTGAACAATTAAACCTCATAGAGCCAATATTAAAGGCTCTTAAAGACCAAAACTATACAACTCCAACCCCTATACAAGCTGAAGCGATACCAACCCTGTTGGAGGGAAACGATTTATTAGGTGTGGCTCAAACAGGAACCGGTAAAACGGCAGCATTCTCTATTCCTATTATTCAACAATTGTATAAAGAAAATTCTCATGGTGGCAGAAAAGGAATAAAAGCCCTGGTATTGACTCCTACCCGAGAACTAGCTATACAGATTGAGGAAAACGTAAAGGAATATAGTAAATATACATCTTTAAGACACACCGTAATTTACGGAGGTGTTCCACAAAAGAAGCAAACCGATGCTTTGCGAGCAGGAATAGATATTCTGATTGCAACACCCGGAAGACTTTTAGACCTTATCAGTCAGAAATATGTAAGTTTAAAAACTCTGGAGTTTTTTGTGTTGGATGAAGCCGACCAAATGCTCGATATGGGTTTTATACACGATATAAAGAAAATATTGCCATTGCTGCCAAAGCAACGACAATCGCTCTTCTTCTCGGCAACAATGCCCGTTGAAATAGCAAAATTGGCAAATACCATTTTACATAATCCTACACGAGTAGAGGTAACTCCGGCTTCTTCTACTGTTGATAAGATAGATCAATCACTATATTATGTAGATAAGAAAGATAAAGTAGATTTGCTTATCGATCTTCTTAAAAGTAAAGATCTGGAATCTGTTTTAGTATTTGCACGTACTAAACATGGCTCTGATAAAGTAGCGAAAGCTCTTAACAAAGCAGGCGTTAAAACAGAAGCTATACATGGAAATAAATCTCAAAATGCCCGTCAAAATGCATTGAAGAGTTTCAAGGATAAAACCACACGTGTACTTATAGCTACCGATATTGCAGCACGTGGTATAGATGTAGACCATCTTTCTCACGTATTTAATTTCGATTTGCCGAATGTTCCGGAGACTTATGTTCACCGTATCGGAAGAACAGGTCGTGCGGGACGTAGTGGAGTTGCAATCGCTTTCTGCGATCGCGAAGAACTTCCATTATTGAAAGATATTCATAAGCTGATCAAAAAGAATATTCCCGTAGTAGAAGAGCATGGTTTCTTACCATCTCAGACACGTCCGTCTTTAGGTCCAAAACCTGAATTGACAAAAGGTGGTAGCGGTAATAGAAATCAAAGTAGAAGCGGTCACCAAGAGCGTAATCCAAATAAAACACAACGACCTCAGGGTAATACTAAAGTTATTGTAAAGAAACAAAACTAACCATTTTAAAGGTTACTCAGATAGAATCAACAAGAGCATTTCAGTACTGAAATGCTCTTGTTGATTTGTTACTTTGCATACAATGTTTCTTTTAACTTCTGAATCTCTTCATCCTGTTTTATTACATATAATGTAAGCTCTTCTATCTTTTGAAGCAACTTGATTTGAAATTCATTCATGCTAAGACCATTCTCCTGCATATGTTTCTCGGAAGATATTTCTGGAAGATGCTTATTCTCTTCTACAAAAACTTTCACTTCGGATAAAGGCTTCAAATCATAATCTTTGTTGAAAACATGATCAGCACCTGTTAATATTTGCACTTTTACTTCCTCAGCAGAAATTACTCCTCGAACATCTAATTTAGCCTGTGGGTTTATTGTTCCAATGCCAACATTACCATTAAAATGGATAGCCATTCGGGGTAATCCCTGTGTGAAAAATTTGATCCCACCATATGCACTTTGCCAAAGTGAAGGTCCATAAGAAATACTCCCTGAATCATCCCCCCAACGTAAAGCATAATGACCCATAAGTTTATTATCGTAAGTGAAAGTGTTGAACAAGGCTCTTCCTATCATTGCATTATTCTCTAGATTAATGTTTTTTTGAGTACTGATATCACCAATAATAGAAAGCTTACCTTCAATTGACTGATCTCCTTTATCGTGTAAGACTTTAGCCCATGGTCCTTCTCCATTAATATTTGTACTCCGTATATACATTATAGGCCAATCTTTATTAGTTCCAATTACTGGGAAGAGAATCTGAGCTCCATAATTATAACGATCAGGAGTATTTGTATTTAATGTATGCCCTATATTAATTCCCCAATACCATGAAGATGTAGAGGGTTGATTTACGCCTCCAAGTGATTCATAAAACCCTGACGATTTTAAGTTGTTCCAATCGCTTATTCGCATTGTGTTTAAGATCTGAGCTTTAACAAAGAATGGAATAAGAATGATTATTAAAAGTATATAAGTTTTTTTCATGGTATATTATTTGCTTGCTTCTCTAATTCTATAATACGTCTATGCTGTTCATCTGCATGTTTTTCTTGCAGGATGGTATACAGGGTTAGTTCTTCGATCTTTTGTAGAAGTTTTATTTGAAATTCATTCATATTAAGCCCATTCTCCTGCATTTGTTTTTTCTAATTACTAATACTATTAAAATGATATATTACTTCATTGTGATTTATTGATTATTTACTTTCTTCTCTAATTCATTCATACGCCTATTTTGCTCATTTATAGTTTTATCTTGTTCAATCACATATAGAGTTAATTCTTCTATTTTTTGAAGCAATTTTGCTTGCATTTCTCCAATATTTACTCCTTCTTCTTTTACTTGCTTTTCGGAAGGAATATCCGGTAAATGCTTATATTCATTAATATGTGCCTCTACTTCTAGAAGGCTAGGTAACTTATAATCTTTATCAAAAACAAAATCTGCCCAATCAGCTTCGACTTTAATTTCTTTTGCACGAATAACTCCGTTTACATCCAATTTGTGTATTGGATTGTCAGTACCAATACCTACATTGCCGCCATTGAAATAGGAATTCCCAGATGAATGTATTAGAACTTTTCTGATGTATTCTCCTATTTTAGGGGTGATATACATTCCCATAGCAGTATGAACAGTCCCTTGAACAGCTCCTTCAGCCATAAGGTCAAATGAATTGTGTGCATAGCTTCCGGCTGCACTACCTACTCTGAGCGAATGCCCGAGATAAGAAATTTTAGATACACGGTAGTTTTCTCCTGGATTTAGTGTATTTAAATGTAGAACGTTAACCTTTGCATCTCCATTTATATCTAACTTAACTGTCGGATTGTCGGTGCCAATGCCTACATTGCCTCCATTGAAATAGGAGTTTCCAGATGAATGTATTAGAACTTTCCTGATGTATTCTCCTATTTTAGGGGTGATATACATTCCCATAGCAGTATGAACAGTCCCTTGAACAGCTCCTCCAGCCATAAGGTCAAATGAATTGTGTGCATAACTTCCGGCTGCACTACCCACTCTGAGCGAATGTCCGAGATAAGAAATCTTAGATACACGGTAGTTTTCTCCTGGATTTAGTGTATTTAAATGTAGAACGTTAACCTTTGCATCTCCATTTACGTCCAATTTTACCGTAGGAGTAGTTGTTCCTATACCAATGTTTTTGTCAATAGTTACGTTATTGCCATCGGTAGTCCATTGTGCAAAACTGCTCATTGCAACTAAAGAGATGGCAATACTTAAAAATGCTTTTTTCATTTGTTTTTTGTGTTTTATTGTATTTTCTTGCAAAGAAAAGATAAAAGGAGCAATATGTTATTCATATTGCTCCTTTATTATTTAGATTGGCTATTTGTTTATTGAATATTAGCTATAATAACTTTAGTTTATTATAGCCATTAAGGTCTGTAATCTTAATTAATAATTATCTCATCAACAAATATAAAAGCAGAACTTCCTTTACCTGCGTGCCAAGCCGGAATAGATTGCTCGTTCTTAACGATAACTTTTACATATCGAGCTTTCACAGGAGCAAAAGTTAATGTAAGATCAAGCAGTTTAGCTTCGTCCTTAGTAAGAGCAGGATATGCTTCGTTAGCTACTTGTTTGAAGGTTTTGTTATCGTCCGAAACAAGTACAGTAAATTCTCTGGCATTAAAGATCCAAGAACCTGCACTGATTAGTGTACCTACACTAACTGTCGATATTTCGGTGGGCTCATCCAGGTCAACAACTGCGATAAGGCCGTTCTTGTTGAATCCTAGCCATTCGCCGCTTCCAAATGAGTTATTCCCCCTTTTTCCGTCAACAAGTGTAATAGCACCGTTGTATGTGTATTGGTCATGAGACTGGCTTTCAAGAGTTACTTTTTTCAAAGTAGCTTTGTTGAAGCTGAAAGTTTCAGTATATATCTTGCTCGGATTTCCCTCTCTTATTGCTACGGCTTTTAACTCAGCACTTGCCGTTATTTCAATGGGTTGAGTATATTTTGTACTCTTATCCGTTGGTGCTGTGCCATCAAGTGTATAATAGATGTGTGCATTATCGGCAGTAGCTAGAGTTACTGTTATTGTTTTTTTGTCTGCACTAGGCTCTATCTTGCTTGATATGTTGAAAATGTGTTTAGCATAATTGTATCCTAAACGATCGTACAACTTCAACATTCTGTTTAAGCGAGGCAAGAATGTATTGAAATCTTTCTTCGCAGGTTCAGTCCATTGTACTTCTGCAAGAGCAGCCATACGAGGCAATACCATATATTCAACTTGGTCAGTATTATCAATATATTCAGCCCATAGGTTGGCTTGAGTACCGATGATGTATTTTTGTTCGTCTGCACTCAATTGCGATGGAACTGGTTCAAAAGCATACACTTTTTCGATAGGAGTATATCCTCCGATTGCCAAAGGTTCGTCTTGAATATCACGTGTTTGATAAGCATCAAAATACAGATGACTGTTAGGAGTCATTATTACCTCATGCTTTTGTTTAGCAGCTTCTATTCCGCCTTCCATTCCCCTCCACGACATAACTGCTGCGTTGGGTGCTAAACCACCTTCAAGAATCTCGTCCCAACCGATAATCTGACGACCTTTGTCGTTTAAGAATTTTTCGATACGAGAGATTACGTAGCTTTGAAGTTTGTCCTCTGCAGAGTGATGTGCATCAGCTTTCAAGCCCTCAGCTTTTATCTTAGCTTGACATTTAGGACATGCTTTCCAACGAGTTTTAGGACATTCGTCACCTCCGATATGGATATATTTTGATGGGAATAGTTCGATAACTTCTGTGTACACATCCTCTAAGAAAGTGTATATGCTGTCGTTACCTGCACAAAGTACATCGTCAAATACACCCCATTCGCCGGTTACTTTATATGGGCCACCGGTACATCCAAGATTTGGATAAGTTGCTAAAGCTGCTAACATATGCCCTGGAAGGTCTACTTCGGGTATGATTGTAATAAATTTCTTTTGAGCATAAGCTACTATGTCTTTGATTTCTTCTTGTGTATAGAAACCACCATAAGGTTTGCCATCGAATTCGCCAGAGTTGCGCCCGATTACGGTTTGCTCGCGTTGCGAACCTATTTTTGTAAGTTCCGGATGTTTCTTGATTTCGATTCTCCAACCCTGATCGTCAGTAATGTGCCAGTGAAAACGGTTGATATTATGTAATGCTAAGATATCAATGTATTTTTTGATAAATTCGGCGGGGAAAAAGTGACGACTTACGTCAAGATGTTGTCCACGATATTGGAAACGAGGATAATCTTTGATCTCTACTGCCGGAAATACTACTGTGTTTTGTGTAGCATCGGCAGGCATCGATTTACGTAGAGTTTGTATACCATAGAATGTACCCGCTTCATCCGATCCGTTTATTACTATTTGTTTTCCGTTTACAGTCAGATTATACGATTCGGCTTTTTCGCTCTTATAATCAGCTTTTAAGATAATTACGTTGTCTGTTGATTCTTGATCTGTAACTTTCAAATTAAGACCTGTGCTCAATTTAATGTATTCAGACAGAAACTCTGCGGTTTGTTTTTGAACATCGTTTCCGTTTGGATAAACAATTTTAGTACTGTTGTTTAAGGTGAATAATTCTCCGTCAGACTTCGTTATTTCCTGAGGAAGAGGGATTACCGTGTAGTCAGCCTCTATTTTTGGCTTGTCTGCACATCCCACTAATAGCAATGACGCTAATAGGCTAAAGATAGTTTTCTGCAATGTTTTCATTAGTAAAAAATTTTATTAAATAGATTCAATTTTTAAAGATATGAAAAATAGGTTACGAATATTAGCTTCAAATCTTAATTAACACTTAAATATAATTTCTTCTGAATTGGGAGAAATATATTTAATGTAATTTTTTGTGATAATTAATAATTTAGAATTAAATTCGTAAGGTTTTAGATATAAGGAGAGTAGGGCGAGTATTTATAATATCAATACATGTGTAATTAAAAGATGCATACAATGAATGTTTATTTTATATCGGGAATGTCGGCAAATTGTAAGGTGTTTGATGCTATTGAATTGCCTGAAGGTTTCGATAAGCAGTATATCGAGTGGCTTATTCCCTTTGAGAAAGAGACATTAGACGAATATACACATCGAATATCTCTTGATATAGATACTTCTAAGCCTTATGTGTTGGTTGGCTATTCGTTTGGAGGAATTATAGTGCAGGAAATGAATCGGTTTCTGAATCCTCTAAAGACTATTATAATAGCTTCGATGAAAGCTGAGGATGAGATTCCAGCTTTGTTCAGATTAGGACGAAAAATTGGATTTTCCGAGTATTTACCGTCTCGTTTCTTTAAGACAAACGATCTGATCTCAGACTTCTTTGCCCGTTTTGTTTATCGTGCTACTCCCGCAGATATGGCAAAATATGTATCGTACACCGATCCTGTTTATACCAAATGGTGTTTAAATCAGATTCTCTATTGGCATTCAAATTTTGCGTGTCCCAACTTATATCATATACATGGCACGAAAGATCAGATGTTTCCTTTTAAATTACTAAAGGATGTTTATGCTGTTGATGGTGGCGATCATTTACTGGTGTTGAAAAGAAGTAGGGAGGTAAGCAATATTCTTGCAGAGATTTTATATAAATAATAAGGATTCATAAATAAAAAGGCGACTATTTTTTATAGTCGCCTTTTTGTTATATATGCTTTTGCAAGCCTTATTCAGTTTCAGCTCCATTTTCGTTTTCAACCTCAGCGTCTGCTACTAAAGTAACATCACCACCGTTTTTAGCAACAAAGTCAATAGAGTAGTACTGTGTTTCGGTTACAAATTTGCCTCCTTTGAGTTTGCTCTTGCTATCAGCCTCACTGTGAATAGAGAATAAATGCACAATATCTTTAGAGTTTTTATCCGTAGAGATAGCATAATCACCTAATCCCGAGAATGCAAGTCCTTCAGCTATAACAAGGTCAGATGCTTTGTTGATATTCTCTGCAATCTTAGAAAAATCGATACTCGAAAGAGGAACAGCATTTTCAGAACTATAGTTTTCTGTATCACGATCTATTAAAGTGTGCGTTCTGTCCTTTGTTTCATTGTTGCTAATGTAGATAAGAGATCTTTTCAGATCAGTTGAATTAGCTTCATAAAAATCAATTTGGAAGATGCCGTATTCTTTAGAAAATTCGTTAGATGATTGTGTCATAAATTTAATGCCGGCAATTAAAGCATCATTGGGGATTTCTTTCGAGATCTTTTCTTTAGCCTTGTCTACAGCCTCTTGACTTGTGAAATCGTAACTGCTTGTAAGAAAATCGCAGGCAGTAAAAGATAGTGTTAATGCAAATACCATTGCTGAGAATAACACGCGTAGAGATAATTTTTTCATAAATTGTAGTTAGTTAGTTTACTCGCTTTTATAATTAGCGGGGTGCGAAGGTAAGGAAAAATAATTTAACAAGTAAAACGGACGCCTCAGAGAGCTGAGACGTCCGTTCATTTATTTATTAAGGGTGTTTTACTCGTATTTGCCCACAGTAGACTTTCCTAAACTAACTACTGAGGGTATGATAAAGAACAAACATCCTATTAAACTTATTGCGATTCCGGCAATTACAAAGACGTTGGTTATACCAATCGCATCGGCAACAAAACCCGTTGCAAGTAATCCAGGAATAGATGGCAAAAGCATCATACTATCGTATGTTGAGAATGCTCTACCCAATACTGAGGGATCTATTTTTGTTTGAAGTATTACCGTAAACGAACTATTCCAAATCGTACCACCAATACCGCTTATTCCCGTTAAGGCAATAAACCATATAAGCCCACTTGCAGGTAATAAGCCCGATATGAGCGAAGTTAACCCGATGAGAATACTTGCAATACCGATAAGTACTATTTTATTCATCATCTTGATTTTCTTCATACCTATAAGTACTCCTCCGATAAATATACCTACACCCCACGATGCTTCTACTATACTCATGTCGTACGTGTCGCCCAAGAAATGCTTCAAGGTGATAAGTGGGAATAATGCCGAAATGGGTATTATAAAGAACAGCATAACTACATCGCATATAAGTACCCATTTGAGACCTTGTGTACTGAATATGGCGTGTAGACCTTCCTTTATTTCGGCAATAATATTGGGAGTTCGTTCTGTGTCTTTCTTCTCAGGATTGGGTATTGTTACAAATAACAAAGAGGTACATGCTATAACTGCACCAATAATATCGAGAGATAAAACGTATGTCATTTCCATCAGGTTGATAAGTAATGCAGCCAATGCAGGGCCTGCAATATTACTGATGGAGAAAATGATCTGATTGACACCTGCCACTCGCATCAACTCCGATTCGGGAGCCAATAATGGCACACTAGCCTGCATAGCAGGTGTATGGAACGCACTTCCTGCCGAACGTAGAATCAACAGTATGTATATTTGCCAGATGGTAACAGTATCGAAGTAAAACATGATACACATAACGGCTGTACAAATAGCTATAAAGCTATCGGCGAAGATCATGGTTCGCTTTCTGTTCCAGCGATCTACAAAAACGCCGGTGAAGAGTCCCAGTACCAATTGTGGCAGAAGGGTAGCGATCATTGCATAAGCCAATACTTCGGCAGAACCGGTTTGTAGGCTCAGCCAAAATACGACTGCATAACCTACGATAGAACTTGTGAGGGTCGAGAATAATTGACCACTCCATATTATAGCGAATGTTTTTTTCCAATTATTATTCATTGGGAATATTTTTATTGATAGCAAACAACTCTTTCATTGGAAGAGAGAGTAAGTCTGAGTTTATAAACTAAAAAAGAGGGAAAAAGTTCTCCAAAAGATATTTTGAAGAGAAAGGAATAGAATTTGTTAGCTATATAAGCAACATTGTGTAAGGACGTAGAATAAACATTGTATTATTTCTAAATTAAGGTCTAAGACCTATTTTTTTGTTTTGGCCAATGCTCTTAAAAGCCAAAATCATTATAATTATAAAAACGTTGCAACTAATACGCTTTATAATTAGAGCGGTGCAAAGATAATGATTTTGTTTAGATCAAAAATTTTAGTTTTCTAAAAATAGGTGAATCTAAATCAAAATGGTTAAATTTGAAAATACTACGTTTAGATAATCACAAGCTTTAAATAGCAGAAGAAATAATATTATTATCGAATCGTTTGAATGATAATTGAATGTTCCTTATTTCTGTTTTAGGAAGTTGTCTATTACCACAATTAATGTGATGAATGGGCTTGTAATTTTAGGTGTGAGGTCTTTGATTTGTTGAATATGAGTATATTATCTGTGTTGTCGATCCTCGGGTATTTTCTTCCTTTTAGTCATCGACAACTTTTGCCTTTAAAATATCTGATTTTTTTATTTGTATATCTTTGATAATCAAATATCTTTCTTGCCATTTAAGACGGCTATTAATTGAACCGTATGGAATTAGAATACCGTATTTTGGATTACTTTGGCTTCTTTGTCTCCCTACTTAGTTGTACCTAATGGAATTAAAATTGCGGATTATTGTCGCTTCTGACCGAATTAAGTAACTTCTAATTGCACCATATTGGAATTAAAATATTGTAGGGATTCCGGAGCATACAATCGTTCTGGGCTTTCTAATCGTACCATATTGGAATGAGCTGAATTTAAAGGTGTAGAATCTCTAATTCAGAAGAAACAAGCACAAGTAAACTGTTTACTTGTGCTTGTTTTGTTTTAAGGCTTTGGGAAATAAAATCCACTATCGAAATGAGTGGATTGCTGATTGCACGAA
This sequence comes from Dysgonomonas sp. GY617, assembly GCF_015233815.1. Classification (NCBI taxonomy): domain Bacteria; kingdom Pseudomonadati; phylum Bacteroidota; class Bacteroidia; order Bacteroidales; family Dysgonomonadaceae; genus Dysgonomonas; species Dysgonomonas sp. GY617. Next base: position 252,545 of record NZ_JADCLR010000001.1, read on the forward strand.
GAGCAATAATCTCTATCGGGTTTCCAAAGAGGATAACTATCCTTGCACGAGCATAAAAAGTCAGCAAGTAAGCCAACAAAAATTTCAGCATCATCACGAATCCAACGGCGGAGCTGAGCCACATCCTTAATGTCTATGCCTTTGCTGTTTTCACTTTCGCGAATCGTTATCCCTTTATTCACGATGGTTGCCCAATGAAAAGGCAATCCCTGATAGATAGAGAAAAACGATAGGGCAGGAGCTATTTTCACGATCAAGTCCCCATTGATTTCCGTTAATGAGTTTTGAGCAATCTGCTCTTTCAATTCACTCATTAGCGATTCGCCCAATATTGGTGCGATATACAGTTCTTGAGCAATTGAAAGGTAAGGAACAAACTCTGTGAGATCGGTATTCCCCGTGATGGGAGAGTGTAGCTTAAAAAGCTCTTCGTTTATTAATGTTATCGGTGTATACATCGGTTTGTAATTTTGTTTAAAGGTTGCAGATCGGTTTACTGCTTAAATACTTTGAGTTGGTTCGGTGTTTGAGGAAGCCTGACTGTCTTTATTCTCGTATTCTTTTATTTGTGGAATTACTTCCAATTCCTTTATGGCTAGTTTGTTGTATCCGTTGTTTATTGCAAAAATATTGAGTGTATCCAAAATCTTGCGTCTCAGTTTATGAATAACCGTATAATTGTATAGAATAAAAGAGTTGATAATTTCACTTGCATTTCCACTTAAATTTCCAGAACCCGAAATACCGGCTAGAGTAGGAGAGGATAGTCGGTGAGCTGATATGATTTTCTGAAAAATAACCTCATTTACATTGTTATACAAATCGGCATTTCCAGTTGCTGAGAAAGGTGTAACATCGGGTTTAATATCCTGACTCTCGCCATATAATACAACAATAGAATTAGCACCGTTAGTTCCCGCAAAAGATGCCGTCATGTCTTTGTTGAATTGCTGTTTAGCTTCTTCACTCGGATTACTCGGAATTGTAATAATAACAGAGGGTGCAAAACCATTATTGATAGAATTACGGTAAAACCTACCTAAGAGTCCGTCAGCTTCTACATAATTGAGTGCCGAAAAGTAATGAGGTACAGGGTAATAATCGAGACTTGGTTCATAGTCCTTGTAGTAATATAAGTAAGGCACACCCTGTTGAAGCTCTTCCGAAGCGTATGCTTTTATCTGGATTGGAGCATATTGTCCACTGGTTTTTCGCCAGTCATTAGAGATATAAAAGCTGAGAGGAATACCATATTCGTTAGTTTCGCCTACACGTATTTTACTGAAATCGGTATGAAATAAGCTTACATTCGCCCCGTTTTTGTTGAGTACAATCTGAAAACAAAAGCCACCAAAAGTAGTGTAGTCTTTGGCAATTTTTTCGATTAGCGTATCCCAGTCTTCATTGGTGTTGGGCTGACCGCAATATAGAGTGTCGTCTATGCCAGCTCCGCAGATGTAGGTAACCTTGTTCTCGATAATCGATTTATTAACAGCCGATTCGTTATTCAAATCAATAATGCGTTGAGGAAGATTGTTATCGTGTCCATAATTGATCCACCCTCGTGTATTACGAGTGAAGGTTGGATAAGTAGCAACGTTTGCCGACAGATTTATAACGGAATATCCCATTTGCTTTTTATTCTTCATGCTAAGATTATTTATGCTTTTTAGTATAGATAAAAGAATTAAAAACAGAAATAATGATGTCAAAATATATTCGTCGATATGTGAATTAATGTATATGATTAAATAAAAACAAACTTTTTTTATTAATTCTAAAACTATCGTAATTGTGTCTATATCTATGTTTGGCTTACTTAATGATCTGTCAGTTAAATAATTTCTGTCTATTTAGTGAACTTTTGCGCTTAATTAGTGTTTATAAAACACACATTCTTTGCATTCTTAATACACAAAATATGATAAAAAAAGCATTGTTTTTTTTAATTGCCGTTGCGTTGGCAATTAGCCCTGTTTTATCACAAGTTGGTATAAACACTGAGGATCCTCAAGCAAGTTTAGACGTTAATGGCGATCTTAAAGTTCGGACAGTTGTGGTCGATAATACATCTTCAAGCGTATTAGTACTCGATGGTAATAATGTAGTTCATCAAAATACAGCTTTGTTAGGACTTTCTACAAAGTCTTTTGTTGAAGCTACAGGAGCTACAGCCATCACATTATTGGATTTGGTTTTATTAAGCGGATGGAATAAGATACCCTTCTCTACTGAAGAGTTTGATGAGCATAACGATTATAACAATACTACTACCTACGAATTTACTGCTCCACAAGCTGGAATATATAACATCTACGTTCAACTCGAAACTACGGGAGTGGTAACGGCGGGAGAAGTAGGCGTAGCCATCTTCAAGAAAGCTTTCGGAGCGAGTACTTATACCATGTTGGCACAAGAGTCGTATCTAAATGTTAGTATTAATGTGTTAGGTATTGGTGTTGGTGTTTCGCCCCCAACTCGTAATGTGCAGCGTTTAGTGAAGCTAGCAAAAGGAGATGTTATAACATTTGGAGCTAAAGTTCCTTTATTATCAGTAACTCTGGTTGGAGGTTCAAAATCATTCTTTACAATTGAACATGTAAAATAGGTTATTATAAACAATCAATCATTTTTGCACAACCACTTTTCTAAAAAGGATTTCTTCAATTTAGGTTTACAATGTTGTGTCGATTGACTAAAAAGGGCTGCCTATAAGTAGACAGCCCATTCTTATTTGATATTTTATGTAATTCTTATGAATTGATGTTTTTATCGAAGTGGTCTAGCTTATCCTGCTCACCTGCAAGCCATAGTATATCGCCCTCTTCTAAGATGGTGTCTGCCGAAATATCGGTGATCGATTCATCATTCCGATCTATACCAATAATCATAGTGTCTGTTTTCTCTCTGATCTGAGAATCTTTAATCTTTTTGCCGATTAATGAACAGCCTTCTTCTAACTCAAATTGTGTGAGGCGAATCTGATATTGAGTATCGGTATGTTGTTCCAGTCTCTTTTCTTCAAGGGTAGACATAAATGTTTGCAACTCTTCGTCGGTTCCTGCTACAATAAGTTTATCAAAGGGATAAATATACTCGTTAGGATCGGGTATGTTTATTTTGAGATCACCTCGTATGATACTAACAACATCCACTCCCGTAGTTTGTCTGAAATTGAGTTCTGCCAAAGTTTTACCTATGCGAGGCGAGTTTTGTGGAACTTCAATCTCTTCCAGATGGATATTCTTATTCAATAGATCGTTTTTTACTTGTTGATTGATGGTACCCTCTAAATCCTCAGCCAATTCTTTGTCATTGAGGTTTTCAAGAAACTGTTTCTCCATTTTATTGGTTTGCTTTTTAAAGCCTTGAAAGAAAGTAATAGCTATGGCTATCACCACCGAGGTAACTAGCAGAAGCCCCGTAGCTCTTGGGAACAAAGGTATAAGTACCATGAGGATAAGAGTTACGCAGAGTGCTATTCTCAAAAGATTGAGAGCAATAAGTGCCCCTTTGTTGAAATGGTTGTCTTTCCACAATCTTTCGTGCTCTTCTGTTTTGCTATTATTCTTCATAATGGCACGCATAAACGGCCCCATAAGTAGGAGTGTTATTATTGCAGCAGTAATGCGCCCACCCAGATTGGGAATATAGCTCATTACAGGCCAGTATAATAATTCTCTACAAGTGAAAAATATAGCAAGCGATAATACAAAATAAATGGCTACTGTGGTGATTACTTTCTTAAGTAAAACATTCCAATCATTTTGTCTGTTAACAGTTTTGCGATTAGATGAGGCATAACCCGTAATCAACTTTTCCCATTTCGGAGGTATTCTTTTTTCAATAGCCTCATATACGGGGGTTGATACTTTGATGAAGTAGGGAGTCGTAAATGTAGTGACTACCGACACCGCTACTATTATAGGATAAATAAAGTTGCTGATAACACCCAGTTGCATACCGAGGGTAGCTATGATAAATGAGAACTCGCCAATCTGAGCCAAACTGAAACCTGCTTGTATAGATACTTTCATACCTTCACCCGAAGCTAGAACTCCGAGGGAGGCAAAGATTACACGCCCTACAAGAACTACTACAGTGAGGAGTAAAATGGGTATTGCGTATTCTATTACTATGCTTGGAACGATCATCATACCTACCGAAACAAAAAAGACTGCTCCAAATAGGTTTTTGATAGGTTCTATAAGATGCTCAATGTGTTTCGATTCTATGGTTTCGGCAAGTATCGAGCCCATGATAAAGGCTCCTAGTGCTGCCGAGAAACCAACTGTATCGGCAAATAGTACCATACCGAGACATAATCCTACGGCTACAATAACCAGAGTTTCGTCATTCAGATGTTTCTTTAATTTCTTAAGGAAAGTAGGGATAAGGTAAATACCTACTACAAACCAAATCATCATAAAGAATACAAGCTTAAGCACGTTTTCGAGCAAGCCTGCACCTTCAATATCGCTGCTTCCTGCCACGGTTGATAGGAGTACCATCATGAGTATGGCAGCGAGATCTTCGACTATGAGCATCCCGAATACGATGTTTGCAAACTTTTTCTTTTGCAATTTCATATCGTTGAATGCCTTTATTATTATTGTGGTGGATGACATGGAGAGCATTCCTCCGAGGAATACACTTTCCATTTGAGTCCAACCCATCAATTGCCCAATGACATAACCGATGGCTATCATCGACCCCATATTTATGAGGGTGGCAATGGAGGCGGTTCCTCCGACATCGATGAGTTTCTTGAAACTAAATTCGAGTCCGAGAGCAAAGAGAAGGAAAATAACTCCAATTTCTGCCCAAGTGCTTATATTCCCTATATCGGCTACCGATGGGAAAAGTACAAAGTGGGGACTTATCAAAAATCCGGCAACAATATAGCCTAGTACAACAGGCTGTTTTAAGAGTTTAAATAAAATAGTTACTATTCCGGCTGTAATCAGAATAAGAGCTAAATCACTTACTAATGGTGGAAGATGCGACATAGAGTTTTTATTTCTTTTTTGGCGTTTGTCTTTAAGTTAGACTGCTTTCAAGCAAATATAGTGAAAAAGGAGCGAAAAAACATAGATTCGGTGGCATAATGTTAATAAAAACACGAATTTCGATGAAATATACAGTATAAATATTATAGATATGTTATAGTTTACGTCTATTTGATTGTTTCTTCAGAATAAAATAAAAGAGATTTTTCTTTCAGTATAAATGTATTTTTCAATCAAATACAAATACTAATATGGTTGTTTGTAACGATTTGCTTTCTTCGGATAATGTACCCTCTGTTGAAAAATTAGGTTGATTTCTCTGTCTTATTTTAGGCTGTTTTCTCTCTTTTTTCTTTGTTATAGTCTCTTTTTACTTAAAGGTCATGTTGTGTTTGTTTGTTAAAAAACACATTTGGATTATAGTTCTTTTAACTTAACTTCTTTGTTATATATTTGCCGCCTTAACACTCAATTATATACTTATTTAAACTGGATTTATAGATTATGAAAAGATTGAAAAATTTGAACATGTGGTTTGCTATGCTTCTTTTAGCAACTATCTCATTGTCGTTCAACAGTTGTGGAGATGATGACGACAAGGATAATGAAGTCGCAACTAACCTTGCTAAAGAACTTGTAGGTACATACAGTGGCGAATCTGTGGATGTGGATCTTCTTTTTGAAGGTGCTTCTACAATAAAAGTAACAAGCGTAAGTGAGAATACTGTAAAAGTTGAATTTACAAGTCCTGCTGCATTAGTTTCAAGAGAAGCTATTACAATCAATCTGAAAGCATACGGCGAGGATATGATAGCTGCTACTGAAGGGTCTCTTACTCAGTTGCTTTATTCTAAGACCGAAAAAACAATGAGAATAGCTGGTACTAAGACAACTTTTGTTGGAACGAAAAACTAAGATATATTTTCATCTGAATAAAAAAGGATTCAACAGCAATGTTGAATCCTTTTTGTATCTGTATGTTTTGGGTGTGAGAAGTCGCATTAATCCTCCATTACCTCCTCTCTTCAATTTCTTGTAAGACCAATTTATTAATATCGGTTTTAGCATCTCTCATAATATGTATTCTTGTTCCTCTCTCTCGAGCAAGGGGAGTTTTTATCTCATCAAAATACTCCACCGTTTCGAACAATGGTCTTTCTTTATCTCTATCCAGATCGTTATCCGTCAGATCGTGTACCATAATTATATTCTTTATTTCTTTACTCAAATCAAACCAGTTGATATAATCGGCATTAAAAGAAACTGCTTGATGAGTCTTATTCTTTGTATAGAAATTAAAAGCTCCCGCTTCTCCGTAATTGCTGCATAAGATGAGGGTATGCTCTTTGTCTTGAATAGTATTTAAGGCACTGTCTACCTTGTGTGCCATTTCTTTCCACCCAAGCATATCTGAAAAATCCTGAGGTATGGGATGTTCTTTTCCATCTTCCCAACGAGGCTGCCCCATTTCCTTATATCGTTCTTCAAGTACCGATGGCGGTACATTGGGATAAAGGAAACTTAATGTAGGAATAAATAAAAGTATGGGAATAATAATAGCAACGGGTTGTAAATATCTTCTCCATCCCTTGCTGAGCAACACCGACAGATAAACCGAACCGAATGCAATAAGAATAGGATATAAGCCAATAGCATAATATCCTTTGGCTTTGAAGTAAGTGAATACTACGAGTGTAAATAAAAATGACCAGAAGAAAACCTGATATTTACGGAAAGGTTCGTATATGAAAAATGCAGCAAAAGCAGCTAGAATAACAAAAAGAGAACCTAGAAAGAACATGATTTGTTCGCTTAGAAAAGTAAATCGGCTGGAGTTTTCTAATTGAGTTTTTGTAAGTTCTTCTAAATGCTTGAAAACAGGAAAATCGTTCTGGTATTGCCATATTAAATTGGGCAGAATCAATACCAATGCTAAAATTGCCGAAAAATAAAGATGCTTGTTTGTATATACTTTCCTTAAGTCGGTAAGCAAGAGAGCAGGCAACAATCCCAATATTAGAAAAACAATATTGTATTTATTCAGAAAACCAACAACAAACAGTATTGCCAGAAAATAGAGATGCTTATTCTCTTTAGTATTTATATATTTTAGAATAACAAAATAGCCAGAAGTCCAGATTAATATATCGAGCGAGTTAGGCTGATAAAGTGTATTGATGCGAAGGAGCGAAGAGAATAAAATGGCAGTAGCTCCTAATACCAATGCAAATAAATTGCCTTTGAGTTCTTCAATCGTTTTCCATACCACTGCTATGGTTAAAGCTCCAAAGAGAGCAGGGAAAAGTTTGACAACAAATTCGCTTTTGCCCAATAATAAAATAATAGAAGAAAGCCACGATGTAAGTGGTGGAACGGATGCATATCCCCATGCTAGATGGTATGCCTGATCGATGTGCAGATACTCGTCTCTATGCAAATCGTATTCGGGACTAATGAGGAAATACTGAATGATAAATTTTGCAATGATAAATGCCCAAAATATACCGGTCTTTGTATTCATAGTTTGAAATAGATCGATTAGTTCTGTCTATATTTTTTTGTAAAGATATATAAAGGTCATTATAAATTTTACGCTGTAAATAATAAAAATAACAGCTCTTTGGTATAAAACCAAAGAGCTGTTGTCTTTTATAGTTAATTGCTTAGAATCAATTGTGTTATCTTAGCTTATCTGCTGTGAAAGTATCCATATCATCATAATCAAGATTTTCGCCACACATAGCCCATATAAAGGTATAGTTGCTTGTGCCTGCTGCCGAGTGAATAGACCACGATGGAGAGATAACCGCTTGCTCGTTAGCCATAAAAATATGACGAGTTTCCTGAGGCTGTCCCATAAAATGACATACTGCTTGTTGCTCAGGTACTTTGAAGTAGAAATATGCTTCCATACGACGCGAGTGTGTGTGTGGAGGCATGGTGTTCCATACGCTACCTTCTTTGATCTCGGTCATACCCATTTGCAATTGACAGCAAGGTACTATTTCGCTTAGAATAATTTGGTTCAACAGACGTTCGTTAGAAGTTGCTTTAACTCCTAAGTCTCTTGTACGACGCATTTCGGATGTAATTTGCGCAGTAGGATATGCTTTGTGTGCAGGCGATGATGCAAAGTAAAATTTAGCAGGTTTACTGCTATCGTTACTTTTGAAGATAACTTCTTTTGAACCACGACCTACATAAACAGCGTCTTTAAATGCTAACTTATATTCAGTACCATCTACCGTAACAGAGCCTTCGCCTTCGATACAGATGATACCCAATTCGCGACGTTCACAGAAATACTCTGAGCGGATCAAATCAACAGTCTCCAACTTCAATGCTTCTTTTACAGGTAGTGCACCACCAATAATCAAACGGTCGTTGTGAGTATAAGTCATCAATACCGAATCAGCATCGAAAAGCTTTTCAACTAAAAATTCTTTACGCAACTGTGCTGTGTCATATTTTTTGACATCATCAGGATGCGTCCCCCAGCGTTCTTCTATACTTGTTTTCATTTTAATTAATTATAATAGAGTTAATAAATTATGCTGTTTTTCTACGTGCTAAGATAGCAAAAAATATCCAATTTGTATATCACACTTTACAAATTAGCGAATGTTATGATTGGCTAAGAGGTGCAGAAACCAGCTTTTATAGTTAAGGTATTAGTAAACATAAAGAATAAAATAAGAGGTAAAACCTTTGCGGATATTACCTCTTATTTGGTATTTGTAGAATGAGATATTTAATATTTCAATCCCGCTTTAGATGCTGCATCTTTAGTGCTCGATACGGGTATCAAGGTAAATGCCCAGTCGTAATCCTCATCCGAATAGATAGTAGCTTCGGGTATTGGGCGCGATCCCCAACTGTCGTAACCGGCTACACCTTGTTGCTTAAGGTCTACACAAATCTCAACAAAGTCACGAGGCGTGATGTCGTTGATGTGTGTATGCTTAGGCAAAATATTGCGGGCTTTCTTCATATCCTTGTTTGCAATTTCTGCTGCCGAGAAATTGTTCCATTGATATTCAGCATCAGCTTCTTCCGAATCGAAATCTTCTACCGAGTTTCTCAGTGCATTGAATCCGATTGTTTTTTCTGCCTGAATCAGTAACCCCTTGCCATTGCTTTGGGTAGCAGTTAACCAACGGGTATCGGTATGATGTCCGTTTTCCTGTGGACGTACGTAAGGATAGTACAGGTCTTCTGCTGTTGCTTTATACTGCCCTACCATTGTACCCATGAAACGATCCACATAGTTTTCCTCAGGTCCGCGTCCAAAATATTCGATGTTATTCATTCCCACCGGAACTCTGAATCTTACACCTATACGTGGCACTTCCAATACATTGTTCTTGGCTTTAGCTTCTGCTTTGGCTTTAGGTGTGTACGTTGCCATTTCTTCGGCTTCCGATTTAGCAACGCTTGCTTCTTTAGCCTCTTTGAGTGCTGTAAAGCGAGACGATATATTAACTACACCCGATGGATAAATCTTATAATCGATTATATAGTGGTTTCCTGCTGCAAGTAGATAATCTACACTTAGCAATACATTATCACCCTCTTTGCTCGTTTTAAGATCTGCAATCTTGAAATCTTTGCTCGATTCCTTCCATATCTGTAAACGACTTGGCGCTCTGTTGCCATAATCGTTGTCGGTAGGTGCTCTCCAGAAGTTAGGCTGAATACCAAAACCATCTTTGAAATACTCCTGACCATCTACTTTGTATGAAGTTACAATACCTTTCGATCTGTCTAGAGTAAAATTCACCTTAGAAGACGAAATAGTGACAAGTCCGTTTTGCTCAGCAATACTCAAAGCAGGAGCATTAGGCGATTTGTATTCTTTCTTGTCGGCTGCAATAGGTAGTTGAAACTGATCGTAAGCTATGATATGACCTACGGGAATAAGAGGTTCGGGTACTTTGGTTGTTACCTCAAAATTAACGAAGTATTCAACGCCGGCTTCAGGTTTTAGACCCGTTAGCGGAATGTTTACCGTCTTAGAAGTTTGTGGGGCAAGTGATAAAGGAAGATTGCCTTCTTTTATAGAAGTACCGTTTTTATAGATTTTATACTTGATCTGATATTTAGATAGATCGGTAAAATAGAATCTGTTGTTAACTTTTACTGTACCTGCCGACAAGTCTACTGCTTCGAATGCTATATTTTGAAGGTTGTATTTCACTTCTGCCATAGCAGGGTGAGGGCGTTGATCGGGACCAATCAAACCATCAGCCACAAAGTTTCCGTCCGAAGGCATGTTTTTGCCATAATCGCCACCATAAGTCCAGTAAGGTTTACCATCCTTGTCGTAAGCCAACAAAGCATGATCTATCCATTCCCACACATAGCCACCTTGTAAATTTGGATATTTGTAGATAGCATTCCACTGTCCGTGGAAATCGCCTGTCGAATTACCCATTGCATGAGCATATTCCGATGGTACTACAGGACGGTCGCTACCTTCTTTACCTATCTCTTCTAACCATGCTGCCGAAGGATATTGAGGTACATACATATCGGTATTCCATTCCCACAATGCACGTTCGTAACATACGGGGCGATTCATCAAATCCTTATCATGTTCCTTTACCCACAGATAAGTCTGATAGAAGTTGTATCCGTTTCCGGCTTCGTTACCTAACGACCAGATGGTTACCGATGGATAGTTCTTGTTTCTTTCGAACATGTTTTCGGTTCTGTATATGTGATTAGCCAACCAATCGGGATTGTTACCCAACGATTTGCCTTTGCTCAGATTGTAGTACATACCATGCGACTCTATATTTGCCTCATCGTATACGTACAAACCAAATTCGTCACACATTTCGTAAAATTTACGATCTTGAGGATAATGGCTCAAACGAACTGTGTTGATGTTGTTTAGCTTCATCAATTCGAAGTTTTTACGCATTTCTTCAGGTGTAACGTAGTGTCCTGTGTATTGGCTAACTTCGTGTATATTAGTTCCCTTTAGTTTGATGGGCTGTCCGTTTACATAGAAAAGGTTTTGTTTTTTACCATTCACTATATAATCACTTTCATTAATCTCAATTTTACGGAATCCAACTTGAAAGGGTACAACCTCAGCCGTTTGATTTCCTTTCTGAACAGTCATAACCAGTTTGTATAGATTAGGATATTCAGAAGTCCAAGTAGCTACGTCGTTCAGAGTTGCATTAAAGTTGGCAGTCTTCATACTGTTGGCATCTATGTTTAAGGTGCTTGATGAGGTTGCAACAACTTTGCCTTTATCGTCAATCAGTTCGTAGCTAATATTTACGGGCGATGCAGCCGAGCTTGTGTTCTTCACATCAATACCCAGTTTGAATATTCCGTTTTTGTAGCTATCGTCTAATGTAGATACTACTCTGAAATCGTTTACCGCTGTTTTGGGTTGCGACCACAAGAATACATCTCTTTCGATACCACTGATACGCCAGAAATCCTGACACTCGAGATACGAGCCTGTACTCCATCTGAAAATTTTGATAGCTAATGAGTTCTTTCCGGGTTGAACATACTTGTTTAGAAGAAATTCAGCAGGGTTTTTCGAATCCTCGCTGTAACCTATTTCTTTTCCGTTGATATATACATATACACCCGATTTTGCTCCGGCAATATGCAGGTAAATATCTCTGTCCATCCAATCAGCAGGAATATCTATGTCGCGACGATATACACCCACCTCATTATCATCCGGCAAAAGCGGAGGGGTAGGGTTGCGAGGTTGAAATTCGTATCCGTGATTTATGTAAATAGGTAGCCCAAAGCCTTGTACTTCCCAGTTGCCCGGTACTTTTATATCGCTCCAACTTGAAGTATTGATGTTGGCATCCGTTACATTGGCAGGTAGTTTTTTGTAAGTGTCTGCATAGTAAAATTTCCAAGTACCGTTCAGTAACTCGTAATATTTACTGCTTTCGTATTTTCCCGTTAAAGCTTCGGCTTTGCTGTCGTATGACATAAAGCTCGTTCGTGGTTTTTCTTTGTTTACTGACAAAACATTCAGATCGCGCCAGAAAGGAAGTTTCTCCTGAGCTCCTAACGACATCCCCACTGCCAGTATACAGCATATGGAAAATAGTTTTTTTATCATGTCTTATTTTAATTATTATATGAATGAGTAATATTGAGATTCTTTTTTGAATATAAGGATAGAGTTTTGCTCTATCCTTATTGCTATTCAATTATAAGATCTGAGTCTTTAGTCTTTCAACTTTTTATATCTGGTCAAAGCTTCCAAGAAATAATAATCGGCATAGGTAAGAGGCACATCAATTTCGTTTTTGTGAGGAATACTTCCTACACTGTGCATCAAAATGAAGTTGCCATTGCTACCCAATGTTGCTCTGTAATTGGGTGATGCTAAGCTTTTCAACATCTTTGTTGCCGAATCGATATAGGCTTTGTTATTTGCGAGCTGACCCAATTCAAACAATCCCGAACATACTACTGCCGCAGCCGAAGCATCTCTTAGTTTCTCTTTGAATTCTACTGCATACGATTTTCCTTCAGGTGTAAAACCTTCTTGTCCCACATTGAAATCCCAAAGAGGTACAAGATCTTCGGGTAAGTTCTTCAAATAAAAGTCTGTTGCTTTGATAGCTGCATTAAGATAGGAAGAGTCTTTTGTTTCGCGATACATCATTGTATAGCCATAAATAGCCCAAGCTTGTCCGCGCGACCAAGTTGAATTGTCGCTGTAACCCTGACAAGTTGCCTGATCTTTTACTACTCCCGTTATAGTATCGTAATCTACCACGTGATAGGTACTGAAATCGTCTCTGAAATGATTCTTTAATGTTGTGTTGGCATGGCTCACTGCAATATCGTAGTAACGTTTGTCGCCACTCACTTTAGAAGCATAAAACAACATTTCCAGATTCATCATATTATCTATAATAACAGGATAGAACCATTCGGTAGTATCGTTCCAAGCCTTGCGATAATTCCACGATTTTATACATTTGGTAACATCGCTATAACGTGACGATAACGATTGTGCACTCTGAATCAAAATATCTTTGTATTCGGGTTTAGGAGCCAAACGTTCGGCATTTCCATAACTGCAATACATCATAAAACCCAAATCGTGATGACCTGTAAAAGTTTTAAGAGGCTCTAGGCTTTCAGTCCATTTTGCAGCCTGATTGCGCCATGTGCTGTCGCCCGTAAGTTCGTACAGATACCAAAGCGATCCGGGGAAGAAGCCGGGAGTCCAGTCATACATATTGGTGACTACCAATTTGCCTTCGGGATCGAGCGTACGAGGATAGTTTTTGCCTGTTGGCTCACCCACACTTTCGAGCATCTTAAGAGTTTGGGCAGATGCAAATGCTACATTCTGATCGATAAATTCGGCTTTTACTTTTTCCGCTTTCGGAGTACATGAGAAAGCCATTATTCCCACAATGGAAAGTGGCAGGAGTTTGTTTTTGAAAATTTTCATAGTTATTAAGTATTGAGGTAATATTTATAGATGTATTTTATAATTGTCTTTGTATGTTATGATTAATGATATTGTAAGTAGAACTTTCTACTTTATTTTTTAATTGATTCATGGTAATCCTTCGGGAACGATTTTCCACTCCAAGCCCTTTTAGAAGTCCATTCCTCAGCAGGAGCAGTCCAGAAAGGAGCATCGGCAGGTAATCCCAAAGGTAAAAATACCAATGAGGTAAGGTATAAGCTTCCGTTGTTGGTATAGTAATCAGCCAATTCGGGTTGATGCCCTACGAAACCTAATTGAAGAAAGTCGTCTTTTCCGAAGTTGCCTTCAACCGAAAACATGTTTTTCATCACCGTTGTCAATGCACTTCGTACCTGCCCATTGGTGAGGGTTTTAGGTAATCCGTATTTCCATACAGCCAGAGCCAGTGGCTGAAACGATCCCATACGATAGGTCATAGAACGACCTACGGCAGGAAATGTTCCTTCTGGAGAAATCAACCTTTCTATCAATTGATTGTAACGTTGCATACGTCTGATTGCCAAATCGGAACTGATAGCGGTGTACATTTTCTTGCTTTCCAATATCTCGGTTATTTCCACCAACATCGGGTGCATCACATAGCCATTGTAATAGTCGAGCGAATACTCAGGACCATCCGAATACCATCCGTCTCCCAAATACCATTCTTCCATCTTTTGTACAGCCAATCGCAATGCAAAACCATCGGCATCTTCATCTATGCTAACCAAAAAGGCTTCTATTATACCTCTGAACAGTATCCAATTATTGTAAGGAGGTTGTATGGTGCGAAGGCTTTTAAATTCTTTGATGTATCTATCTTTAGTAGTCTGATCTAAAGGCTCCCACAACGTTTTAGGCGCACGTATAAAGCTTGTAGCTATATAAGCCGCATCAACAAGTGCTTGGCTGGGACCTTTCCATCCCAAATAATCGGGACTGTTGGGATCAACCGAATGCGCATAGCTTTTGAGTGCCCACTCACGTAATTGTTTTCTTTGTTTACCTTCGGCGGTATTGTCGTCAGGCAAATTCAGCCAAGGTGCTACTCCCGCCATTAAGCGTCCGAATGCCTCCATGTAAGTAACGCTGATGTCTCTTTTATCCCATTGAGGGCTTAGCTCAACGGTCATGTTTTTTTTGAGTTCGCCTTTGCTCATATTGCTCAATACAGGAGCCGAAATTTTGTAGCAGAGGTTTGCCCAATAGGCTCGATCCGATTCGGGAGATGTGTCTTTTTTCTGAGCGTAGGTTGTAAAGCTCAGCAAAAAGCATAGTGTTAAAATGCAGTTTTTCATCGTATAAGTATTATTTGAGGTTTAATAAAATATAATGCTGTTACTGTTTAGGTTTGCGCAAATAATGTGAAAAACAGCTACAATCTTTCACAAAGATATAATCTGGCATAGACTAAACAAAAATAAAAAATACATGACTTAAATTTATATGTTTTTCATTAAAGGGGATATCCTTTTGCAATATAAGAAATAGGGGTGATAATATATTGATATTTAATCTATTTTTAAAGCTTTTTTGCTTTTGATATTCGGGGTAGCGGCAATAGAATGAGAAAAATGAAAGTCTGACCTTAATACTGGCTGAAAAAACAAATAATTCTGATTCAATTTTGTTTCTTTGTTTCCTTATTCCGAAAACTGATTTTTATGTTTATACGACTATTTGCATTGTTCTTTATTTTGCTCAGTGGCAGTGTTTCGATGCATTCGCAAGGTATAACTGATTGTAGTACTTGCAGTACAACCCTTTTGAAAGCTCAGGATATAGATACTTTGAGTGTGGATGAGCTTCGGTTGTTTACCAATGAAATTTATGCCCGTAAGGGATATAAGTTTTCGAATGAGCGCTATCAAGATTATTTTCAGGGGTTTGAGTGGTACAAGCCTTTAGCAGACAATAGTCTGGTGAAGTTATCTACTGTTGAGGAGCAAAATGTAAAGTTGTTGCAAGATCGTCGCAAGGCTCGTGAAGATGAAAGGCTGGTTATTCTTACTTACTTTAAAGGGCTTAAACAGTTGGCTGTAAACGGAAATGATGCTGAGTTGAAGAGAATCTTCGTAAGTTCACCTTATGCCGAAGAGGCATCGATAGACTATTTAAAAGCGGTACTTGTACGTATGAATTTTGATGATGTCAATTGGTACAAAAACAATGCTTTACACAGAGTGGAAGTAGACAATGGGTATGTGAAGATGCGCTATTCTTTTTCCGTATCTAGTGAAGGTATTGCTTTAGAATACAATTATATGGCACATTCTGATCTTATGGAAGACTTTGGAACGATGTTCTCCGATTACATGTCAGAAGAAGAGTATGCCGTTTGGTGGGTCTTTTCTTATGAGAATGGTAAAGTTGTTTTTAAGAATATCGGAATGGCTGGTTGATAAGGTCTTAGAGCTTTCAGTTACTTAATTTCTAACAATAGTATTTACAATGGATATTATAAATGGTTTCTTATCGTTTTTTGTACCTCTCTTTTTAGTATTGGTCTATTATTGGTACGTTACTATACCTCTTATTGCTCTAGCTATATTTGGCTACATAAAGACAAAGAATGAAGGCTTGAAACGTGCGATTCGTATTTTTTTCGCATTCCTTATACTTTCGGTAGTCGGTATTCTTGCAATGTTAATTAACAATGGCTGAAAATACATTTACTTGAAGGGCATTTGCTACGTTTTCCAATGAAAGCAAACAAATATCTTTAGAACCTTCACAACTATAAAAAGGTCTTAGACCTTTATTGCTGATAACTTTCTCGCGATTCTTGTATAACCTCCGTATTTTTTAGTGCCCAGTTTACTAATCCTCTCAACGGGTCTAATAAACTATATCCCAGATCGGTCAATTGATACTCTACACGAGGAGGTACTTCCGGGAAAACTTGTCGGCTCACCAAACCGTCAGCTTCCAGCGAACGAAGCGTAACAGTAAGCATTCGTTGCGAAATATCAGGTATCGATTTGTGAATCTCTCCAAATCTCATCTTCGGATTCTGGCTGAGGGTGTATATAACCAATAGAGACCACTTGTCGCTAAGGCTCGCAATTATATCGCGAATAGGACAAATACCTTCTATTATATTATTTACTATTTTTTCTTCACTCATAAGTGCCTCTTTCTCTGTATTAGTTATCTCCATGTAAGTATCTTATTATCATGTGCCTTCTTGTTTATATAGATCTTCATGTCTATATTTACATGCACAAAAGTAATAAAGTTCTTAAAAGTAACTATTGTCAAATTTTAAAAATATAATCTTATGGGAAAAAAAGTAGCTGTAATAGCATTTAGTCCGGTAAACGGAATGGGTTTATTTCAATACTTGGAGGCATTCTTCGAAAACAAAATTCAATACAAAACATTTGCTATTGATAGCACCAAAGAAATCAAAACCAATTCGGGTATAACTATTACTTTGGATGATGTAATCGCAAACCTCAAAGGTCACGAATCGGAATACGACGCACTCGTTTTCTCTTGCGGTGATGCTATGATGACGTTTGGGGACAACGCTGACAAACAATATTATAAAGATATGTTTGAGGTTTTGAAAAAATTCAACGATCAGGGAAAACTTATCGCAGGACATTGTGCTGCTGCCGTAATCTTCGAAAAAGCAGGAATCACAGCAGGCAAAAAAGTAGCTGTACATCCTTATGGAAAGCCAGCCATTCAGAGCGGTGTTGCTACAGATGATAAAGCAACGGTAGATCAAAATCTATATACTGCTCAATGCGAAGGTTCTATCTGGGAACTTATGCCTCAGCTTTTGGCTGCATTGAAGTAATATTGATAAGGCTCATCGAGAAAGGCTTTGATTCGGAATCTCTGAATCAGAGCCTTTTTTGTTTGATTTGATAATAGAGGTTTTCTATTTACGCTATATTCTGTTCTAATAATTAATTATATTTTTGTAGTTGAATAATTTGATTGGCTATGACTAAGAAAGAATATAGAGAGACGTTTGACGAAGAGGAGGCAGTAGGCTGGTTGGCAATAGATAAAAAGGTGGAGGAAGTTTACGGTACTCAAAATCCTCGTCATTATGCATCTGTGCTGCGTTATGTACTCGGAGGAAATGATCCTTTGGATGGAACAAGTATCTACGATTCTGAGAAGCAAGAATTTCACCGTCATTTTGTGAGTTATGGAATGTCGGAGTTGTATTATAACGAAGATGCGGTAGAAAGCGAATTCAGCAGATGGGGATTCGAGTTTACTTTCCGTTTGAAACCTTTCGAGGAAGACGAAGAAGATCCCGTATGGATTATTGAGGTCATGAATAATTTGGCTCGATATGTATTCGAAAGTGGAAATTGGTTCGACGAGAATCACTTTGTTCCTGCTAACGGACCTATTCGCACCAATACTAAGGCCGAAATAGATATAGTAGGTGTGGCATTTACTTTAGATCCTGAGTTGGGAACAATAAGTACACCTAACGGTAAAGTTTCGTTCTTGCAAATGGTGGGTATAACCTCTGCCGAGCTTGAACGATTAAAAGCTAATCCGACAAAAACGGAGGTAAAAGCGTTACTGGATGAGCTTAGAAAAGACAATCCTCTATTGATTACTGATCTTACCCGTAAGTAATGTCTCAATCTATAGATACACATTTATCTAACTAAGAAGAAACAAATATAATATAGAGAAGGCGGCAATTGATGTTATAATCATTGTCGTCTTTCTTGCTTTTGTGAAAAAAAATGGAATGTTTAAGTTGTTTGTAATGAGTGTTCTATGCTTTTGTTGGTAGAAAAATATTACGAAAGATCATTTTTTTGAAAAATTTTAAAATATATTTCTGACTTGTTCGTCTTCAATTGTAGAGACATGTCGATCATTAAAATTATTCGGAATAACTAATAGAAAAATAGAAAATAATGAAAAATAAGAAATTTAAAAAACTGTGGGGAATTCCCTTATTCATCGCTATATTTGCTTTACTCGTTTGGGCTACCATGTTGTTATGGAATGCTTTACTACCAGCTATATTTGGTATTGTAACCATAACCTATTGGCAAGCTTTGGGCTTACTTGTATTGGGACGCCTTCTATTTGGTGGTTTTGGACGTGGCGGAGGAATGCACCGCTTTGGACGTCATCGCCATCATCACGGATGTGGTAAACGAGGAGGCAATGGTCGTTTTGGACGAGGTGGTTTTGATTTTATGTTAGACGGTAACGAACGTTTCGACAGACGTGGCGGAGACCCTTTTCATAGAATGAGAGACAAAATGAAATCGATGACGAAAGACGAACGTCGCGAGTTTTTTCATGACAGATTACACAATCAGCATATTCTTTGGGAAGAGATGCTGGATGATTTTGATAATTTCGATAAAAAAGTAGATCGGGATGACCAACAATGAGCCATCAAAAAATAAAATATCAGATGTTTTTAAAAAGTATCAGGCTCAGTTAAAAGGCTACATCAATAAACGTGTAACTTCTAAAGAGGATGGCGAGGATATTTTACAGAATGTATTTTATCAGCTCCTTAAAACAGATTCACTAATTAACCCGATAGAGGAAATGACAGCATGGTTGTATGCTGTTGCTCGTAACCAGATTATTGACTGGAAGAGAAAACGCAAGGAGGAAGAGATGCCTTACATTACGGCTAGTGATAGCGATGAGGTGTTTATGAACGAGATTTCGAGTTTTCTGTTTGATGAAGAGTCATCAAGTCCCGAGGATGTTTACTTACGTTCGTTAGTTTGGACTGAGCTGGAAGCTGCTCTCGAAGAATTACCGCAGGAACAAAAAGAAGTATTCGAATGGACTGAGCTGCAAGGGTTACCTTTTAAGGAAATATCGGAAACGACAGGGATTGCTGTCAATACTTTGATTTCGAGAAAACGATATGCAGTGCTTCACTTACGCTTGCGACTCAAATCGTTGTACGACGATCTGTTGAATAAATAAAGTTGACGCAAACTTTTTATAGCCTCGATACGATACAGTAATAAATAATTGAATTTATATAGTTTCTAATTTTGTAATTCAGCCGATAAGTGTGGTTCTTATCGGCTGATTTTATATATAAATTTCTATTGATAGCTTAATTTACAAGCAACTAAATGAATTTTTAGAGTCATTATTTAGGCTTTAAAATCGGTGTTTATGTATGTTAAAAAGGAATAAATAAGATTTCAGCTGACTGGTTGAAATCGTTCGGTCTCAATTATATTTATACCTTTGTGCCTGATTATAAGTATGGAAGAATAACAACGACAATGTTTTTTTGCCCTTCACTACCCATACTAAACCTATAACCATCAAATTTTATTAAACTATAAAAAGCTTTTTATGCGCTTTCTATAGTTGATTTGATGATCATAGTTTTATAAACTAATTATACAATAGCATGAGATTTTTGTTATTATCATTATTTTTTACTTCTACAATAAGCGTTTTTTCGCAAGTAGGAGTTAATACCGAATCGCCAAAGGCAACTTTAGATATTGCACCTTCAACAACAGGTAATGCCACCGTAGAAGGAGCAATACTTCCTTACCTTACAAGAGAACAGTTAATTTCGAAAGATGCTCTTTACAATCAAACACATAAGGCTACTATTGTTTATGTAACAGATTTATCGGGAGTAATAACACCCAAAACGGTTAATATAACAGGCGTGGGGTACTATTATTTTGATGGTGCAGTATGGCATCCGTTTGTAGTAGAGGCATGGAATAAAATAGGCTCACAATTACCTTCCAATAATAATACTGACGATATATATCAAAGTGGTAAAGTGGTGGTAAATGGTGTATCAATAGGAAAAGTGAATGGTGGCGATGCTGCTTTGACTGTAACTGGCGGCGATGCTCTTATCAATGGAGTAACGGTAGGGCGGGGAGCAGCAAATAATGCGGCTTCGGTAGCCTTGGGTTTTTCCGCTCTGGGTCGAAACTCACAGGGGATTTCTAACACCGCAGTGGGGTCGTACTCGCTCTTCTCCAATACAACAGGATCTTCTAATACGGCAATGGGATCATCCTCTCTTCTTGCTGGAACTACAGGTTCAAATAATACAGCTATCGGTTCTTCTTCGTTGCGTACCAACAGCGTTGGTGCAGGCAATACAGCTATAGGCTCGGAATCTTTGTTTTCTAATAGCACAGGATCTGATAATACGGCGGTTGGTTTCTCAGCCCTTCGTACTAATATTGGAGGTTCGGGCAATACTGCAATCGGCTCTTCTTCTCTTTTAGCCAACAATGGAGGTTCGGGCAATACGGCAGTTGGTTTTCAGTCTCTTAAAACAAATACATCAGGTGCTCGTAATGTGGCACTGGGTTATCAGGCTCTCACCTCTAATGTTACAGGTAGTGCCAACGTTGCTTTGGGATACACTTCTTTATATAGTAATACCGCAGGATCCAACAATTTTGCTGCCGGCACTCAGTCTCTTTATAATAATACTACGGGTAGTGCTAATGTAGCTCTGGGCTCTTCTTCTCTTATGGCTAATACTACGGGATACGAGAATGTAGCTATTGGAATTTCTTCTCTTGCTGCTAATACTACCGGCTATGCAAACATGTCTTTAGGAGCATATGCCTTAGCTTCTAATATTGATGGTGCACGTAATACTGCTGTTGGGTATCATGCATTAGAAAAAAATACGGCAGGTTTTAATAATGTAGCTCTTGGTAGTTATGCACTAAATATGAACGTTTCGGGGAGAGATAATTTGGCTCTTGGTGGAAGTGCATTGTATGCCAATACTACGGGACTTAATAACGTGGCTATTGGGAATAGTGCATCGCAAAACAATACTACAGGCGAGTATAATATTGCAATTGGTTACAGGGCTTTTATTAGTAATGTTATAGGTTCTCGCAATGTTGTTATTGGTGCAATACCATCTACAACAGCCTATAAGGATGTAAACAATACTACAATGCTTGGCTATGGGACATATGCTTATGAAGATTTTGGTATAGTAATAGGCTCGGGTTCTCAGGCATTGGCAGGATCAACCAATAGTATTGTTATTGGTAACAATGTTAAAGTATCTACCCCAAATACAATAGTAATGGGAAACCCCAATGTGGCGTATGCCATGAAAATTGGTACAGGTACGGTTACCGTCAATTCAGATAAACGAATCAAAAAAGATATAGAAAGCGATGTTCCCGGTTTGGAATTTATCAAAAAACTAAGACCGGTTACTTATCATTATGATTATGAGTCTCTTTCTTCGATACAAGGTACTGCCGATAGTATCAGAGATCGAAAAACTGAGATAGAGCAAGAGAAAGTTGTACGAACTGGTTTTATCGCTCAGGAGGTAGAAGAGGCTGCTCAAACTGTGAACTATGATTTTGATGGTGTATCCGTTCCTCAGAATGACCAAGATGTGTATGGATTAAACTATTCAACTTTTGTAGTGCCATTAGTAAAAGCCGTTCAAGAACAACAAGTACAGATTGATGAGCTGTTAGAGCAAAATAAGGAGCAGCAAGCTCAGATAGCAGAATTGCTTGAGCGTCTTCATCAACTTGTTGTGTCAAAGTAAAATTAATTCTTTCATATACAATAACAGAAGCCTTTGATCAATCAAAGGCTTCTGTTATTTATAGAGCTATATTATGTGTGATAACTGTTAAACTTATCACATATTCTTTACAAAGTTTCCGTATCCGTCAAGTACACTATCGTCATCCAAGCGATATTGGGTATAAGTGGGGTCGATATCTAATACATATCCCCAACTGCCGATAATAAGTGGTAATGCTTTATAGATATTGTTGTTTTTATCAATAAGCATGGCTTTGCCATCTTTCTCTACATAAGCGTATTCGCCCTGAAAGGGTAGGGCTCTGTCATATTCAATGGGAATTGTTAGCTTACCTTTTGTATCAATATACCCGTATTTATATTCTTCCGTTTTGGGGTCTTTTTGCTCAACAACTGTCATACCAAACCAGAACTCATTGTCGAACTCATAGTCGTTTGATTGTGGAATTACTATCTCTGCTTGTTTATTGATATAGAACTTACTCCCGTTTTCATCCTCAATTAATACCAGATCGGAGTGAGGGGTGAATTGATTTTGTGCACTCCATTTATCCTTTGTTATTTGTTTGATATCAGTATCAAATATGGTAGTTAATAGTCTCTCATTATCATAGATGGAGGCGTATATATAGCCATCTTCTCCAACATTTATCGGATAGTATATCTCAGGTAGTATTACTTCACCCAATTCGTTGTACAAACCGGTTTTAATAGTTTCTCCATTACTAGCTTTCACAATGAACAGATTTTTCAGAGGAGAGTAAATAGAATATTTTTCGAGAGGTATTATTATCTTTTCGTCTCTATCCATCAGTCCTGTTTTGTCCGAAGATTCACCTTCATAAACCACATAATACTTGCCCGATATGGTATCTGCTATTTGGTATTTATAGGGTGCAAGTATTCGTTTTTCAATATCCAGTTTATAAGTTTTATAGTCTTGATCGTTCTCATCTTTCTCTCCTTCAAAAAAGAGGTCGTTGAAATGTTTCAACCAAAGGAATTGAGGTTCGATAATCCAATTACCCGTATTGTCTACAACACCATACTTGTAGGTTTCAGAGTCACTGGCTAGATGAAAACCTTTTTTTGAAGACCTAGATAAATCTCTATTGACAATTGTTTCAGATATCTCTATACTATCTTGTTGTGTTGTATAATATATATCAACGCCTTTGATTTTTCTCTTGAATTGTACCCATGCTGTATAGTGTTGGCTTTCTTCGGGGGCTTCAATAGACGATAGTCTCTGAAGCATGTCTTTTTTTAGATCGTCAAACGAAGCGTATTTCTTATTGTCTATATTGTCAATTATTACCTGACTTTCTTTAGCTACTTCTTGAAAATAGATACTTGTGGATGGTGAATAATTAGAAGATGTGCTTTTAGAGGTATGGTCTAATGCCTTACCATTATTGTCGATACCTTGTATTACTATCAGATTGTTATAAACTTTTTTGGATAATGTAAGGCTGGCTTCTCGCTTTTGGATAGAGGTCATTTGTATAGTGCTGTCTTCAACAGATGTCTGCTCTGCCGATAGGGATATCTTTTGTACAGCCGTGGGATAATGTAGCACCATCTTTACTTGCATACTATCAATAAATCGGGCGTGGTCAAACTCCTGATATTGCTTTAGGAATAATTCTTTCTCGGGACTTTCAATTGTACCATCTGCGTAATATATTTTATGAGCTGTCAGATTAATCAGAGCATCTGGGTTGGATAGGGGGATACCAAAAATAAGAGCAAGGTCGGAAGCATCGTAGCCACTTCTAAACTCAGACGTTGGAGGAGTCAAATTTTGAGTGAAAGATATTTTCTGAAAATAATTCGCAAGTTTGGCTTTTATACTATCACCATTTATATGGGTAGGAATAGAAATGGCTGGCTTGTAATCCTCATCCTCGTTACTATCTTCCTCATCCTCGTCTGCCGACATAAGTTTTATACTTTGCAGGCTATGCATGCTTTCTATAAAATCGATAGCTTTTATTTGTTCGTCCAGTTTATCGCGGGCGTCCTCAATACTTTGAATACTTTCTATGTATTTTTTTATGTCCTCTTTCATGTTTTGAGCTTTGGCTCCAGAATATAGGACTAGTAGTGTGAAAATTGTAACAGAGATTCTCTTTAGCATAGTGTGATGTGTTTTTTTTACGCTAACAAAAGTAATAAAAAAAATAAAAGAGTAGAAGTTCAATTTCTACTCTTTTGGTTGTTAGTTTATTATATCGATGATATCCGATTGTTGAGACATTGCTCCGGGATTTATACCCTTTTCGCCTTCGGGTATAGGTATGCCCAGCTTCTTGAAATGTGTGACCCAATTGGGCGAATATTCACCCGTTTCCTTCGATTTGAAAGTCATTACATTCAATGGAAATACGGGTACATTATTATTTGCCTTGAGTAGAATGTCATAAATAAGTTCCGAGCAATAATATTGATCGTTGCTGAGGTCGAAAGCATCGTCGTAATCTTTGCCTACCAGTTTCTTTGCTTCTTCCAAAGCTTGTGGTATTAAAGCTCTGAACTGAGGCTTTAAACGTCCGACAACCGATTTTGGAGCACATTTGGCATCCTCTGGGTGTATATATTCCTGCAAGGGTGTTATACGCACTTTAGGGTGTGTGGCTTCAATAACATACACCACATTGGTTGTAGCATCAATATATACAATGCCCACATGTGTGAAATTATAGCCCTCTATGCCTGATGTTACATCTTTTATGGCATCGCCCATATCTCCGTTACAAGATTCCTGAAATATAAGATCTCCGTCTTGAAGACTGTTTCCTACATTGTCATTCGGGAAGAAAGGGGAAAGAAAGATAAATGTCGATAATATAATATTAAGCATCTGGTCTTATTGTTTTATACCTATTTTGTTATTTAGTGTCTTGTCTTCTTCATCTAATAGTCTGATGTCATACAAAATACTTGAGAGTTTCGTTACTCAGTGGATTTCTTATCAATACCATTAACTGTTCAAAGTTATCACAAACTTTTGTAACTTCTTCAAATTCGGGTTCAAGACCATAAACTATCTCTCCATGTCGATCGTTTTCCAAGCAAATAGCCAAATATTGATATTCTCCTTTCACCGATAATACAATCGGGAGATGGTTGTTCCAGAATTTCCGTACATTTTCAGATTCCTTCTCACCAGTGTGATAAATTTCGAGACTTTGCAATTCAAAATCGTTCCATGTAAATACATTTTCAGATTCACCATTAAAATCTTCAATTGAGTTGAACCATGTTGTATCGTCGTCTGTGGCTATTAGCTCAAACTGTTTCAGAAAAATCAAGTAATCCTCTGGAATATTCTGGTATCGTTTGAGTATTTCAGCAGGTAAATCTCGAGGGTTTTCTCTATGGATGAAATTAAAACCGCCAATTTCAAGATTTTCTATATAGTTCATTTACTATTTGTTTTCTTCGATTTTACTTCCACAAGTCGGTGATAGGCTTACCTATACATCCGCTTGGCATTTGTATATGTAGCAGTGCAGCAACTGTTGGAGCTATATCTGTCATGTAAACCTCGGTGTTCGACGATCCTTGTTTAATTCCCCAACCCATCCACACCAATGGTATGTGTGCATCGTAAGGATTCCATGTGCCATGTGTAGCACCTTTTAAATCGCTGTCGCTGTACCATCCCGGTTTTAGGATAATTTGTATTTCGCCACAAAGATCTCTGTTATATCCGTTTACTATCTTTTCTTTGATAACGGCAGGAATAGTTGCTTCCGATACCTTAGCGGTTTCTACTACATAAGCCACACCTTCAACTTTTTGCAGATATTGGATAGATGCTTCACGCAAATCGTCCATATCGATAGATGAGTTGATTTGCTTGTAATTATAGTTTACCTGATAATTGTATAAATTATAGACTAGATTATCTACACCAAATTTTTCTGCCAGAAATTTATTCAATCCAGTATTGATTGTTTTTACATCCCAGTTTCCTGCGGGAATTTTATTATCCCTAAGGAATTGTCCGTTATGTGCACCACCGTGGTCGGCAGTAAGGAATACAGTATAATTACCTTTTCCTACTTTCTGATCTAAGTATGCAAAAAAGTCACCTAAGTCTTTATCCAGCCGTAGATAGTTGTCTTCCACCTTTACCGAGTTGGGTCCAAACTGATGTCCAATATAATCGGGTGACGATAGGCTGACAGCCAGAAAGTCGGTAACTTGATTGTTACCCATTTGTTCGTTTTCGATTACTAATTTGGCAACATCCAAAGTCAATGTATTGCCATAAGGAGTGGTGCGGATAAGTCCCAAGCCATTCTTTTTTACCAGATCGGATGTTTTAATTGGGAATTTTACTTTATCGATGCCTTTGAATGTTTCCTCATAGATATTATCATCGCTTGTGCTTTGTACATAAGTATCAATAGGGTAGAGGGTATTCCAATTTTGATCGAGATATTTTTTAGCTACTTCTTTGCTGTTGAATTCTTTCAACCATTTGGGTAGATCGTCCATGTACCATGTACTTGTAATCCAGTTCCCCGATTCTCCATCGAACCAATAAGCAGCGTTGGCAGCATGTCCTGCAGGAAGTATACTTCCTCTGTCTTTAATAGAAACACCTACTACTTTGGAACGAAAATTGGTAGCAAGTTTCAATTCGTCTGTTATGGTGCTGGCTTTCAGATTAAAGGGCGACATCTTTCCGGCAGTTGCATTCTTGTCTTTAGTGCCTACACTGTTTACATTATCGTCTTGTGTGCAATATAGCGATTGCCCCGTAGCCTGTACTATAAAATCGTTGCCTGCTATGCCATGTATAGCAGGAACCGAGCCTGTGTAAATAGTACTATGCCCGATTGCCGTATAGGATGGTACATAATTGAGCATGGTGTTTTCGCACGTGAAACCTTCGTTCAGCATACGTTTAAAACCATTGTTACTGTATCTGTCATAGTATCGGTAGAGGTAATCCCAACGCATTTGATCTACTACAATACCAACTACTAATTTGGGACGGTTTACTTGAGTCTGATTTCCCGATTGGGCAAAAATAGAGAAGGTTGCCAACAAGAGAGGAAATGTAAGAAATTTTTTCACATTCATTGTTTTATGCTTTTTTCGTATAATGATAGATGCGAGGTTTCAGGCTTTAAAAGCTTTTATTTTTTTTATAAAAAACGAGAAACTATGCGTCGTTTAATCTCATGTAAAGTTATGAAAAAAGACACAAAAGGAAGGGAGGCTATCTTGAAAAATAACAGCCTAAAAAGTTAAGAATTTCACTTAAAAATGAAAATAAGGTTACTAAAAAGTTAAAAAGTAGATGGCGTTTATAACTTCTCTTATTTTACAATAACCTTAGTTGTATAGATTTCTTTAGAGGATTTTATTCTGATAATGAAAACACCTTTCGAGCGTATAGGCACTGTAACAAAACTTTCTTTTGCTACTTTATTGTAGATGTTTTGTCCCGAAGGATTAAATACCCATATATGCGAACCCTCTGGAATAGAAGAAATAAGAATAGCTTCGCTCGT
Organism: Dysgonomonas sp. GY617; assembly: GCF_015233815.1. Classification (NCBI taxonomy): domain Bacteria; kingdom Pseudomonadati; phylum Bacteroidota; class Bacteroidia; order Bacteroidales; family Dysgonomonadaceae; genus Dysgonomonas; species Dysgonomonas sp. GY617. The sequence continues at coordinate 280,126 of NZ_JADCLR010000001.1, forward strand.
GGTGGATATAACATAGGAATACCTATTACCATCCTTAGAAGTAGGATTCAAGAATTCAGGATGAGGAGAGCCATGATAATTCCCACCAACAGAAATGCCTGTTATGCAGCAGAAAAATAACACGATGATAATAAGTTGCTTCATAGCTCAAATATGATAAATCCTAAACCTTAACAAATGTAAATAAATAATTCGAATCACCAAAGAAATATACTGATTTAACTCTTGTGCTAGTTTGTAATTGATTGTTTTCTAAATTGTTTTAGCTGAGAACCTTTGTTTGTGAAAGAACAAAGGTTTATATTGGATAAATAAGGAAAGTTGGCTTTCTAGTTTCTACTGCTATTTGTCTTTTATGTAATGCTGTCTATTTTCAATCCAATGAATAGCAATGTTAATAGGTTCAGTAGAGTCAGAAAATGTAAGGTTATGACCTAATGTTGAAAATAAGCAGTATTCGTAAGGCTTCCCCTGCGCCTTGAGTGCGTTGAGATACTCCATTGATAACCGGACTGGTATTTGCACATCCTTGTTACCAAAAAGCCAAAGCCCCGGAATAGAAAGTGTGCCAAGTGCATCGCAAGGATCGGTGTTTGCAAATTGATAACGATCGGCATCATTCCGTACATGTTCGCGTACTTCAGCTTCGGTATGGTTGTCCCAAAAATTAGGCTTTCCTTCTGTGAAAAACTGAAATCGAAGTTGTTCAAGAGTTGGGACCAGAGATTCACTAAACAATACCATAAAATCTACAAGCGAATTGTTGTTTGCGGCAATAGGAATAATCCACCCTGCCTGACTAAAACCAACTAAACCAATAGGTACATCCTTGTTTTGCTGATGAAGTACATTTATGGCGGCGCTTGCATCTTTAGCTAATAGGGTGAGGTTAGCCGAATCGATGTTGTTAGTGCCTACTTCGGGACCTGCATAAATTCCTCCCGATTCGCCAACTCCACGTTTGTCATAGGTTAACACCGAAATTCCATTTTTAGCCAAAAGTGATGCAAAACCCTTCGTGCGAGATTCCTGACCAGACCCATGTACAATAACTACGGCTGCATGCGAATGCTGAGGTTTGTAGATTGTGCCAACCAATGTGACTCCCTCACTATTAAAGCTGATATTTTCAGTAATCATCTCTGGCGATTGTGCTTTTACTTCATTGAATGATACTAAGAGGAACAGTAAAAAAAGACATTTCAGATAAGAAATAGAGATACTTCTTACTCTATCAAAGCTTTTAGTGTAGCTTATGGTGTAATTATTTTTGTTCATATATGTCTTTTTATTGAAGGCTGTTGAGACAAAATTGATACTTATACTGTATTGATACTATTTGAATTGCTGTTTGTATTTTGTGAGATAGATATAAGACTGCCTCTTATTGCAGTCTCTCGAATATCAAAGACGAAAATGTTTTGACTCCAATTTTGATACACTCTTCATCCACTCCATAGTTAGGAAAATGGGGCATTGATATAATTCCTTTTTCGAAATTAGAACCTCCGAGGAAGAAGTAAACTCCAGGTATTTTTTGTTGAAAATAGGCGAAGTCGTCATTAGAATAAGGCACTTGTCCATAGCACGTTGCAACAATCTGTTTTCCATAAATATCGCTGAGTATATCTATGGAAGCATTTGTCAGTTTAGGGTCGTTTATAACAATTGGATTTCCTCTTATAAATGAAACAGAAAGTAATTGAGAAGAATAATTTTGGTCTTTAATTACTTGTTTTATAATGGGACTGATATTCTGTAATCTGGCTGAATCTGTTTCATATAATTGGGCATCAATCTGTATTTTGTCATTTTCAGAATGAATTCTAAAATTTTCTTCTGCAATCAGAAAGTCTTTGAAAATAGAGTTCGGGCTTGCCAATCCAATCTCAGGGTCAACAAGCAATTGGAGTTCCCAGGGCTTACTTCCATCCTTTGCTCTAACTAATGAATTGCGGATCTTTGTTGCAAGTTCTTTTGTTTCTTCTTGGGATAGCGTATTTTTAAGTTCTATTCTTACTTCTTTTTGGTAGGCATACATTTCGTTTGGCTTTACCATTATTTGTCCCACTTGTAATGGTATTATATGAAGTCCGTAAATCTCGTCAATCTCAAATTTAGTGAGCAATTTATTGTCAAGCATACCTTTTGCACCTTCAAAGGTTTCCTCTTCCGGCTGAAAAATAAAATAGACTGTTCCTTGTAAAGAGCTTTTGTTTTTTGAAAGAACCTCTGCTATTCCTAATGCAATTGCCAGATGCACATCGTGCCCACAACTATGTTTAGCACCTTGTATTATAGATTTGAAATCAACATTATCAGGAGAATTATCCGGTAAAGCATCCATATCAGCTCGCCAAGCAATCTTTTTTCCTTTTTTATCTCCTTCTAAAATGCCTACAATGGCATACCCGTAGATGTCTGTTTCAACTTGAAGACCTAATTCTAATAGATGTTTTTTTATAACTTCTTGTGTTCTCTTTTCTTCACTCGAAACTTCCGGGTATTTGTGAAAATCTCTTCTAATTTCAATTAACTTGTCTAAAATCTTATCAGTTTCAAGTCGAATAGATTCATGAATTAAGGTTTCACTTTTTTTATCTTGTCCATAAGCAATATTTGAGGCGCAAGAAACGATGGTTAAGACAATCAGCAATAGTATAATTTGTTTCTTCATTGCAAATATCAGTTAATTAGTTCTCTTTCTAAATAAGACGCAATAGATTAAAAAGGTTACATGTTTTTGCAGTGTTTCTCTGAATTAAATTCGCGCATAAAAATGTGTGTCAGTAAACTATAGTTAATACTTATAGCTTGCTGACACAGTTTATTCAGTTGCAGTTGTAGACTTTTTAGAACTTATATTTTAGTTCAAACTCTACGCCTTTCTGCTTAAAGTCTGTTACATACTTGGCTCCTAAGCCCAGATTGTGATAAAAAATACCTCCGCCCATACCTATATAGTTCAATGTGATGTACGATATGCTTGTATAAGGCATCCACACTTGCTCTTTTCTGATCGATATTTCTTTTTGTATAGGGGTGAACTCGTATTTAAGTGAGTGTAATTGATTGTATTGTATGGAAGCATCTATCGCTAAAGTTCCATGTTGATTGTCAAAAAGATTTTTTTTGTAGCTTCGTTTTATTATCCAATCGTTTAATATTGCGTTGGTATCTACTTCTGTTGTAATAGTGTTGAATACTGTATCCGACTGTTTGTATAAATAAATGGGTTTTGAAGGTATTTCTATTTCGTAGGGTATTGGTATTTCTACCAGTTTCTCTATCGTCTCCCCTTTTATGTATTTAATAGATTCTTCTGATTGCGAGTTTTGTCTACCAATTATAAATCCGGATATGAAACCGATGAGTGCGTATATTATGTATAGAGTTTGCTTTTTCATTGGTTTAGAATCTGTTTTGCTCGTTGCCATATTTTATATCTGTCTGTGTATCCGTTATAACCTCCGTTAATAATGCGTGTGATTCGTTTAAAGTTGGCTTCAGAATCACCATCTGCTAACTCGTTTAGCTTGCGATTGTGCCACCACCAGCAAGCCGATTTACAGCATACTCGGGTTCTTTGAGTAGATCGGGTTGGTCTACAAAATCGACACCTAAGGGTAGTCCTCTTATTTCGTTTGTTAGCTTTTGATAGTTGGCTCTTCCTGTTATCTGAATCAACCCTCTGCCTTTAAACTTTATGCCATCACCCTTTTCTGTATTTCCAAGATCAAGCCTGCCTTCGTAAGCTTTGCCCGAAGCTATCTCTTCGTTATAGAAAAGCTGTCCCGATTCGTGCCCAATTTGTGCTAAGAATGCAGCTGCTCTGGCTTGTGTATTGATTTCGAAGAGTGGCATGAATTGATTGAGGTAAGGTAAATATTTCAACCTGTTTTTCTCAGTCGAGAATGGATACATTTTCTTGAGTGGATCGTTAGTTAGTATCATGTTGTTCTGTTTGATGGTTTTCCGAATTCTTGAGTATTTCTGATACTCCTTTCAGTAGATTGTCTTTATTTTCGATGAGTATTACCAGGTCTTTTATGCTTTCATTTATTTTTCGTCTGTCTTTATCCTGAGCTTTTTCCAATACCGATTTTGCTTCTATAAATACCAGAAAGAAACTAGCTAACATCGAAAAATAAGATAGTGGTAATACTAAGGATGCTAGTACATCGAACATAAAAGCAAAGCATAATAGTCCATAATATTGTACCATTTTACTTACCGTACGACGAAATCCATATGAAGTATGTATCTCTCCCAAAAGAGTAGCTTTGCGTAGTCCCGATATGAGGTCTATGATAATGGCTATGAGTACAACTACCCACATAATGATAACTAGTTCTAGTTTGATAGTTAGTACTTCATAATCCTTGTTCAGAAATGAATTAATTAAAAGTTGTGTCATATTTATATAGGTTTATATTTCTACCTTATAGATAAAATAGGGGTGTGGCCTTACGCCTTTTTTAACGAAAAAACTGTGCCGAGAAGAGTAATTTCCTTCGACACAGTTTTTAATTGAGGTTGCAGACAAGTTTATGATTTATTCTGCAATGGATCTTTAACCTGAAGTCTTTATATTTATAAGTAAAATAGAACGATGTTTTTACCTTCAGGCTCGGTAGCGAGTACTATATTATTAATAGAGTATGGTTTTACATTGCCTTCTACCTTTTCTGTATTTATAGTAATAGACTCTATCGATTGTGGTTCTAGCTCTTTAGGTTCATCAGTATCTATACTTATGGTTTGTATCCTCTGACTCTCTGCTGCTTTATATTCAGAACTATCTAAGGTTATATTAGAGATTCTTTTACCTGTCAGATCCGTGTTTAGAGGGGGTAAACCATTGTCGAAGTCTGCCATATTACATAGGGTTTATAGTTGTTATTGGTATTCTTAATTGTAAGAATGATCCTACAATGTTATCATATGGAGGTATTTTTATACCACTTGCTCCTGTTATTGCATTATAAAATTCAACATGACCAGATGCAATATATTTCCCATCCTCACCTACTGCCATTTCAACAGAAAGTGGATTACTATCTTTTAACAAGCATCTAAGATCATTACTCGCAATATCGAAATAATAAGGCTTTTGTTTATTTTCCCAAAAGGCTTTGTCTGTAGTTTCGGTGCTGTGATTATAATCTTGTTTCCAGCATCTTCGCAAGCGAACATTGGCTGTCGTTTCAAAAGTTGCTGTTGAGTCAGCCAAGAAAGAATCTAATGCTGGTCTTTTAGTTTGCTTGTAGGTAATATACCCTGTTAAGTCGTTCAAATTTGTGGGTTCTACGAAATACCAATAATCTTTCTGTAAATTGCCAGATGTAATTGTGGCAGTAGGAAGTTCACGCATTAAGCGAGCCTGAATACTTTTTTGGTTTGACATATCAAGTACCTGAAATACTTCAGGTTGTCCACTCTCATCCGTATATGCAGGTTGTGGTGTTATATTGCTGGTTAAAAAGACATTTTTTCGTAATAATACGGAAGATGAATATACTACGTTATTGTATCTTATAGAACTAATTGCATTATATCCACTTTTTGATCTTACAATATAATGAGTACTGGGTTGTAACTTACTTTTTTCGGTAGGGTCTTTAGCAAGTCCATAAGAGCTATCTGGTGATATCCCTGCGAACTCAGGTAGATTATGTATAATGTTTAAGTCTTTTAATTTGCATAATCCTCCAAGCCAAATAATTTTGCTATCAACGTAAGCTTCTGTTCTCTGTGTTACATCGGCTATATTTAAAGAAATAGAGTCATTTTGAACTACTACGTTTTCTTTTGGCATTTCAGCACTTATAGAAGCTGGTATGTTTAAGGCTGTAGTTATAGGGATAACTCTTTGGGCTATATCTGAATGTCCAAGATATATACCTCTTGTTTTGGAGAATTTATCTATTTCACTATCTTTTATAGTAATATAGTCTCCCGATACGGATGTCTTGCTGAAAATCCAGCGACCAGCAGCTATGTCAGTTCCGAAATCATTTATAGTTGGTACTTCTAATCCTTGTGAAACACAGCGAGTAACAAAATTTGCTCTTAATTCACTTTCTGTATTACCTGTTAACAGAGTTGCATTTGTTTCATTTCCAATTTTGAATAAGCAGTTATTAAATCCATTATATTGGGCTATCGTAGTAGTTGCTACTAAAGATGTTTGGTCGATATTAAAAGTACACCTATTAAATAAGGAACTTCCAGTTAATATAGCATAATAACTTTCTTCTGACATAACACAATCAACGAAAGTGTTTTGTACACAGAATAGAAAGTTGACAGGATTGCCAATTATATTTCTTACATATGCTTTGCCTTTTTGTATACAGTTAATAACAGCTTTTTCTGCTGGTGATTGTGGAATGGGATTCCCCGCAGATGATAATGCTATAAAATTATCGAAAATACAATTTTACCATAAGTCCTAACATATGTATAAGATGCAGTTGCAGTCTTAGCTGACTTAAAAGTTAAATCTTTACCATGGAAATAGTTCCCTGCAGAGGAGAGTGGATCTAATATTGAGGATTCCATTGATTGACCTATAACAATTGGAGTGCCATGCATGTATAAACCTTGAAATGTGCCATTACTAATAATTACGTATTGGTTTGTTCCTGGTATATTTAAGTTGGGAGGATATGGATTTTCTCTAGTACCTGATCCTGCAGTTGTGGCAAGTATTGAAAAATAGTTTGCAGAGCCTACAACCGGTATTCCTCCATTTGTTATATAGCTATCTTTCCAATCAAATGTTTTCATTTTCTATTTCATTTAATGATATTAATACTCTATTTGATTTGGTGAATAGCGATGTTGTTGCATTGTCAAATTCGACCATGAAAATTCCATCAGCTGTTATTTTCTCGGCTTCATGAAAAGCGGACTGAAATTCTTGCGATTGCTGATTGAACGGCTTCAGGTCATCGATTTTGTATGTTTTTTTGCTTGTTTTACTTCGTAAATCATAATTGTTATTCTAATATTTTAGTGAATAAATAAACAGTAGCTGTGTTATCAGTACTAGTTCTTTCTATCTGAATCAAAGCATCAAACCCAGCATCTACATAACTGCTGAGGTCTATGCTTATAGTATTATCCTTTAGTGGGACTGGAGTCCAATTAGTAGAAGAATTATTTGCTTTAATTTTTAAGCTGCCCAGATTATTGCCTCTGGCTTCTGTTATTTTCATTTTTTCGCCAATAGGAATGACTTGCTCATTGGTCTCCATAACAATACCTATCCGTCTTTCATTCGAAGCTTTGGCAACAGCCGAAAATGGAATTTTGACAGATTGTTCATTTAAAGGTTTGTTGGGGTCGGAGTCGTATCCGAAAAAGTACGTTGATTCTACGCTTCTGCTGTCTGGCAGATCGCTGATTTTAATAATTCGAAGATTGTTACTCATGGAATTTCTATTAAGTAATTTGTATTTATGATATCGCTTTTTTCGGTAGTTATATACGAAAGAAACTCACTGCCTAACACCTTTGTCTTTAAAGTATCACCATTAACTTCGAACATGGGATAGATAGAGTTCTTTTCTAGTTTGATCGTTGCTCCATTTACATCACCCATTTGTCCGGTTTGTGCTGAGTAGGAAAGTTTTACCCCTCCATCTGATCCAAATGTGAAAAAGCGATCGTGCATTGTTCGGAAAATAACCAAGTATCTTCCCTGCATAGCATATTGAAGCCAGTTCAAAGTCTCTTCGCTCAACGTGCGTACAAAAGTGTTCAGTTCTTGTTTGTATATTCCGTTTCCTATTGTTTCTTTTAGATTGGTTTCGTCTACACGCCCCAATTCGATAAAGGGATTACTTTTATAGACTTCATTTACATAGCCTGAATTATATAAGCTATCATCTCGAAACTGATATGCCTTAAAATCGTCTATGTTAAGTAGCCAAATATTTGATATTCCCCCTAAATTATATTCTGGAACATTATCGATACCTTTTGTCAATTTATAGGCCATCTTTTTATTGTATAGATAAATTCATTTGTTTTTGATATGTGGTGTGTAAAATTATTTATATATTAATATAGTTTATAATGTAAACTTATTTATATTTGTGGAGTGAAATTGAAAAACAAGCAATGAAAATAATTTATATCTGCCTCGTACAATTAATTTTTATTAGTGCCTATATGAGTTTATACGGACAAGAAAATACAGTCAAAGGGTTAATCAGTGATGAGAATAATGCTCCACTCGCATTTGTGAATGTGTCAATAGCAGGAACTATAGATGGAACAAGTTCCGAAGAAGATGGAATGTTTGAATTAGAAACATCAGCGTTTGGAACAGTCATTTTAAAGGCAACCTTACTCGGGTATGAAGATTATAGCAAAGAAATAAACATACCACAACAAGATAAACTTATAATAGTATTGAAACCAAACGCTAAAGTATTATCAGAAGTTGTAGTTTCAGCAAGTAGCTTTCAATTAAAGGGAGGCTCTCCCGATAATCTCAAAAGTGCAGTTGAGTTGGTTACTGTTGCCGGATCAGATGGCGATTTGTATAAAGCAATGTCTGTTTTGCCTGGAGTACAGGCGGCAGGAACAGATGGTAAATTGCTTGTACGGGGAGGGGAAAGCCGAGAGTCGCAAACCTACATAGATGATATGCATGTGTTGAATCCATATTCTTCGACACCCGAAAATACGGCTGCCAGAGGTCGCTATTCACCTTTCTTATTTGATGGAATCAGCTTTCAACTAGGAGGTTATTCTTCCGAATATTCTCAAGGTCTGTCTAGTATTCTACCATTATCAACTAAGGACGAAAGTCGTGTTTCAAAACTAGGAGCTAGTATATTAAATGTGGGTGCAGGCGCAGGAGGAACTAAATCGTGGGCACAATCTTCAGCCTCTTTTAATGTGGATTATACCAATTTGGGACCTTATGAGAATTTTCTGTATTCAAGAGGTCGTGGGGAATGGATTAAACCTTACTCTACATTATCGGCACAAAATCAGTTAAGATTCAATATAGGAGAAAATTCGGTTCTTAAAACTTATTTCGCTTATGATAAAACCCGATTTGAAAGAGTCACAAAGAATAACTTTTCGACCAATGAACGAAATCTTAATTTCAATGAAGACAATACCTATCTGAATACAACATTTAGAACGAAATCAAAATCAGGATTCAATTTCTTCTCAGGAGCAGCACTTTCCATAAATGATAAAAGAATAATGGGCGGATTGGTTGCCGAAGACAGGGTAGGGATGAAAGAATCGGAATTACATTTAAAAACAAAAATCTCTAAACGCTTTAGCGATACCTATAAATTGGGTGTTGGAGCTGAGTCGATGATAAGAGCATACAACTTTTCTTATGCCGACACTGCAACCTTTAGTTCGGATATCGACCATTCTATAAACGGACTATATGTGATGAATGATTTTATACTAGCCTCTGATCTGTTTTTGAACATATCGTCCCGATTAGAATATACTTCTATAAATAAATCATGGAATGTACTTCCCCGAATATCTCTTAGCTATGCTTACAATGATTATACCATCTTGGCTACTTATGGTAAATATCAACAGTTAGCAGATAGAGATTATCTTCTGTATAATAATGAGTTGAAGACTGAAATTTGTCAGCATTTTCTTTTTGGAGTACATCATCAATCTAAAAACAAAGTATATCGAGCTGAGTTTTATCACAAAACATACGATAACCTAGTGACTGGAAGTAATTACAACTACAAAGCTTCAGGTAAAGGTTTTAGCAACGGTGTAGATTTGTTTTTTAGCGATACTCAATTCCTGAAGAACTGGCAATATACACTTGCTTATTCGTATAATAATTCGAAACGTAGCTTTCTGAAATATACCGAGAAAGTTACACCCGAATATGTGACTCAGCATAATGCTTCTATTACCTTGAAATATAACCTATTTAAATATAAAACGATATGGGCAGTAACTAATCGGTTTGCAAGTGGACGCCCCTATCACAATCCTAATAAAGCGGGAATTATGAATTCTGAAACTTCGCCTTATAATAGTCTCGATTTTTGTGTGACCTATCTGGCTCATAAAAAGGTGATTGTGTATGCATCGGCTTCTAATGTCTTGAATCGTTCCAATGTATTTGGATATAATTATTCATCTCAAAAAAATAGTTCCGGAAAATTCGATAGAGTAACTGTACAATCGAATAGAAACCAATTCTTTGTAATTGGTCTTTTTATAACGCTTGGAGGGAAAACGGCTTATGATCCATCTACTTTCTGAGGCTCGAGACCTCTGTATTATTGTATAAATAAAAACATGATTGAATTAAATCAAACAAAAACACTTAATTATGAAAAGTTTAAAAATCAGTTTATTGTTCTTTTTCACTTTGCTTACTATATCTCTATCCGCTCAATCTACGGATGAAGTATATACTAAAGGTCTGGAGAATGCCATTACTAAAATGGATACAGCAAAAACTATTCGTTCAATAAAACAAGTCCGTAATCAATTTGACCGTATTGCTCAAAAGTATTCCGACCAATGGTTACCTATTTATTATGTGGCTTATAATAATCTGGAAATGATATACCTTAATCCCCAATCAGAAGATAATCTTAATTTGTTAGTTGAGGCTAAAGAGCGATTAAATCAGTTGGAAAAGCTCAAAGGAGTAAACAAATCGGAACTAAGTACCTTGTGGGGATACTATTATAGTGCTTTGATTGTGAGAGACCCCGCAACAAACGGTGCAAAGTATTATAACGATGTAATGTCTAACTACAAGAAAGCAATAGAATTGGATGCCAGTAATCCCCGTCCTGTTTTTTTACTTGCCTTTTTTGAGCAAAACTTACCTTCGTTTTTGCAATCGGGTAAAAATTATTGTGGAGAATTAAAGAAATCAGAAGCCCTTTACAACGAAAATAAAAACTTGACAAGCGAAATTCATTGGGGAAAGAATTTTCTGACAATGCTACTCACAAAGTGTCAATAAGATTATAAACCTATCTTACACTATTCAAAAATATATATCTTTATACATTATTAAAGTCTGAGACTTTTTATAGCTTTGGTAAGCACAGTAATAAGCTATTGTCATAGCTGTAAAAAGTTGTAGTAAAGAGACGAAATTACTTATATACAAACAATGGAAAATAACTTTAATGAACAAGATAGCTTGAAGTTAATCAATGAAATGATTACTCAGGCACGCAATAATTTTAGAAAAGGAGCAGGAAACAGCTTTATATTGTGGGGATACGTAATTGCTATATTGGCAATATCAGATTTTATTCTTCTGCAAGTTCTAGAGCCCGCTTATTATGCTAATTATGTATGGCTTATAACAATACCGGTATTTATTGGTAATTATTGGAACGAGTCTCGAAAAGCTAAAGAAGCACTTGTGATTACCCATCTCGATAGGGTTGTAGGCTTTATCTGGTTAGGTTTCTTTATATCCAACCTTTTATTTATCTGCACTATATTTTTTATTGCTATTAATTGGAATACATATATTCCATACCTGTTTATCACTCCTATAATAATGATTATGGTTGGGTTGGCTCTATTTGTTACAGCAAAAGTGTACCGCTTCAAACCTTATTTCTATGGAGCTTGTATCTTTTGGTTGGGAGCAGTTTTATGCGTTTTACAATACTCATTCATCAAGAATATTGATTTTGAGTTTATAATATTATCAGTATCCATGATTTTAGGTTTTGTTATTCCCGGACATATTCTAAATCGAAAAGCAGAATCTAATGTTTAAAGAACTCGATCCGTTATTGCATTCTCAATTACGATTGGCAATAGTATCATTACTATTGTCGGTTGAGGAAGCCGATTTTGTCTTCATTCGGGAAAAGACGGGGGCAACAGCAGGTAACCTGAGCGTGCAGATCGAGAAGCTAAGTGAAGCCAAATACATTGAAGTCCGCAAATTTATAGATGGTAAAAGACCTCGTACTGTTTGTAAAATAACCGAAAATGGTATTGCAGCCTTTAATTCGTACGTACAAGCCTTGCAGGATTATATCAGCAAAAAGTAATTCTGAATATATAATAAAACGAGATGAGACGAATCGTAGTATTTCTCGATTATGTGACAGGCAAAGGAAGCGTAAGGCATACTCAAATATGGTTTGCTATTGCTGTTATTCTTACCTCATATACAGCTTATGGTATATTGGCTAGAGGTGAAGATACGGTTTCTAATGTTGCTATATATTCTATAACCGCTCTCTTGGGATATCTGTCAGTAGTTTCCTTAGCCTTTCGTAAGCCAATATCAGGAAATGTTTTGGGTATAACCGCCAATCTGGGCGAAATGTATTCTCAATTTCAATTCCGCAATATAGGATTAGTATTTAGCGCAGGATATTATCTGCTTTTTCATGTTGTAGGACTTATTACATGGACTAAAAAAGAGAATCAGGATGAAGGCGGGAGGGTGAAAACAACAACTACTAATCAGGGCTTCGTCATTTTTACTATCATATCGGGTATAGTTGGTTGTGCTTGCTTGTATCTATATGGTTCGCAATGGGGTTTAATTAACCAAGATCAGCCATTGCTTCTCTATCTAAATATCCTTGCCTTTGTAGTGGGAATTTTGTCTCAAATGATAATGATTTTGCGGAAACCTTGGGCATGGTATATGTGGCTTACCTCCAATGTTATTTGGTTTGTGTTAAATCTGATGTCAGGTAATTATATTTTTATGGTTCAATCAGTCCTCTATGAATGGAACTGTATTTTGGCAATCTATATCTGGCACAAAGAGTCTAACCAATAAACTCAACTTATATACAATACAAAAGACCTTTTACCTTTAGAGTAGAAGGTCTTTTGTATTTTGAGCAAAAAAGAGTCTAAGGCATTAATCTTCGTCCTCTTCGTCGTATTTGTCTAGCTCAGCCTCATAAAAGCCTAAAGCTTGTTCTATCAAATCCTGCATAGCTTCTTCTTCAACTTCCGATCCATCAAGAATCTCAAATTCTTCACTATCTACATCTAGAATAAATCGAGGTTTTTCGGTATGTAGCACATAAGTATTTTCGGGATACTCCTCGTTGTCAGCGATCAAAAATCTAGGTAATTCCATCTTATCTGTATTTAATGTTTATTACTGCAAAAGTAGAGATTTATATCATAAATAAGTTGTTATAGCTTATAAAAATAAAGAGCTGTCCCATTCGGACAGCTCCTTTGTTTGTTATAGAATTAAACTCCGTTTGTTTATCAAGGAGTAACAACTACTGTTGGAGCAACTGGAGTGATAACCGATTCATCTTCCAATAATTTTGCAATCTCCAATTCAGTTCCTGCAAGTACAGTAGTCCATCCGTTAGCGTCGGCATCTCCGGCACCCGAAGCGTAGTTGAATGAAGTTGCACTTAGTCCGTTGTTGCGACCTAATACGATTGAACGACCCGATTTGTCTACAATGATAGCAATAAATCTGCCTAAGCTTAGTGCATCACCTTGATTCATGGTATTGTAGTCGTATTCGCTTACTGTGAAGTTAACGGTGTGAGTGCGGTATTTTCCACCGTTTCCGTTTACTGCTAAGTCGTCAGAGAATGAAGCTGTGCCTTCCACGAAATTTACTTTGTAGATAGACTCCGATGCATCAAGAGTAATCTTACTGATAATTTTGTTATCGGCTGTAGTTCCGTCAGGATTTTTCTTAAACTCGAATGTTGGGTTTGCATCCAAATTGATTAAATATACTGATTTGATACCTGCTACTTGATATTGGCAGTTTTCTTTTGTAATGTTTGCTGTTAATTTACAAGACATAATTTATGTGTATTTGTTTGTGTATACTAGTTTTGTTTAATGAACTTTATTGAAAATAGGTACAGACCTTAATTGTAGAATACTACTTCGTCTTCGAATGGAATTACAAAGCCTAGACGTAAGCGTCCGTCGATGAAGATTTTGCTGTCGTGAGGAGCAGGGAATTGTCCGATGCGGATTTCTTCGGTGTCGCTCAACAAGTCTGTAGCCAATAAGAAGTTGGTAATGTCGGCAGCAATCATAGTTTTGTTATTCAAACCTTTTACAGGAACTATTTCTACTCCAAGATAGCGAAGTACTTCGGTTTCGATAGTAAAGGCAGTTGCTATCACTTGATTGCTTACAGAGGCTAGAGCCATCTTTAGACGTTGTAGTGTTTCGTATGCAACATATATTTTCACTGTGTCGAATTCTAAGCCTTTTACCAATACATTTTCAGGAATGGCATCATATACTTTCTCAATTTCGCTGATTACGTTTGCTTTTGTAAGAGCCGAACCTGTAATCTTAACAGCTTCAGTGCTTGCTGATAGAACGGTTACTGCACCATCAAAATCGTTAACGTCTACTGAGCTGTCTCCTGTGAATATTTTAGACTCTATCTCAGAGCTAAGTTCGGCAGCAAGCATTTGCATCGTAGCTTCTTCGAGAGCATCGGGCAATTCGGTGTTTTTTGCACCCGGTTTAAGCATGATATTGATACGTTTGCGTTCTAAGTCGTCAATGCATTGCTCAAGGTTGATTTTGTATGTTTTGATTTTTACGTCCTTTTCGCTCAACTTGAATACTTGTTCGGGAGTCCAAGCACAATCGCGACCATCGGGTTGTAATAGAGTATGTTCGAAGTTTAATAGGTTAAGGAATGTGCTTTCTTTTACACCTGTGATGACATCGATTTTACCGTTTTCGATCAAACGACCTCCGAATAGTGCTTTCGTAAACCAATCCATATTGGTACTTGGCTGATAGCTAAGAGGTGAAATATTATACATATTTGCCATATTGTTTTAAATTGAAGTTTTGTAATGTGTTTGTTAAATTTGTTTTATAAACAGTCTAAAGCATTTGCGCTCAACAAAGCAATAGAGAATACCTTATTTACGGTTTTTGATTGTCATAGAAAGAGCTTGTGCCATTTGTTCGTAGCGTTTCAACTCAGACAATTTGCGGCAGGCGGCCATTGCTGTGGCAGGCATGCTGCTTGGTGTTTGACTGCGAAGCTTTTGCACCTCTGTGTTTGCTTCTTTGGCCAATCCGGCAAGTTCCGATAGTTTAGCTTCGAGATCTGCAATTTTCTGTTTCAAAATTTCTGTTGATTCAGTACCTTCTGATGCTGTTCCTTGTGGTTTGGCGATGGCTTTGTCTTCGAATTTTTGTCTGAACGCTTTTCTTAATGCTTCGGGAGCTGTTGCTTGTGCTGGATCCGAAGTTTCGGCAGACGCTTCTTTGGTTTCGAGAAATTGCCCCTGCTCGTCAACTATCAGTATATTTCCGTCAGCCAAAGGATGTTCGCCAGCCGGAAGTTGCTCTTCGTTGAGTGTTGCAAATCCGTCGGCATCGATATATACTTCTTTGCCATCGGCTAGGGTGAAAATTACGTAAGCTACTCCGCTTGTTGTAGCATCGGCTTTTTCTACTGCCTGAATGTCGAGAAAGAACTGTGAGATGCGAGATAGTAATGTTCCCGATTTCTTGTTTCTTTGATTCATTTTTTCATTTCGATTTTGATTAGTAACTGATTTATTAATTTTGTTTTTCTTTATTTCCTGAAAGAAGAAACCCTCTAAAGAAAATCCTCTGACGTTTCCTGTCATCACTTGCGTATCCCAATAATTTTTGTCAGCAATTTTATAGCTACACATAAGTGTGCCTTTCGGTAAGTCGGTAAAGCCGAGAGCTTGAGATTTGTCATGTTTTGGATTTTCAACAATCCACAGTTCGGTCAGATAATTTCCTTCCAGAGGGTTTTGGTGTTGGTGTGTAGTATTGTGTAAAGCGATGCCTGTACGCATCATTTTTTGTGCAATTTTTTCGATTTGATCTGCCGAAAACTGGATGTAATATTCGCCTCTGTTGTCGTTGCGATATATTAACTGATCGGGACGGAGTACTGCTCCTGTGAGTATTTGCTTTTTAGAATCACGATTTAGCTTTTCCTCTTTAGGCTGTTTGGCTAATGTAATGAAGTCTATTTCGTTGGCGGGTACATCTACAAACGAAATGGCATAGATACCGCTTTGATCTTCTGTGTTTTCGTCTATCAGACAGTTGTAAACGGGTATGTTCATAAGTGCTTGATTTTACTTATAGATAAAACCAAAACTTATTTTTCGGGGAAAGAAAATATTTTAGTATATATTTGTCAAACTAACTAAACTAACAGAAAGAGATGAAAAAACTAAAGTACTTGCTATTATTTTTAATAATGCTATTCTTTACTGCAATTCAGTTGCAAGCACAAGCTTATAGGTTGGATGTAATGCGAGGAATAGAGCATCCTCCCCAAGTTGTTAAAATGCCTGCTTATCCAACGGGTACTGATGAAATGATGAAATTTATAGAAAAGTTTTTAATCTACCCTAAAGATGCACTTAAGAAGAAAATAGAGGGTCGGGTTGTAGTTCAGTTTATTGTTTCAAAAGAAGGAAATGTTCAGAGTATCAAAGTGGTGAGGGGTCTAAGCCCAAGTTGTGATCAGGAAGCAGTGAGAATTATTTCTATCATGCCTAAATGGTCTCCGGGGAAGGTCGACGGAAAGGTTGCTGATCTTAAGTATACTTTGCCGATTTTATTTAGCTTTTCCAAAAGCGAAGAGACGAGCCATATTAGCGTGGTTTGTGATGGTTTAAGCGTGAGAGAATAAGTAGTATTATATTGATAAATAGGAATAAATGAAGTATATATTAGAGACCGAAAGATTGTATTTAAGGGAAATTGATTCTCAGGATGTAGATGACTTGTTTGAAATGGACTCTGATCCCGAGGTACATAAATACATAGAGAATAAGCCTGTAAAGTTTAAAGAGCAAATTGTAGAAGTAATAGAAATGCTTCGAGCACAATACAAAAAGAATGGTATAGCTCGTTGGGCGGTTGTATATAAGCAATCGGGTGAGTGTATCGGATGGGCTGGCTTGAAGTATTTCAGCGAGCCATTGAATAATCACTCCGATTTTTATGAATTGGGCTATCGTTTAAAAAAGAAGCATTGGGGGAAGGGCTACGTTACAGAAGCTGCCACTTCGATAGTGAAATATGGCTTTGAAAACTTAGGTCTTGATATTATATATGCCACTGCCCATACTGAGAATGATGGCTCAATAAATGTTTTGAAAAAGTTAGGATTTAAATTTACAGAAGTATTTGATTACGAAGGAGACCCAACAAATTGGTTTGAGCTACAAAAGACCAATTGATTTGACCAATTTTCTAAAATGAAAAAGTTGCACCGATATAGATGCAACTTTGGTAAGAAACGAAATAGTTTATTTAAAATTTATATCCAACTGAGAATGTTAGGTTTCTGTTTCTCCATGTTTCTCCCATATTAATACCTTCCGAATTTCGTGCGGTAGCAAGGCTAGATAATCCGTATTCGTAATTTGCATTTAGTGAGAATTTCTTATATTCTAGTCCAACTCCCCCTATTAAGCCATAATCAGCATCACCCTTTTTGCTTGTTTTACCTTCTTCATAAGTGGTGTTTGTTTCACCATCAGCATATATATTAGTTACCCATGTTTGTTGTGTGCCTTTTCCTGAAAGTCCGATAGCCAAATAAGCTCCTGCATTAAAGGTTATATTTACATCTTTAGATACTGGAAGTCTATATCCTAAAGTTAATGGTAATTGAAGATATTTAAATCTTCGAGAATCACTGATAGAGCGATAAGTCCAATAAGGATCTCCATTTTCGGGAAGAATAGAATTCAAAGGACCTGCTGTGTAATAATCAGCTCCTTTTGTTGTAAACTCCAATCCTGAGTGCAGAAAGAAATTATTACGCAAAGCATACTCCACGGTTACACCTCCATTAAAACCGGTTGTTCCATCCATACTACTTAAAGTCGTTCCGTCGGACTTGAAGGTTGATAAGTTAACTCCGGCTTTAACTCCGAATGTCCATGGTGACTGGGTCTCTTGTGCATTAATAATGGGAGTTGAACATAAGCAAATTCCCGAGATTGTTAGTAGTGTACGAAATTTCATAAAAAATACTTTAATAGGGTTTTATAATAAAAATAGACTTTTCGATTATATGAAAAGTTAGATCATAATAAGCATATATCATATTTCGTTGTCAGGGCAAAAGTATGATAGACCTAAACATAATAACTTCTTAATGCCGCAAAATAAAGTCCCAAAATAGCAATTAAAGAGTCTTGTTTTTGCAAGCTGTTTATAGTTAATGGATTTAGTGTCTTTGCTTTTCGTTTTTACATGTTTTTAACTTCGAAAAATGATGAGGTTCTAATTTAGATATTCGAACGTAAAGTGTTTGTTTTTAAGTTTTTGAGTCTTGCTTTCTTGGTTTTATGTAAAATTGGGGATGTTTGTTTAATTTTACATAAAATTCCGCGGTTGATATTTTAGTCAAATATGAAGTCTTTTACTATCTATTTCTTATAGATATAATTTTTTATTGGCTATTTAAGGTGTGTTTTTTAGAGTCAATTACTTGCTTTTTCTCTAATAAGTAAAGTTAGTGTTGGTATTTGTGATAAAAAGAATGTCATCAGCTTATGTAGGACGATTGCTTATCGTTTTAATTTTAGTTACTTAAAATAATAATAAAAACTCGCATTTTCGGGAGTTGGTATAAATTCGCCGCTTAAGTGATCTACTGTCATGATGATGGGCTCATCTGCTATGCGATTTTTTTCCAGATACATAGGTGTTGTTAAGTATTTTCCGAAATTAAATTTCTTATTCGGATTTGGTATTCCAACAGTATGAAAAAAGGTACTGTTTCTTATCGTTCCTTTATTTATAAATTGGTACTCTCCATCTTTCTTAAAAATAGGTACATAGCACTTGTAATTCGATACATATGCCTGCCCGTTTATAACAATAGCATACACCTCGTCTGTTTTAAACTTGATCTGTTTGTTAGTCTTAATATCTGTTGCTTTGAACGATACTAAAAGGCTATCTTCAAAATAAGGTTCTATTGCAACCTCTTTAGGTGTTTGGTTTGCAAAGGATTTAAAGTCTTTGTAAAGTCCGTCCTTTAGTTGATGGATACCGTATAATTTGAGGTTTCCTTTTTCGAAGTAATTGATGTTAAGCACATCAACCATAGAGTACGATTGATTAGGATTAGCTTCTTGAGTAAGGCTGTTTGCTATCTGTGAAACTATTGTATTAGATGCTTTGTTGAGTAATTTGCTCGTAACATCTATTGCTTTTACGGTTACCAATGTATCGAGCATGCTGATAAAGTAATATCTGTTGTCCTTTTTCTCGTATAGATTGTAGCGTATGTGGCAATAGCCGGTTTCGCTGGCACTTTTGGTAATTTCGCTGAAATATAATCGCCTTAGTTGAAAGAGGAGTGTTCTTTTTTGAGCGTTTTGTGTTGTGATTTGTTGGAATACATTTTTTAATTGTTTTTCTAAGGACGTTTCTTCAACAACAGGAGTTTGATAATTGAATATGGACGTTTGTACAAACCCCAGATAACCATTAAAAGATCGACTGTCGATAAACTCAATTTTATTATATAGACTCTTGTCTACCATGAGATTAGCAGGAGTGACCAATTCAAAAACTTTAGTGTCAGCCTCCGCTTTTACGGTATATCCAAAGCAGTATAATATAATAAGTAGTGAGATTATCTTTTTCATATTTTTATTTAGATCTTATATCTTGCCGCAAAGATAAGTTTTATTGTAAATAAATTTGTGCATAAAACACTTACTTCTAATTCCTATTACTTACTTTTGCTCCGATAATTTTAGTTAGTTGGTATTTATAATAAAAAGAATGTCATCAGTTTATACGGTTCTATTGCTTATTGCTTCTAATGTTTTTATGACTATTGCTTGGTATGGGCATTTGAAGATGAAAGATTTTTCGTGGTTTGCTGCATTGCCCCTGTTGGGAGTAATCTTAATCAGTTGGGGAGTTGCCTTTTTTGAGTATTGTTTTCAAGTACCTGCCAATCGGATTGGTTATCAGGAAAACGGAGGTCCTTTTTCGCTGATTCAGCTAAAAATTATTCAAGAAGTAGTCAGTCTTACAGTATTTATGGTATTTACAACTATAGTATTCAAGAACGAGGCTTTTAAGTGGAATCATATTCTGGCTTTTCTATTTCTGATTGCTGCCGTATATTTGGTGTTCAAAAAATGATGATTTATGCATAAGATAATTTACTTATTTCTGTTGGTTGCTTTGGTTACGTCTTGTGAGCAAAATAACGATTCGCCATTCTTATATATTCTCGATCACGATGCTCAAATCGTAGAGACAGATGTAGAGGTTGCTCTTTCGGGAAATTTGGTTTTTACACCTATCGTGCATGCCAGTCAGATGATTGTGAATTGGGGCGATGGAAGCAAGATTACAGAATTTGTAAATAGAGATTCGGCTGTGGTAGATGCACCGCCATTGAAACCGCTGAGATATACTTTTGCTTCAACAGGTAATTATACGGTCAATTTCAGAGCGATTAAAATTACGAGGTTAGATATTTCGATAGATAGTGTAGGGCAGCCTATCAACCAATTGAGGTTGACTAATTGCCGCCATTTGAAAGAGTTTTCGAGTGTGGGACAAGTGTTGAAATCGGTAAATATAACTACATCGGGTCTGAAAAATGTAAATTTCAGCAATCTGCCTGCAATGGAGAATTTTACAATCTCGCAATGCGATAGCTTATCTCGTATTACATTAGATAATAATGCTATATTAAATACTATTTCTTTATCCAACAATCCGTTGTTATCGGCAACGGCACTCAATGCAATGTTTCAGCAGTTGCCTCTAGCTAAGTCCGATACTAGAACTATTATGCTGAGTAATAATGCGGGCGATGCTACTTGCGATAAAGCGATTGCAACCCAAAAGGGATGGACGGTGAATATTGAATAAACGGAGTTGTTTTATTTATTAAGAGTTCTCATTGCTTTCTTTACAATATAAGCGGTTGCTTTGGTGGGACTTTCGTTCTCCCATTTCTTACAAAGATCGATAACAAACTGAGGCTGAGTTTTGCTTGCATCGTTGAGCCAGTTGCCAACACTGTCGCAAACGTATTTGGATGAGTCAGACCTTAGCGGCTCTAAAATGGGCAGAGCCAATTCGGGATTCTGTTTCAGCGCTTCTATATGTTCGCACCACACACCACGAGGTCGAGTGGCTTCGGTGGTAAATCGCCTTACATTTTCATTCTCCGAAGATGTCCATTTGGTAAATATTTGCAAGCTTTCTTCCAGATTGGCAATAATAGATTGTCGAACAGTCATCCACGAAATCTCCCTTACTCCAAAATGTGTATCGGCTGCAAAAGGTTGTATCTGCTCTAGTTTTTCGGATAGAGATAGTTCTGAATTTAGCCCAATGGTATAAGTAATCCAACAACGTACAGTGTCGGATGTGTGCGAAGATATATCTTTTAAGAATTGAGAATCATTCCTTTTAGACGTTTCATTTAATAAGCTTACACCTATCGTTTCATTTAGAGTGTTGGTAGTTTGCTTCTTTAGTTTGGCTATTTCGGCAAGTATAGGCTCTAGATAATGTATTTTATTATGTTGTTGAAGGAGATTCTGTAATAATAGGGTTTGATTTACAGCCAGCCATTCGGTGAGGTTTGCACTTTCTATCTCTCCACTATTCAGTTGATTGAGTATTTCCTGCGATAAGTCGTTGAACGATCTGGCTCCCTTTCGTTTTTGTTCCATGTAATTATATAAAAGAAAGAATTTCTAAAATGTAACTTTTTGACTAAAGTAGTAAAAAAGGATTGATAGTTTATAAGCTATTCAACAGTTCCTCTATATTTACTCTCTCGGTATAATCAGCATCTATAAAAGAGAATGTAACGGTTTTGTTTTTATCCATCACAAATACTGCGGGTATCGGGAGGCTGTTTTCCTCACTCCCATTATATTCTCCTAAATGGATACCCAATTGTTGATAGTAAAGCACGACAGATGCTTGTAGGTCGAAGGCTATATTCAACTCCTTAGCGTATTTGTTATTCTTATCCCAAAGTATATCGAATGTGAAAGGGTTATCAGCAGACATACTTACACTTTTTTCGATCAGTTGAGGCGAAATAGCCACTAAAGCTGCTTTCTTAGCCTTTATTTGAGGCAACACATCGTGCAGAGCTTTCAGTTCGAGATTGCAATAGGGGCACCATCCTCCTCTGAAAAATGCAATAATTAGTTTATCATTCTCTAATAGTAATTGATCAGAATTGATTAATTCGCCTTTCGTATTTGGCAGAGTAAAAGAGGGTAGGTTATCTCCCGGCTTATGTGCCGATTCGCCTATTCTCTGCTTTTTCAGATCGTGGATCGATTCTTCAAATGCTGTATTTATGGCTTCAGGCAATTGTGCCGATAGCTGAAGTTTTAGATTGTGGAGAAGATTGTTTAAATTTATCATTTCTGTTCTATATTATTCCGTTGCAAAACTGCGAATTAAAAGAGTGGTCTGCAATACGGGATATTTTTATGGCATAGGGGTAAAAAAGTCAATCTTATGAAAACAAAGAAACCTACGATAGAAGAAAAAGTGTGTACGTTGGAAATTGCTGTAAATGCAATCAGCGGAAAATGGAAAATACCGATCTTTTGGCAACTCAGTCAAGGCAAAAAACGTCCCAGCGAATTTGTGAAAGGAATAGGGCAAGTAGACAGGCGTGTGCTGAGTGAACAGTTGAAAGAGATGGAAGCCGACGGACTTCTTAAGAGAGAGGTTTTTAATGAACTGCCTCCTCGTGTAGAGTATAGTCTGACGGATATAGCCAAGCCTTTGGTCGATATACTTTGGGCTTTGAATGATTGGGGAAAACTTCTTATCGATGAGCAGCAAAAAGAAGATAATAAGTAATTAATCGCTTATATTAATAGTATGATTAAGAGTTGCAACTCGGTTGATACTTACTTAAATAATAAAAAGGTGTAATACCTCAAAATCTTGATTAACAAAAAGAGGTTTTGTTTGTTATAGTTTTAATATAACAGATGAATTTTGGGAAATGGAAGATTATAGAATTTTTTTAGGAACCAAAAACGAAACATGGCAACAAGCTATCGACAGGTTCTTACGGTTTCGTGAAGCAGAGATGAAGAGTTATTTTTCGAAGAAAGAGTATTCGTACCGCTTTGCAGAAAACAATGCGTATGCGTATCATCCTACGGGAAAGGTATCGAAACGCTATATAACCGAATTTGAGGAAAAGGATGAAGCAGGAGTACCCGATGCTCTTGTCGATTTATTGTGTAACCATGGAGCATTTAAAATTGGCGACGGTTTATTCGAAATATTCAGCGAAAAGGAAGAGGAGGCTATAATGACTCTGCCACAGATACTGACTAAGTATGGTTATGCCAATTTTGTAGAAAAGATAGGTACGGGAATGTTGAGGTCGTTGAGCGGTTTTTATTTCTTCTTTGGAGTTAGTTTTCCCGAGAGCGAAGAGATGTCTTTCTTGTATTTTAGTAAAGCCGGTAACTTCGGCAAAATGCTTTTTTCTCCAGACAATCCCGCTTTGGTGCTTCAAAAAGTATTACCCTCTATGTTTAACGGTAGTATAGATAAGTATACTCTTGATAGCCTGATAAGTAATCAAATTGATAGAGTAGTAGTAAATGCATTAACGGTAAAGGGTTATATAGATTGATAGCTTTGTGGTTCTGTTTAACAGAACCGTCTCTTTATAAAGTGTTTTTATTCTTTGAAAATCTTTATGTTAAAGTGTGCTAAGTGAAGTGAACTTCACTATCTTTGTGGCGATTTTATAAATCAGTATTTGGTAGTGAGATTAGTAGGATATTTTAGGTTATATAGTAATGCAAAAATTTGCAAAATAAAGCTATGAGGACTAAGGTTTTAGTTGTTGCGGTAACGCTTGTGATGGTAGGTTGTAAAAATCCTTCGAATAATGCCGAGCAGGTGCAAAATATACCCGCCGATACAGTAGTGGTTATTGATACTGTTCCACAGACGGTTGACGAAGATCAAGCCATTCAATTTATCAAAAAACATATTCTGACTGAAAAAGATTTGTACACCGATTATGATGGGGGTACGCAGTTGGCTGACTTTTTTGTGATCGAGCTAATTGATAAAGATACTTTTCTGAAAAACAAAGGTTCGGCCGTTCAGTATTTCACACTCGATACAACTTCCATTCAGAAGTCGAAAGGAATCTTACGCTTGCCTTGTAACAATGGGGCGTTTGTTACTCTTACCGATAATCTTTCGGATGGTGAGCATCATAAAGAGTATAGCTATGTAGGGCAGGTTAAAGCACTCAATGCTTATCTTATATCGGGTATTTACTGGGAAGACTGGAATTATTTCTTTGTAGATAAGAACGGTGGACGCACGGTGCAGACTTTTGCCAATTTTCCTTATCTGTCGGCTGACGAAAGATACATTGTCAGTGTAGATGTAGACTCGTTCGAAGGGGCTGCATATATAGACTTGTATGAGGTGAGCAATAGACGCTACATTGACCCTATGATAGGTATGTACATCAAAAATTGGATACCGTTGGGTAACGACAAAATGTATTGGAGTACCGATAGTTATCTCTATATGGCTGTTTTGAGTAACAGAGATTATTGGGCTGCCGAGGGCAACTATGCAGGGCTCGACCAGTATATCCGCCTCAGACCCGTAGCATAGTTATATATAGAAGATAATTTCTAAATAAAGAATGTAAGAAAAGGAGACAGCTTATTGAAAGCTGCCTCCTTTTGTCTTTTTTAGTGGATAAACTGTGAGTTTGTTTTATACCCCTGCTATATCTTTTACATGAGTTATATTGCTCTGTGCACTGGCAATATCGACGACAGAAACTACGGGTTGGAAATTGATTTGCGAAATTGCTTCCAGAATCTTACTGTTGTCGGGAGCCGTTGCCGAATCTACTACTTCGAGATTCGTGAGCTGTCCGCCTTGTTCATACATGTGTTTCATGCTATGTTGTAGCGGCGAACTGCTTTTTCCTGTACGATTGAAGTAGGTACTCAGATCGTCGGGCGATAGCTCTCTGCGTTGCTTATTGATATAGTCAATCAATCCCAGATTTTTACGTGTAGATACTCGATTGACTACAAATTCATCGCCTTCTACTTCTATGTTAGTTCCTTCGATGCGCATTCCTCCCTGTGAGTGACGTTTACCGTTAAGCAAACCTCCATCTTCGAGTTTCGACATCTGACGTGTGATAATGGCAACTTGCACTGCACCGGCAGCTGCTGTTAATGCAGCCATTATTTGTCCGATAAAAGGTCCTGCCCCCATTGCCTGAACTACGGCAAAAGCTGTGTTTGCAATACTTTGCACAAGTTTTTGACCTAGTTCTATCTTTTTTGCCTGCTTTTCTTTCTTGGCAATGTCTTTCTCCAGCTTTTCTTTTTGCTTAGCCAAGTCTTGCTCTTGTTTAGCTAATTCTTGATTGGCTTCCATCTGGCGGGCAATCTGTTCTTGAATAACAATGGCACGTCCTCCCGAGGCAGATGAGGCTTCCTCTTCGAGACTTTTTATCTTGTCCTGACATTCCTTTCGTTTTTCAACAACGGCATCGTACTGTTTGGTGACCTCCTCTAGCTTTACTTTGGCTTCGTCTATTTGTTGTTGAATGATCGAATTGGCAATTTCACAAGCCGAAGTCAGAGCTTCGTTTATACTGCCCCATGTTTCGGTCATTTTATCATGCAACTCTTTGTAGAACTCTTTTTGAAGATTTGTTGATTTCTCGGTATTGTCGATTATCCTATCTTCGGTTTCTTTCTTTTCGTCTGCATAGTTTTTGTGTTCGGCAGACATTTTATCTTGTATGTCTTTCCACTCTTTGCTGTTTTCTTTTACTAAATCTTGTTCTTCTTTTAGTAATTTCATTTTAGCCAGATGGCTTATATTCAGATCCGAAAGATATTGTTGGTCAGCAGCTAATGCTTTAGCATAGTTTTCTTTTGTTGCACTTACGTCTATGAGCCCAAGTTTGTTGCGCTTTACCTGATCTTTGTGAAGGTCTTCATTTCCTTTTTTCTTATCTTCAATAAATTTGTTTTGGGCTGCAATCAGTAGGTCGTTTCTTTCTAGTTCGCCTTGTATGGCAGCACTCTCCACTTTTTCTTTTATAGCTCTTAGCTCTTTACCTTGTTTTTTGGCTAGCTCTAAATTCTGCTTTGACTGCCTTTCCTTCAAAGCTCTTTCTTTCAAAGCAAAAGATTCGTTTATTTCGGCAAGTCTCTCGGCATTCCCTCTATACTTTTTCTGCATTTCCTGGTGATGCTCAGTCAAAGCATCTATTTCCTCCTGATTCTTTTTCAATTGGAGAGCAGACTCTTTTTTTGCAGCCTCTTCCATAAAACCAATAGCATCACTCGTATTGGTGTTGGCAGCCATGTTTTTGTAATGCTCAATCTGCTTTTCTTCTGTTGACTTATAGATTGCTTCTGTTTCTTTTTGTACTTTTTTCAAGTCATCGAGATAAGTGTCAGGCTCTTCTCTTTTAGGTTGGGCTGATGCTCTAGGTTTGTTTTTTCGCTCTTCCACCTCTCTGAAAAAATTCCATTTTTGGAGTTGAATTTTTCTGTAGTCCTCCGAATCTTTTTCGTACATGGCAAGGCACGAGCTGAAGTAGCTATCATACATAGTTATACCATCTTTAGTATATTTCCAATCGGCGCCCTTTTGAGCTTCCATATTTTCGATATACATATGCGTGGTATCTGAATGCATCTTTAAGATCTTTCTAGTACTCTCTTTTGCTGATTCTATTCTGCTTTTGGTGGCTGCCTCTTCATAATTTTTCACAACATTCATAGAATCCATCTGTATCTTGGCGCCTCTTTCAACAGTATTGCCAATCTCTTTAAAAGCGTCTTTGAAGCCTGCTGTACCTTGTTCTTTGAAAATGTCAATTATATTAATCAGACCCTCTACTGCATTGATAATGTGTTTGATATGGTTCAGTAAAAACTGTACTAGTACATTTCCTACTCCGGCGATAACGGGTTCTATTTTTCGCATAATGGCATCAAACCTGTCCATGCCCCCGGTAGCCCCTCCAATTTGTTTTTTGATGTCGTCGAAGTTGGCTATAAGGTATCCTAATAATACAATGAAAGCTCCGACTCCGGTCGAGATCAGGGCAGCCTTGAATCCTTTAAGGGCAACGCTACTGCCTTGTGTACTTTTTGTAAAGAGATTTTTTGCTACCGCAGCGGCTTTCATTACAATAGAGTCTTTTGATACAAGTTGAGTGTAAAGAGACTGAATGGCGCTGACGGTTTTGGTAATTTCGCCGAGTTTTTCTACTGCTTGGGTAAGTGTGCGACTCTCTACTCCGAATAACTTAAGAACGTCGGAACTAGATGAAAGAATACCCGAAAAGGAGTTGATTGTGCTGTTTGTATTGGTAAATCCGTCGGAGATAGTGTTTAAAGTATCGCCCAAAGAACCGAATATTGCTAAATGGCTCTTGCTCATAGTTTCGAGGTTCGATAGC
The DNA here is from genome assembly GCF_015233815.1 of Dysgonomonas sp. GY617. Lineage (NCBI taxonomy): Bacteria > Pseudomonadati > Bacteroidota > Bacteroidia > Bacteroidales > Dysgonomonadaceae > Dysgonomonas > Dysgonomonas sp. GY617. The sequence continues at coordinate 307,643 of NZ_JADCLR010000001.1, forward strand.
TCTTCTTGTAGCGTTTGTATGCGGCTAATAAGGTCTGCACCGCTAACCTTTCTTTCGGCTTTGCTTAATCCCTCGTATTCTTCGGTAAGTTGTTTTATTAACAGTTTTAGTTGCTCTATACTACCTTGTTCGGTTTCGCGTAGAGCAAATGTTTTTTCAACTTCTTTGTTTTGTTCTCTTAGGGCAAAGGTTGAAGCTCTTAGGGTCGATTGGTATTCTTCTATATCCTGTAATAGCTTCTGACCGGTATCTCCTTCTTGTGCAGCTCGGTCTAACGAGTTATAAGCTTCTTCAAGAGTCTTTAAGTTGTGGGTTAAATCTGCTACACTCGACGAATTGGCACTCTTATCGAGTTCTTCGCGAAGTGTAGTGATATCGGTTATCGTTTTGTCTACACCGTCAATTTTGATTGTGAAGGTTTTCAGTTTTTCCTTGTGATCATTTAAGGCTATTGTTGATTCTTGAAGGGCTGTATTGTATCGCTGAATATCACCTAATAGTTGCGTACCTATAGCCGAATCGCGTTCCGTTTGGTTGAGCGATTTGTAAGCTTCTTCGAGAACTTTGAGATTATGCTCTAGTTCCTCTATGTTTGATGCAGCTAAGTTTTTATCGAGTTCTTCCCGAAGCGTTTTAATATCGGTTATGGTTTTGTCAATACCATCTATCTTAATTTTAAATTCTCTAGAACCTGCCATATTTCTTTTCTCTTATAGATAAAATGGCACTAATGAGGGTTTGAGGCTCTAAAACAAAAACAGCATCAATCGAAAGACTAATGCTGCTCGGCAGATAGCTGTTAACTATCTGTTAATTTCTTATTTTAACGGGTAAGGGTTCCGAACGTACTCCATAACCAGCTACTTGAACAATGTTCACATCGATCACGCTACTTTGTGTAGATGTTGGAATGGGATTGGGGGCGGTTATTGCTACATCTGCTTTGGCTGAGGATATGATTTCGAACTCTTTTAGCAGGCTTACGGTGAGACATAGGGCAATTACTGTAAGTACGATTTTGGTGTACAGGTCTGTTTTCATGATTCGATAGTTGTTAATGGTTATTATGTTGCTTGTTACAAATATAGACCATTCTATCGGGTTAAGGTTTAAGGGTAGTGAAATAGAAGTTTCGATAGTGGTGAGTTTGGGTATTTGTAATGTCTTATTAATGTGTTGTTAGTTACTGATTTATAATGTTTTTTTAGTGAGCCGTTTGATCAGTTTTTACATTTGGTTTAGAAATTATTGAGAATTATTTCAGCGAAAATAAAAAAGAGAGATAAATAGTTAAAATAATTGATATATTTGCCATCTCGTATAGAATGTAATCACACTTAAATTGTAGCAAATGAAAAAACACAACGTAGGAGTAATGTCTCTTATCTTAGCAGGTTCTTTACTGTTAGCAAGCTGTTCCAGTACCACTGTAATCAACTCATCACCATCGGGAGCTAAAGTTTTTCTAAATGGCGAAGCTGTGGGAACAACTCCATATCATTACACTGATACTAAAATTGTAGGTTCATCTACCTCTGTTAAATTAGAAAAAGAAGGTTACGAGCCTTTTTATGCCGGATTTTCGAGAAGTGAAAAAGCTGATGTAGGTGCTATTATTGGGGGTGTATTTGTATTGGTTCCGTTCTTGTGGACTATGAAATACAAACCCGAACGTACTTACGAAATGGTTCCTTTGGCAGGTACAAAACTAGAGGAAGTTAAAAAAGATACGGGTGCTGTAAGCCAAACAAAAGCAGAAGAATTGAGAAGTCTCAAACTGCTTTTGGATGACAATATCATTACTGCTGAGGAGTATGAAAAAGAAAAGAAGAAAATTTTAGATAACTAACTAATTCTTAATACTACACCAGATAAACGCTTTGCTCGATGTTGATGCAAGGCGTTTCTTTTTTCTGAGCCAATCGGCTGTTGATAAACCATTGGCAAGCTGATGCTATTTTTCAATAACGAAAACTTATCCCTTTGGGGGATTATAGGGGGAAATAGTATTTCTTTCTTCCTCTTTCTTTTCTTTCTTAAAGTTTGGGTTACCGCTAGGTTAGCCGAGAGTTATTTTTTCATTTGTTGTTAGGATATAGTTTTGTTTAAATGCTTTCTTATCAGTTCGATAAGTGGGCTGTTTGTTGGGTTATTTGCCGGGTTATTGATGTTTCAATAGAGCAATAACGGGTTGTGGACCAACGATATACTCAATTTCGCTCGGTTGCCTCAAATCGTATAGACTTCATCGAGTCTATTCACGCTTCGCACTCCGAAAGTATCCGTGCTTCAAAAAATATGTCCGCTTGATAGATAAATAGCTTAAAGTTCTTTTTCTACAAATTGCTTTAGTTCGGGGAAAAATGTGTTGTACCCTGCTTGAAGTTCCTTGTAATTCTGCTCGAAAGCAGCGTATATATTGGCATCTTCGGGTAAGAATTTGGCTCGCTGAGTGAGGCGTTCAAAACTTCGCTGCATCATCCATTTATGACGATAGTTATAGAGCCAGTCTTCTTTTTTCATGTACGAAAACAAGCGCTGAAAAATGTGTGGTGTTTCGTCAATATTATTATCTATTTGAAGATAGCACCATTCGCTGAATTTTTGCCAGCCTTCGGGCGGTTCGTTGAGAGAATCTATTGCCAAAAAATGGTCGAATGTTACATCCAGAAAGACTCCATTGTATCTTCCTGCCGAATGGGTGTATAGTTTCTGTATTTCTCTGATAACGGGATGTGCATCGGTGTATTCATCTATCTTCCGATGAAGGTGTATGCCTTGTTGAATGCCTTCCGTAAAATCGTTTATCTGTTTACCTTTTACACAATCGGCAATGAGATTTCCGACAAGTAGTTCAGGGTTATTAAACGATAAATATGCATGTGCCAGATAGTTCATATTGAGGTGTCTCGATAAATAGTTTTACTTAAGAAAGGATTGTTTCCATGAAAGAAACAATCCCTCTGTTAAATGGTTTAGATTTTCTTACCTATATAAAATACATAGCCGTAATAAGCCTTGTATTTATTATATAACTTCATCTCGTGCCGTTGATTGGCAATAAAATCTTCAGCTGTTTTATTGCCTGCGTGCTTCTTCAGGAAGATTTCCTGTGCAGAGGCTTGCGGCATGTAGAAATGTTCTGTCCAACAATTTTCGGGTAGTATAAATGTGGCAACGGGAATATATCCTGCTTTCTGCATCTGTGCTACTTTGTTAGGAATTGTATCTATTTCGGGATAAGCATCGTTCCAAAAATCGTTAATCTCAGTGGGGCGTTCGTCAGTGAACCACGATGCTTCCGTAACTGCTAAATAGCCTCCCTTTTTCAAGAGTTTGTGCCATTGGTTTATACCTTGTTCAAATCCTACATTGTAGATTGCTCCCTCCGACCAAATCAGGTCTAACTCTTCATCCTTGAAGTGAAGATTGTCCATCGAACCAACTATGCCTTTCACTCTGTTGTTGAAACCCAATTGAGTGGCATTGATGTTGAACTGTTCTATAAACTTAGGGAAGATGTCGATAGCCGTAATCTCTCCCGATGTATGTTGTGCCAGCACCATTGTTTGTCCACCCGTTCCGCAGCCGATGTCGGCTATACGCGATTCTGATGTGAGATTATCTATAAAGCTCAATACTTTTATGGTTATTTCTGGACTTCCGGGTCCTTGGCGTTCTACATTGGAGAAATATTCGCAGATTAAGTTGAAGTCGAATTCGTGAATTGATTTATTTTCGTTATTCATAATTTTTCGTTTTTAGTCATATTATGCCAAAAGGCTCTGATAATAGCCTGGCATGATACGAAACATCAGTTTTGATAATTAAATAAAATGAACTATTCCCAAAAGATTATTCGGGAATAAACGAAAGGACAACCTGTAAATGAGATACAGATTGTTTACGAAACGGACTCCTTCTTTAGTATTGAAATAGTATACATACACTAATTTTAATTCTACAAATATATAAATTTTTCGGGTTTGACAGCCAGTTTTAAACAATTGTCAGTAAAAAGGTTGAAATAAGAGATGGTGTTTAAGGCTTGATACTCTTCTGTTTTCGTTTATTGGTAAGCCATGCACGTATCGGTTCGTCATAGAATCGGACTATGATATAGGCGAATATTAAATTGAAAATAATGAATGCCGAAACTATAACAGCAAGTTTGGTTCCCGTGGGAGAGTATTTGTTGTAATAATTGGTAAATATCCAGACGGTTGTAACATGCGTCATATAAATAGGGTAGGACAGACGCCCGATGAGCTTGCAAAAGCTTTGCATCCGCCCTTTAACTCTGGCTCCTGCACCAATGCTGATTATAAGTGGAAAGGCTACGATTACTAGTAGTGACTCCTTAAACCAATCGTTTAGCGAATGCGGATATAGGAATGCACCGACGAGTAAAACGCAGGGGAGTAGGAAACCGAACTTGTTTTTCCAGATCAGATTGAAGCGAAATATCAATAAGCCTGCTATGAACGAAAAGCTTACTCGGGGAAACCCATCGAGAAACGTTGCCCCGTCCCATCCGTTGATGAGCCAACCCGCCGAGCGTGCTGTATGCAGTAACCAGATGGCACAGACTGCTCCTAAAGCAAGTAACCATTTTTTGCTGAGGCGAATCAATACAAGTGCATATACTATGTTGGCTAGATATTCTAGAAATAACGACCATGCAGGGGTGTTGTAAGGAAACAAGGCTCCTGCTCTACCCGTAAGGAAAGGGGTGGGGATGATGAGTAAAGACCCAACGAATGCAGGAATGATAAGCTTCCATTCGAGAATATAGTCTCCATCTCCAAAAGGGTTGAAGATATAACCGATCGCTCCGATTACTGTACCAAGAATAACAAGTGGATGCAAACGTATAAGGCGATTGATGTAGAAATTTTTTACGCCTATTTGTGGCAGTCGTTTGTCATATGCAAAACCGATAATGAAGCCCGACAGACAAAAGAAAAAATCGACAGCCAAAAAGCCATGTCCTAAAATATTGTCAGCCTTGTTGGGGTAAATCATTTCCAGATAGTGGAAAACCAAAATAACAATGGCAGCCGTACCTCGCAGTCCGTCTAATACATCAAAATAATAAGGCTTCGGTAGAGGTTGCTGTGTGTTGGTGTGCATCTGAATCGAAATTACATGAAATAAGGTCTAAAGATAACAATATCCGTCAGATTTATCTATTCAATAAAACTACTTATATGATTAACAGTATTATCGAAATGTTTCGTCGACAAGCACGTGAACACAAAACAATCCGTTCATTTTACTACAATCGTAATTACGAAATAGGGTCGGGCAATGAGGCACATCCGCTTTTCTGGCTCGAAGATCCGTTGACGGGTCGCAATAATGCAAATACTTTTTCGAATACGGCAAACTTCTCTATACTTTTTGTGCCGAAGGATGATAGCGAGATTGCCAACTTGCAAAATCTGGCTTTCTCTATTGGGCTTAATATCTTGGAACGCATTAAGTACGACAATGCTGTTCCCGTTTCTATACTTCCTACGTGGTCATACCTTACTCTTCGGAACTATTACGATAACAATGCTTGCGGATGCCGTTTTACGGTTGATTTTGTTCAACGTAATATGCAGGACTTGTGTTTGATTGAAGAACAATTCGATGTTTTGAAAGACTTCGAAGCAGAGGGAGTCTTAAACAGCTTTGATGTGAAAACTGCCAATACCTGCGAAACATTTATAAATAAACTACCCGTATTTGATCTTAAAACTTCTAAACGATGAATGAGGCAATAGTAAAGGTACTGAATAGTATTGCCGAAGATATTCTTTCGCTTGTTCATCTTATTTTAGACGAAAACGGATTGAGAAATAGTGCATTGAAGGACGAGGCTAGATGTACGGTTGAGACTTCGGGCAATCCTGTTTTTAGAATTATCTTCAATGATTATATTGATTACATAAAAAATGGCAGGAAGCCAGATTCGGGAGAGGCGCCTCCCATATCGGACTTAAGAGACTGGGCACTACGCAAGGGAATACCTGCCACCAATGATGTTTTGTATGCTATTGCCGAGACGATAAGAAAGCAGGGAATGGCTCCCCGACCTATTTTGGCTATGCTGGAAGAGGAGATAGAAAAATCGTTCGAAAATGAGTGGGCAGATGAGTTGTTTGAGGCTATAATTAGGGAAATCGAAGTGTTTTTTAACGATTGAGATAAGTAATATGATCAGTCCATCTTTAAAAAATATGTATATTTATGGCTCGAATCAATTAAAACTTAAATCTTATTCGTATGAAGACAAACCTTTCTGCTATTGGAGAAAAATTCGCTTTTGAAGGAACAGTTAAAGAAATCCGTTCCTTGGGAGAAGGTCTCATTAATGATACCTTTTTCGTTGAAACAGAGGGATCGAGCCCCAATTATATTTTGCAGTGCAAAAACAAAAATATCTTTCAGAATATACCTGCCATGATGGAGAACATCCATAAGGTAACTACACATCTGAAGAAAAAAATAGTAGCTCAAGGCGGCGATCCAATGCGTGAAGCTCTTACTGTGACCCTTACAAAAGACGGTAAACTATATTATCACGATGAGCAGGACGAGTATTGGGCTGCATGTCTGTTTATAGAAGACACGATAACTTATCAGAAGGCTGATTCTACTATATTGGCTGAGCAGGGCGGACGCGGTATTGGTCAGTTCCAAGCCCTGCTTTCGGATATGAAAGAGCCTTTGACAGATATTCTACCAGGGTTTCACAATATGCGATTCCGTTTCAAACAATGGGATGAGGTAATAGCAAAAGATCCCGTAGGACGTAAAGCTAAAGTTGAGAAAGAGGTGGCATGGATTGAAAGCCGCAGAGAAGAAATGCTTGCATTCTGGGCAAAAGCCGAATCGGGCGAACTTCCTACTCGTGTAACTCATAACGACACTAAGATCAGCAATATCTTGTTCGACAAGAACGAAAAGGTGCTTTGTGTAATAGACCTCGATACGGTATTGAATAGTATTTGTTTGAACGATTATGGCGATGCCATCCGTTCATATACTAATGCTGCGGGTTTTGAGGACGAAGAGGACTTAAGCAAAGTATATGTTGATATGGATATATTTGAAGCTTATACTAAAGGCTATCTGGCAGAAACGGTTAGTTTTCTAACTCCTGCTGAAGCAGATAATGTGGCATTTTCGGCTAAGTATATCACTTTCGAACAAGTGCTTCGCTTCTTGATGGATTATATTGATGGTGATAATTATTACAAGGTGAAGAATGATACTCACAATCTGGTTCGTGCACGCGGTCAATACAAGCTATTGCAATCGTTGGACGAAAACTACGATAAGATGTGTGAGATTGTAAATTCTGAGCTAGCGGCTCTTAGAAAATAAGAATCTAACTAAAATGGTAGCCTGTAAAGACAGTTTCAGAGAGACTCTCTTTACAGGTTTACTGAATTATTATTGACTATAATATTTGAAGATGAATAAGATAAAAATACCAAAGCTATCTATTGATGCGTCTGATATAGAGGCGGTAGCTAAGCAGATGGCAAGCTTGCCGATAAATAAAATAGAGACTATTAATTGGCCCGATACATATCCATCAAAACCCGATGTTGCTTTTACCATTGCACACAATAGCAACAATATATTGCTGCAATATAGAGTCAAAGAAAACGAAATATTGGCGGCTGTAACGGCCGATAATGGAGAGGTGTGGACCGATTCGTGTGTGGAAATGTTCATTTCGTTCGACAATAAGCATTACTACAATGCCGAGTTTACTTGTATTGGCAAAGCTTTGCTGGGTTACAGAGTATTTGGAGGACATGCCGAGCATGCACATACGGAGGTTATGCAATCTATTTTGAGGCTTCCCAGTTTGGGGACTGCCAATAGAGAGAAGGAGATAGGTAGTTTCGATTGGACATTGACACTTGTTATTCCTTCTTCAGCTTTTTGGAAAAGCAACATAACTACTTTCGATGGTTTAAAGGTAAAAGGAAATTTCTTTAAATGTGGCGATAAGCTTACTGTGCCTCATTTTGTTTCCTGGACAACTATCGATACACCAAGCCCAAGTTTCCATCAACCTCAGTTTTTCGGTGAATTGTATTTTGAATGAAACGAGTTCAATTTTGAGAATTAAAGAGATAATAATTATATAAAATTGATTTATCTTTGCTGTCAAAGTAATAATAATAAAGTTGGCTCGTTTAAGATTAGATAAGACTCCATTGTTTAGGGTCACACATTTTGATAATATTCAGCATATTGCAGAAAAAGGAATAACGCATATTTCGTCTCCGGACAGTAATGAAAATTATGTGCCTATAGGTAATAATGCTATTATTGATAAACGCAAAGAACGTCTGCTTCCGAGTGGACGTCCTTTGACTGATTATATTCCTTTTCATTTTGCACCTAGAATGCCTATGCTCTATGCAATACAGAAAGGATATGGAACCGAAATTGTTGATCCGAGACGCATCGTTTACTGCATATCAACAGTACAGCAGATAATAGATGCCGAATTAGAATTTTGGTTTACCAATGGGCATGCTTTCAGTAGATTAAGCAATTTCTATGATAGTACTAGGATTCGCAAGATTAGAGGGTTATTGGATTGGGATGCGATAACAGACAACGGCTGGGGGGGAAGTGAAAACACCGACTTGAGGAGGAGAAAGGAAGCCGAATTTTTGGTCGGTGCAGATATTCCCGCTACTTGTATTACCGAATATGTAGTTTATAGTCCTAGTATTAAGGACAAACTATTTGTATCGGGAATTGACGACAACAAGATACGAGTGGAGCCAGGATATTATTTTTGATATATGATTAAATATGTATACGGAAACATGTTTGAGAGTAAATCTCAAGCGATAGTTAACACTGTCAACACTGTGGGGGTAATGGGGAAAGGGATTGCCTTACAGTTTAAGAAGTACTTTCCGAATAATTTCAAAATTTACAAAAACGCATGTGATAACAAGACTTTAACAATTGGTACACTTTTGGTTTGTGAAGAAGAACATCTTCAAATTGGGCGAAAAATAATCATCAATTTTCCAACGAAAGATCATTGGAGAAATCCTTCCGAGTATAATTATATCCGTTTGGGGCTTATTGAATTGACTAAACTAATAAAGGAACGCAGACTAGAGTCGATAAGTGTTCCTCCCTTAGGTGCAGGCAATGGTGGTTTGCAGTGGAGTAAAGTAAAGGATCTGATAGAAGAATATTTGTCGGATGTAGATTGCGAGGTAGTTGTATATCAACCCAATGAAGAGGTAAAACAAGTTCTTGATAAGGAACGTGCTAAATTGACTCCTGCGAGGGCAATGATGTTAGACGTACTTTTTGATATGGTGAAGGAGGGAGAATTTATCTCTGAATTTGCGGCAGAAAAGATTGTCTATTTCTTGCAACGCTTTGGTGCTTTTGATCAATTTCAACTCGATTTTTGCAACGATTATTATGGTCCGTATTCAGGAAAAGTAAAGCATGTATTTAAGTACCTCAATGGTAGTTATATTGGCGAATATAATTCGTTAATGGACACTCCGTTTCAAGAGTTAAATTTGCACATGTCTACCGAGAAAAACGTGACAGAGTATTTGAACTTAGCAGACAATAAGGTATATAAAGATATAAGTAAGAGAACAAAAGAGTTTTTATCAGGATTCTATTCATCTTTTGCTCTGGAACTTTTATCTACAATAGATTACATAAGACAAACTGAGAAAATTTACACACAAGAGGGTATAATTACCTCTTTAGCAACTAACAAAGCCGAAAAGCGTACTGTTTTTGACAATCCTGAATATATTACACTAACAAATACTCATCTGGATAGCTTCTTTGCATTACCCCAGAATTAATTATACTCTCTAAGGTGTTGATACTCTTTTAGATTGAATGTGTGTTATTTTTGAAAAAATAGCCTACGGATATTGTGATGTTTTGGTCTTTCCAAGAAGGATTACCTCCGTCATATAAACCACTCATAAGATTCAATAGACCAGCCTCATAGTTTATATTCAAAAGGTATTGATTGTATTCTACACCAACACCTCCTATGACTCCGAAGTCAAATTTGTGAAGTCCCGCATCCCTAAAGCCTTTGCTTATAGATTCGGGACGTATTAGTTCTTTGGGGGTTGAGCTATTATGTGTTGTGATGTCTCTTGTCCGATAGATGTTTTCTGATAAGTGTATCACCCATCAAGAGTGCCAAAACTACAAATGGTAGTAATACCGTTAGCGGATTGAGATCCATCTTCGAAAAATGAGGCATACTGAAATCTACCTCCATCGAAGGTAATTGCATCGCAGTATCTCCCATCGTAAAATAAAATACGATAATTGGCAGAGCTACTATGGCGGCTATTCCTCCGGCTATTGAAATGGCTGTATATATTTTGCTTCTAAGTGCATTCTTAGTCTTGGCTTCAGAAGCTACTTGATGTATTTGTTGCATCAAACGGTCTTCGAAACTAGTAGAAGGGTTGCTCAATTCCATATCTTGAAATAAGCTCCTTAGGCGATCTGTTTCTTGCTTTTTCATTTTGATATGAGTTTATTTATTTCTGAATTCATAAATTTTCGTATACGGTGTAACTTTACTTTTACATTGGCTTGGCTCAGGTTGCTTATCGTGCTTATATCTTGTACACTATGGTTGTTAAGATAAAAGAGGGTAATCAATAAAGCATCCTCTGGGTTGAGGCGTTTTAATACCTCGTCTAGATATTGAAGCCTTTCTTCGGTATGCAACTCATCCAGATTATCGGATAGCTCAGCATCGGGAAGTTTTTCTGCCATATCATCAAAAGATATAAATTCTCGTTTGGTTTTCCTCACCTCCGTAATCGCTGTATTGTAGGCTATACGGTAGAGCCACGTTGAAAACTCTGAATCTCCTCTGAATTTACTGAGTGATTGATATATTTTGATAAAGATCTCCTGAGTGATGTCTTCCGCATCCTGTGTATTGGTGACAATTTTGCTGACAATGGTAAATACCATTCTCTGATATCGGCGTACAATATGAACAAAGGCATTTGTATCACCATCCTTGATTAAACGGACATAATATATGTCATCAAAACTTGTCATGCTTGTATGACGTATCAGTGTCACATAGGTTACAAATGTAATCAGAAAATTTTCAGAAAAAATAATTCTACTATTTTTGTAACCTTTCATTATATGCTGCGTCAAAATAAGCAAACAAGAAAATGTTTAACGAATTTAAAAGTATAAGATATGCAACAAGTATTAGTTCCCATTTGTATTATCGGTATTATTACCTTAGGTATATACCGTTTGTTTGAGTTGTTTGTTCGCCGCAACGAAAGAATGGCTATTATCGAAAAGCTGCAAAGCAATGTCGATCCGTCGGTCTTTGCCAATAAGTTTAGCTTACCCATATTAGGCGGACAGCCACAAGTAAAACTGTCTTCCTCTTGGCCTCTTAGAGCCAGTCTGTTATTGGTGGGTGTAGGCTTGGGTTTACTGGTAGCTTTCTTTCTCGAATTGGCTTTGACAAATTCTTTAAGTCCCGAATTTGCAAGCTATGATTATGCCGTAAGAGATAATATCAAAGATTCGGTTGCAATCATTTATTTGGCAAGTGTTTCTCTTTTCGGTGGATTGGGCTTGCTGATAGCTTATTTGGTAGAACAAAAGAAAGAAAAGCTGCATAAGGATTGATATGTGGTTTTCTGTTTTAGAGGTCTTAGACCTATATTCACTGTTACAGGGAGTGTCTCTTTTTAGGGATGCTCCTTTTTTTTGATATGTAATTGCTTAGTGGTTCTATACTACTCTATTTAGTAAGAAAAAGCTGTGACTTTGCCCTTTTTTATCTATCAAATAAAAGATAGAGCATGGCATATTATTCTAATAAAGAGATCGCTTCGGTAGTTGAGCCCAATTCGATAACTCTGGCTAATAATCCGAACTTTGTAGTGTTCAGCAGTAAAGGAAATAAGGACAGAGATCAAAAAATGAGGGCTGTGATCGAAATTAAAGAAACGGCTTTTGGAGCAGACTTTGATGGCTCGCAGACTGCTATTGATAAATTGGAAATTTTAGCGCAAGAATTATTATATCTGGAGATAACGGGAAGTAATGCTTCGATCGATACCTATTCTTTTCAAGGAACTTATGATCGTATTAAAGTAGATAGTAAAACTTTTTATGTTGCACGAGAGGGCGAGATGTTGGATGGAAACGTTTTATCTAAAGATGAGGCATTAGCTATTACAGCATCAAACCTCAAAGAGTGCTTCATGCAAAATCCGTTTTTAAAGAATAATTTTGAGATTACTATATTCGATCTTGAAGTTAATGAGAATGTTGTAAAACCTGGGCATCAGATAGAAATCTTATCTAAAGGAACAGGCAGCCTTTATGACTTTTCTATAGAGCATGGAAAAAGGCACGTTTCAGGCAAGGTTCCAGATCATATAATAAGAGTAGATATTACGGGTTTTACTGATGAGATGATAGAGCTTGATATTGTAAGTTACTTTTATACCCTCCCTATAACAGGAACTATTGTTTCCCCAACTTTGAAAGGTGCTTTTTTTGATGAAAAGGTTGATCAAAAAAAGGTTATAGTGGTATATAGACCGCAAGAAACAGGTTTGTCTTGGGATGAATGCAACAAAAAGACGCTAGCAAGCCTAGCTGTTTTTCTTTCAAATTATTTTCCATTTTTTCAGATCTTCAATGTTGTTCTAAATACTAAAAAGGGGTATATAGAGTTGTCTTATGGAGAATTTGCTGAGGCATTTTTTCCTTATGAAATATCATTTAGCTCAGATTTTGGTTTGTTCAGTAAACTTCCCGAAGATGAGCACTCTTTTATAACATCTTCAGTAAGTGTTTCTTCGTCTTCTGATACTATCGATTATGGAACTGGAGAGTACCAGATTGAATTGGATGTATATACTGATCATGAGGTTCTACCTGGCAGTAAAGATTCTTTAAACTATATGGGAAAATACTTAACTACGCTTTCAAAGTCTTATTTCGGAAAACCATTATGGTTCGACTTAAGTACATTGTTGAGTAAGAAGGTAAACTATTCGCCTACTTTTCTTTCCGAATTGGAACTCGAGCCTGAAGATGAAGAGTTTCAACTTTGGAGCAATGCTGAAACGATGACCAATTATCGGTTTATAGCCAAACGTACTGACGGAAAAATTAATCAGCCATTTTATTACTCCTCTCCTTTGTATATCCTCAATGGGTATGATTATACTCTGAATCCTTCGACATTGGGAGTGGATGATGCCGGTAACTCTTACACCATCGATTTTTCACAAGACTTCTATATGAGGGAGTTTACGAAAATAAAACCGTTGACAAATAGGTTCATTCGTACACATATTAAAGGGCAGAAGCAATATTTCAATTTCATACATAATTATCAGCGAACTACTTTGAGGGTTGGAGGAGCAGACAATTTGGTTCCGTCCTTAGGATTACGTTATAAACTGTATACTCAAATGGGTGGATTTATAGGGGAATATACATCTAAAGGTCAAGAAGAAAGTAATTTTAGCCAAGTGAATACGGGCTTGCTTCAACTCGATCAGTTTTTGCCCATATATAACGGTAAGACAGTGGGGCGTATAGATGTTTATTTATGCAGATGGCACAAAAGTACATTTTTAGGCTTAAACGAATCCGAAGTGATTATATCAACGCCGCTTTCGTTCCGTATTCTACCGGAGGATATCAATGAGGTCAACGACTTTGCTTTTCTCAATCGATTGGGAGGATGGGATACAATGAATTTCGGTGGAGGCTTCTCTTCCGAATTTAAAACCGCAGGATCAACTATCTATAAAACATTACAGCCCGATCCTAATCTTCGAACCGAAATAGAATCGGTAGCTATGAAAAGTGTGCAAGAACAGAAAGTGGTACAAACTTCACCCATTACGAGCGATATTGTAGATTGGCTGCGCGAAATGAGTGCTTCACGTGCTGTATACGAGCTTAAAACGAAACGCTACATAATAGTAGATGATATGACTCTCAAATACAATACAACTGACGATTTGTATCAGGTAGAAATGAAATATCACTATACAGACACATATAATACTCAGATAAAGTAAGGTTGTTGCCAAAAGAAAAACAAATACATTATGACTAATATAGAACTTTACATAGATAAGAAACTTTGCGATATACAAAGTCCCGACAAGTTGGGTGTGCGCCTCAATAGAGTACTTATCAATCCTGCCGAAATTACTACGAAAGATGCACAATACAGTTATTCGATCAGCATTCCTGCTACATCATCTAATGATGCCATCTTTGGATATGCTAATGTAGAAGAGGTTAAGAACAAATTTAATCACAATTATACAGCACAGCTTTATGTTGATAGTATTCGGATATTCGGTGGTCGATTTAAACTCAGTGAAATAGATTCTGATGGAAATTATAAGGGAAATCTGGTAGTTCCTGCCAAGAAAACCATAAAGGAAATTTTTGGAGAAAAGAAAATGAGCGAGATAGAAGGTGTTTGGGAATTGGATGTTAGCGATCCCTCCAATCCCGATAACCCATTAAGTATGGTTGAAATGCTGAATAAGTATAACACTGATAAGGATATTCCCGATTGTATTTTTCCTCTTCCGTTGTATGGCTTATTACCCAAAGTGGAGTCGGATGATAAAGGTACGGTTTCAGGAAAAACGATCTGGGATAAATACGTGCGCTTAGGTATTGAAGATTTTCCTCCATCTATCAATTGTCTTGAAACAATCAAGAGGATATTCAAAAATAATACAAATGATTCTTCTAATATAGGAGGTCGTGCTTTTGAAGATGATCGTCTGAAGAATCTATATATGTCGTATCAAAACCCGACAACTTATCAGCAGGAATGGAATTGGGGGCACTTGGGGAAAATGAAAATAAGTGGGGAATGGACGAATATAAAAAATGACAATAAGGAAGTCTTACGTTCTAGTCTTGAAACTGAATTTTTTGAGACACAAGGTGATTATGAACATGTTGCTGTAAATTTATTCAATGCTAAGAATTCGGTAATAAAAATAGAAAAAGATACGGGGAATAATATTTCACAATCAGAGATTAAGAAGGAAGATAACTCGATTATTAAAAATACTCATATCGTAATTCCTGTAAGTGGTTTGTATAAAATTGTTTTTTCAGCTACAATGAAAGTAGTTGCCTCAGCAGATAGTCAGCATAAGGGAAGTTCAAATAGAGATTTAGGGCTTCGATTTGCATATGAAAATTCGCATAATGCTAATAATAAATTAAATTCATCCAGGTATGAACTAAAATTACTTCGTAATAGAGGAAAAGGTGCTTTTGAAATAGATAAATCGGTGATTGACGGATTGTTTTATAAAGATAATCAAAATCAGATAATGAATAAAACAGGTCAAAAGGATAAAGACTATAATTTTCCTCTTTTTGAAACTTCTCCTAAATATTTTCCTCAAGCCAAACCTGATTCAATTCTATTTGTAGACCCATGCCAAAACCCTAATATTATATCAGGTTTTCGTTGGGGTAAAGCTGATTTTGAGGAGTCAGTTAATCCCGTTGACAAGAATAATTCATATTGTAGTCTCTTGTCAGCGAAGGGAGGATTAAGTTGGGACAAAACAATTGATACACTGACTTATAATGCTATTAAATCGCCGGGGTATTGGAGGTATGGTATTTTGAAGACAGAAGAAGATGAGTCTGAAGAAGAGATAGGAGAGGAAACAATCAAAGAATTTGGGTATGAAATCAGTAACAAATTTAAGATTGAGTTAGATTCGCCTGATAATTATATAAAGAAACAAGATGACTCCAATGGAGATGGTATTATACATTCGGTTATATGGCTTGAGAAAGGCGAACGTATAGCACTTGTTGATGTGACAGATGTAGGTGTATGGCGGCAGGGACCTAGTCATAAAGCAAAAGGAGCTTATATAAAGCATGAAGTGTCGTTTGTTCTTGAGATAGAGCCTTATAAAGCAAATAAAGAATGGGTAACTGTCAATTCTGATGGCATGGGTACATTTTCGATGAAATGGGACGAGTCTTCAGACTTTAAAACAGATATAATAAATCTGGTCAAATTTCTGCCATCAGAACAAAAGATCGATGAGTGGTTAAGTGGTTAGATAATTTTTGTAAAGCCTTTAATTTGGAATTGACGCAGCCCAAAGATGGTAAGTTTGAACTGAATGTAAAACAAACCCGATCGACTGCATCTGCAGCCTCTGTGATTGATTTGGATGGAAAAGCAAGCATTGCACAAAGAACCAATCAACCATTGGGATTGCCTTCTGAATTTCAACTCGGTTTTAAAATAAATAAGGACGAAGAAGGCTACGTTAAATCGGAGGGTAATAAAGATGGAGGAGGAAGTTTTATCACTGGGAATATCGATGGACAAGTGGTTACTCAAACGTCAAACTTTTCCTATAATTGGTTTAAAGATATAACGCGTGTGATTGAAACAAAGGTAAAGAATGCCGAAGGAAATATTGTAACCCGCACTAGTACTGTACCTTTAAAGCTTCCCGTAATCAGCCACAAGGAGATTTGGGCAACAGATGATGGTAAGGATGATAAGGAAATGATGAAGAAACTTTATACTAATTATTCACAACGTTTTTGGTATAAGAACGATACTCCTGATAATGTAGGTATAGTATGGGAGAATACCGATAAGAAAATAGAATTGATGCTGCCCCAGTTAGAGAATACATTAAATAAACAAGATGTTCTGAATCTCGATTATTATGATAATCCCAATTCTATATTAAATACTTACTTTAGTATTATTGCTACCGATGATAGTAACTATACATATGTGGAGTGTTACCTCAATCCCGATGAGTATGAGCAGATGGATGGCACTAAATTAGTAAAACTGAACGGAGACCTATATTACGTAGCTGCTGTTGAAGGCTACGATCCTACGGGTCGAAACAAAACAAAGCTAAAGCTGATCAGAAAAGTATAAGGTTTTAGGATTTTTTATTTGCCTGGTGTCCTGTGCCGATCTGAATTGCTTATTACTTACTAAGTCCTTCAATTAATAATTATGAATACTACAAAAGTGTCTCTTTGGAGGCGCTTTTGTATATCATAAAGTAAATGTCTTATTAATAGGTTTTTAATTTATGAGTAGTGTGTCAATTATCGTTATCGTCATTATCGCATGCTGTAAATAGTGTTGCAATTATTGTAAAGAGGAGTATTCTCTTCATAAGTTTAAGGTTTTAGGTAGTTTAAAAAACAAATGCAACATTTTTTTAAGATGTTAACAGAATGAGATTGAGCTTCTTTTAACATTTTTAGCTATATAATTTACTCGGTTATTATCAGGATGTGTTGCTTTTTCACATATTTTACATAGCTTTGCCGTATCAATTTTTACAAAAATATTGAATTCTTATGAAAAAACTATTATTAGCAGTAGCATTTGTAGCCAGTACATTAGGTGCATTTGCTCAAAGTGAAAAAGGCGAGAAATCTCTTATCGGAAATATCGGTTATCAAAGTAATGCAGAGCGTTTCATGTTGGGTGTTCAAGGTAGATATGTTATCGCCGAAAACATTCGTTTAGCTCCGGACGTTATGTTCTTTTTTCCAAAAGACAAAGTTACAGGACTTGATATTAACGTGAACGTACATTATGTATTTAATGTAGATGAGAAATTATCAGTTTATCCATTAGCGGGTATTGCTATGCAAAACAATCGTTATTCAGGAAATGCAGGTTCAGGAGGCTCTAATGGCTTTACTGATTGGGGTTTCAACTTAGGAGCTGGTGCAGGATATGAATTAGGCGGTAATCGTTTTGCTAACTTAGAGATCAAATATACTTTCGGTGATGCTGATTGTATGGTTGTTGCTCTTGGTTATGGATTCAAATTCTAATCGAAGAAAAAAACTTCAGGTTTTAGAAATAAAAAAATAGCTACTGCAATGCAGTGGCTATTTTTTTGTCTACTTGATAAATAAAAATTATGAGAAATAGACAAAATAAAAACCCTCTAGGATTACTAAAGGGTTTGTCTTTTTGCTTCGCTTTTGAATGACTAAGCAGCGGTTGCTATATTATTTAGCAGCAGCAACTGGAGCAGCTTCAGAGAATTTTTTGCCTAGTTCAGCAAATTTAGCAGCTTGCTCAGGAGTCATAGATGCAAGACCTTTTTGAAGTTCTTGACCTAAAGCAGCTACTTCAGCAGAAACTTTAGCATATTCTTCAGTAGCAGCAGCATCACCTTTTTGTACTTTTTCAGCTAAAGGAAGAGCTTGGTTTACTAATGCTTCGAATTGACCTAGAGCTGTAGTATCAGCAACAACTTCTTCGATAGCAGGAGTTTCTACTTTAATTGAATCAGCGTCAGTACCTTGAGCACCTTCAGTTTTAGTGTTACAAGCAGCAAACGATAGAGTAGCTGCAGCAACAAAAGCGATCATAACAATCTTTTTCATTTTTTTTTCTTTTGTTTTTTGACAAAAATCCGTGAATAATTACCTTTTCGACTGCAAATGTAATATAAAAAACTAAGAAAGATCAACTATTTTGTGAAAAAAATATAACAAATAAATTACCCACTCTGTTTTGTGGGGTAATTTGTTTATAATCAATTAATTTGTTTGTTTTTCAATAGGCTATTTGCAATAAATAATATATATAAGTATATTTGTTTGGCTACATATGCCTAATCTTGGACCTCTAATTTTAAATATTTTTATAAATTAAATGAAAAACAAAATTTTACTCCCTTTTTTATTCTCGTTGTCAGTGCTTTTGCCAGCATCAGCACAAACGTTTGTGCATGGAAAGTCTGAAACTTACACATATCCGCAAGATTCTAAGGTTTTAGAGAAACTCGATAAATGGCAGGATCAGAAGTTTGGTATGCTTATTCATTTTGGTCTTTATTCCGAATTGGGTATTGTAGAGTCGTGGACATTATGTAACGAGGAGTGGATCAATCGCGATTCGACAGTAACTTACGATGAGTACAAACGTCGCTATTGGGCAACTATAGATAAGTTTAATCCAACTAAGTTAGACCCTGCTTCATGGGCGAAGTATGGAAAGCTTGCAGGAATGAAATATGCTATATTTACAACCAAGCATCACGATGGTTTCAATATGTTTGATACGAAGTATAGCGATTTCTCTATTGCTAAAGGTCCTTTTAGAAATGATGAGCGACGTAATGTTGCCAAAGAAGTTTTCGGTGCATTTCGGAACGAGAGCTTTATGATAGGTACATATTATTCTAAACCCGATTGGCATTCACAATATTATTGGTGGGACAGATATTCTACGCCCGATCGTAACCCGAGTTACGACTTAGATGCAAATAAATGGCGTTGGAATAAATTCAAAGAATATACCTACAATCAGATTCAGGAATTGATGAACGGCGATTATGGTAGTATGGATATTTTGTGGCTTGATGGTGGATGGGTTCGTCCATCGAAAAAAGGAGATAAAGGTCTCGAAGGCGATTTTTATAAAGGATCGCAAGATATAGATATGCCTAAGATTGCAGCAATGGCTCGCAGTTATCAGCCCGGGTTGTTGGTGGTTGATAGAACTGTGGCTGGAGAGTACGAAAATTATCAAACACCCGAGAATGGTATTCCTAAAGAGCAATTGAGCAATCCTTGGGAAAGTTGTATCACTTTGGGTGGTGCATGGTGCTTTGTGAAAAATGACAGATACAAGAGTGCTTACAAGGTTATAGCTATTTTGAGTGAGATTGTGGCTAAAGGTGGTAATCTTTTATTAGGAGTAGGACCTGCTCCCGATGGAACTTTGCCCGAAGGTGCTGCTACAAGTTTGAGTAAAATAGGGGAGTGGACTTCTAAAAATGGAGAGGCAATATATAATACGCGAATCACTCCTATATATAATGACGGTACAACATGGTTTACCCAAAGTAAAGATGGTAAAACGATATATGCTATACATTGTTTGGAAGAGGGTAAGGCTTTACCCAAGACAATTGTTTGGAAGGGAAACGAACCGGCAAAGGGTAGCAAGGTTGTATTTGTACAGACCGGAAAACCTGTGAACTGGAAAAAGACTGCTAAAGGTATTGAAGTATCAGTTCCAAGCGGTTTGCCTGCCGATCAGCCGGCATTAGCATTTGCCGTTACTCCTATATAATAGGTATACATAGATGTTGTAAAATAATAATTCTATTTATTTTTGATAAGAGACTGTATATGTTCTAAATACATTGATTGATAATAGTCTGCTTAGGGTTTAGGACTTGTGCTAAAAGATATATATCGTTATTTTTGTTGTATATCCTCTCGAAACTAATAATCACTATATAATAAGTATAATATACTCTATTGATGAAAAACAAAGTATTATCGCTCTTCTTACTGTCGGCACTGACGGTATCAACGGCATCTGCCCAGACGTATGCTCATGGCAGATCGGAGACTTATACGGCTCCTACTGACGAAAAAGTCCTTGAGAAATTGGACAAGTGGCAAGATCAAAAATTTGGTATGCTTATTCATTACGGTTTGTATTCTCAGATGGGAATTGTAGAATCGTGGTCGATATGTGCTGAGGAAGAAGATTGGATTCCTCGTGATAGTACCATTACTTATGATGCTTACAAACGCAAGTACTGGAATACTATAAATGAGTTTAAACCAGATAAACTCGATCCGGCTTCGTGGGCAAAATATGGTAAACAAGCAGGGATGAAGTATGCCGTGTTTACAACTAAGCATCACGATGGGTTCAATATGTTTGATACTAAACAGACCGATTTTTCGATAGCCAATGGTGCTTTCAAGAACGATCCTCGTCGCAATGTAGCAAAAGAAGTATTCAATGCATTTCGTAACGAGGGTTATATGATTGGTGCATATTATTCTAAGCCCGACTGGCATTGCCAATATTATTGGTGGGACAGATATGCTACACCAACCAGAAACGTTAATTACAATATAGAGAATAATAAATGGCGTTGGAATAAGTTTAAAGAGTTCTCGTATAACCAGATTCAGGAATTGATGAATGGCGATTACGGAAATATTGATATTCTTTGGCTCGATGGAGGTTGGGTACGTCCCGCTCGTCCATCGGATGCCGAACGTCAAGGACGTGCATACAAAGGATCGCAGGATATAGATATGCCTAAGATTGCGGCTATGGCTCGCAGTTATCAACCCGGTTTGTTGGTTGTAGATCGTACTGTTCCCGGAGAATTTGAGAATTATCAGACTCCCGAACGTGGTATTCCAGATATGCAGCTCAATAACCCATGGGAAAGTTGTATTACTTTAGGTTGGGATTGGGGTTATACTCCTACCGATCAGTATAAAACACCTGCAAAGGTTATTCATACATTGGTAGAGATTGTTGCCAAAGGCGGAAACCTTTTGCTGGGAATAGGACCCAAACCTGATGGTACGCTTCCTGATGAGGTTTCTCAACGTTTGGTGAAGATAGGTGCTTGGACTACTAAGAATGGCGAAGCTATTTATAATACACGCATAACTCCCAATTATCGTGACGAGTCTACTTGGTTTACGCAAAGTAAAGATGGTAAGACAATATATGCCATTGCTTGCTTAGAAGAAGGCAAACCTCTACCTAAAACAATTGTATGGAGTGCAAATGAGCCTGTAAAGGGATCTAAAGTAATATTTTTAGAAACAGGTAAACCTGTGAGCTGGAAAAAAACAGCTAAGGGTATAGAAGTGTCGGTTCCTAAGGGATTACCTGCCGATCAAGCCGCATTGGCATTTGCTTTTGCTCCATCTGTGAAGTAATCGTTAAAATAAATATTATCTATAAGTTAAATGAGCCTCCGTGTGGAGGCTCATTTTTTTATAATGATTTTCTCTCCTTTTAGAGTTAAATTGTGTAAAATTTGATCAGTTTTGTGAATAATTTATGGAATCTTTCTCTATTTTTACTCTATCTACTAAATAATAAAATGAAAATCAAACACCCTAACTAACTTATTCATAGATATTATTTAACCGTTTACATATTTAATCAAGGAAAATCATGCGTAAAGTATTATTTGTAGCACTCTTTTGTTTATTTGGTTTGAGTGCTTTTTGTCAGGAGAAACATCAGCAAAGTTTAACAGATCTCTTATCGTTGATGAAAGGAAATGCCTATATAGCTGTTGAGGGCTATTATGTGGATAACTCATCATTCATGGTCACTCACTCTTCCGATCCTATGATCGAGATAAATAAAAGATATCCGGTTTATGAATATAGGTATCAAATAAACTTGTATACTGATAGCCGTGACTATATGACCGAAGTTCCTATTCTTGCGAAACAGGAAATGCAAGGCGAAGGACGCCGTAGAATATTATTTCTGAATAAGAAACAAACCACCAAAAGACAGCTCGTTATAAATCAGGATACCATGTTTGGTCTCACAGTTGCGGGCAATCAGGCAAAGTATTATCGATCGTTGTCATGTAGCGTTAGTGATTCCATACCGCTGTCTGCTGTGCGCGAATACCTTTTTTATCAAGGTGCGATGCCACGCTAATAGATAATAACAATGGTGTTTGATGAAGAGCACCCAATTAATATAGATAGTATCATAGTAGGTGTATTGAAGTAAATAGATTGTGTTATGCAGAAAATGCAAGATGGATTTCCCGTCTTGCATTTTTTCTGTATCTGTAGTATTACCGAGTTTTAAGAATTGGCTCTTGCTTTTTCTTCAAACTCACTTAATTCATCCGATAGTTTGCCTGCAATATCACCTGCAGCTTGGCTCAATTTCTTTTTGCCAGTTCTTACCTCTTGTCTTGCACGTACACCCATGCGTAGAGCTTTTCCTCTACCATATCTGACACCATGTCTAACTTTTTCTTTAGCTTCGTCAGTAGCTTTTTCAAACTCGTCGTACAATTCTTTTCTTTTCTCGTCGTCTATTAGTTTAGCTGCAACATATACAGCGCCTGCACCTATAACTAATCCTAATAAAAAATTCCTCATAGTTTTTATTCTTTTATCGTGTTAATACTAATCGGTTTACTAAATTCAAATATACTCATTTCTTATATAAACAACGCATTTGCCGCAATTGTTTACAAAGAATTTTAACAATAGACCGTAAAAAATAAAAGCCTTAAAGGATAATTCCTCGAAGGCTTTTATTCTATCTTGAAGTGTTAGAGAACTTTATTTCAATTTGTTTTCTAATTTAGATGCTTCTTTTTTTACATCTTTCTTAGCATCTTTTACAGCTTCTTTTGTTTTGTCAGCACCGTCTTTAACTGCTTCTTTAGTTTTGTCAACAGCTTTTCCGGTTTCATCTTTAGCTTTGTCTATGATGTTGCCAGCTTTATCTTTAGCTTGCTCAGTGCCTTCTTCTATTTTTTCACCCGCTTTGTTTATCGATGCATCAGTTGCATCTCTCAAACTGTCAGCTTTCGTTTGGATAGTATTTCCTGCCGATTCTAGTGAGTTTTCAACATCAGCGCCTGCTTTGTCAGCATCTTTTTTAGCTCCGTCACAAGCAACGAATGATAATGTTGTTGCCAATGCAATTGCTAATACATAAATCTTTTTCATTTTCTTCAATTCTTTTATTTAAAATATACGATAACTTATTGTTTAAGTTATAAACACAACTCGAAAATAAAAGTTCAGGAAAAAGTTCACTTTTTAGAGAAATAGCTGAGAATAAGAGTTAAATGTGAGAAAAGTGGGCAGTTATGGGGTTATTACCCCATTTTGGAGGTTTAGTGTTTTTACTTATTCTTCCTTAAAATTAGATGGATAGAAGCTTACTACAAACATACCTTCCGAGTAGGATACTATTTCGTTGTAAGTAATGGGTAGAATTTGTTGTCCTTGTTTGTTTATTACTCCCCAATAATTATCTTGTTGAACTGCTACGTATTCCGAATCGGATAGTTGCATGATTGACTTATATGTAAACTCTACTTGAGTTTGTCCCTTTGTATCTATAATACCCCATTTGAGATTTTTGCTTGCAGCGAAAAGAGCATTGTCGATCCTTTTTATTTGTTCGTAGATAAGTGGAATTACTATTTTGCCATCTATACCAATTACCCCGTATTTGTTGTTCTTAGAGACAATGGCGTATCCATTTTCGAAATCTTGAGCCAGATCGAAATTAAAAGAAATAACTGCTTGCCCTTGTCTGTTCAAGAAGCCATATTTTTGATTGAGAAAGGCTACCATTCGGTTTTCCTTCAGTTCGCCTAAGCCATCGTATATACATGGTACGATAATATCTCCTCTGTCGTTTACTATTCCGTATCTATTCAATCCGTATAAGAAGGTAGTATCCTGCTTTACTTTTGCATAACCATCTTTAAAATCGAAGATGCGACTGTATAGGCAAGGTACTCTCAGACGACCTTGTATGTCTATAACTCCTACTTTGCGATCTTCCGATATTCTGGAAAAGCCTCCGTTGAAGAATTGATTTTGTTCTATCGTAAGTGATGGGTTTATTACGTTTCCCTCTATGTCTACTATTTTATAGGTGACGTATGGTGTGGGCGATTTGAGGTTGAGGTATATGGATGCCTGATCGGTTGCTTTTTTCTCCCAGATGCCAAGGTAGCCATCGTTCATATCGCGCACTCTGTGACCTGGAAAGGAGTATATTTCGTTGTTGTGTCGGTCAATAATCTTTTGCTCGCTCTTATCCATACGAGTGGTTATGATATAGCCTTTTCCGCCAGAATAGGGCAAGCCTATGGATTTGGTGAAGGGGACGGTTACTTTTCCGGTAGAGTCTATAACGCCAAAGAGGTAATTGTCGTATACCAAAAAAGTTCCTTTGTAATAATTGGTTACCGATATTTGCTTGATGGGTATAATGGTGTCATTGGCTGTATTTATAACTCCAAAGCGATTTCCTTTCGATACTATTGCCATTTCATCCTCAAAGTCTTTAATCTCATCATACAGACAGGGTACAACTTCTTTACCCGTAGTATTGATGATTCCTACTTTGTCTTTCTTGGTTACTTTGGCGAGTCCGTTTTTGAAAACGTCTATCTTTTCGTAGCCCAGAGGAACTATAACTTCGCCTTTTTTATTTACCACGGCATATTTATAATTGCTTTGAGCGTTAACGCAAGCAACTATAAGGAGTAAATAAAAGAGAGTCAAAGTTTTCTTCATTATACGATATTAGCCCCATTAAGTTTTTTGTGGCGGTATTTCTGATATAACCAATCAGAGAACCATCCGCTGAGCAGTCCGAATAATATTCCGCATACAATATCAATAGGATAATGTTTGCCTATATAGATACGGCTATATGCAACGGTCATTGCCCACGCAAAAATAACGATTCCGTAATACTTATTCTTGAAATATAGGGTCGAAAATAATGCCAGACATATCGAATTGGATGAATGAGCCGAAAAGAAGCTGTAATGATTATCGGGATCGCCCAATTGATGAATGATATCTTGGAGATCTAACTCGTGTGATGGGCGCGGACGCATAATCAGTACCTTAATTATATTGTTGGTAATGCTGTTAATGGCAATTCCCATAAGCATAAACACGGCTGCACGTTGTCCCATTATACGGTCTCGGTATACCATGAATACAATAATAGATATACACACGAGTGCCCATACTGTGTATGTGCTTATTAGATACATAATGGGGTCGAGCCATGGTGTATGTTTACTGTTGAGGTAGAGAAAGAGTTCTCTGTCCCATGCGGGGAATGTTATTTGCAGCATATATCGGGCGAAACTTATTTAAGGTCTGAGACCTTCTTGTTACTTGGTCAAGTCTAACAATAAGAGATTGTTATAGCGGTGAGAAGCAACACTGTTTATATTATTTAATGGCTTAACTCAGAAACGGATTTGATACTTTAGTTGAGTCTTATTTTTGATTGCTCGGAATTAGAACGTCCGTCGGGCGATTTAAATCCGATGTATATCTTGGTAAAACCCATTCCTCTGAGTATAGGTGTAAGTACCTTTATTGTATTCTCGCGACTTTCTTTTTCTATCCCCATGCTTTGTGCTTGCTGATAGATTTGATCTTCGGCTTTTTTGTAGGCGTCTTCTACCAGTTCCGATGTTTCCCACAAACCATACTCCACATTGTATATGCGCGATCGCGAATGGTCTATTTTGTAATGGCATATTTCGGGCATAGGTAACATGAGGCTAACCGAGTCGCCTTTCGTTACAATGTCGTTTTCGTTTATCAGAGTGAGGTCTACACAACCTATCACTTCACCTACAATTTTTAGTGTTGCTCTCGAATTGGGAAGCCATTTGCGAACCTTTTCGTATTCCATCATATCTTGAATGTTGTATTTTACAACTTCCAGTTTACCCATTTCCTCTATTTGCTGCACTACAATTGCATGAGATACAATGGTACGTTCTTCTGCTTTCGTCTCCGATTTAAGAAGATATATAATGAGGGCAATAAGTCCTAATAATATAATAAGTAGTATTAAAGGAATCTGTTTTTTGTTCATAAACAACGTTTAGTTCATATAAGTTATGTGAGATATCTATATTGCTATGTTTCGATTCGCAGGGAGAGACCTATCTGTCTGTCCTCTATGGATGAGCGTATAGGTTCACACTACACCAAATCTATAAAATATCTTAGACCTAAATCGGCTCAAAGATACAAAAAAACGAATCGAGGTTTATCTCCCCAACTATTTCTAGTGAAAATTAATGATTATTCAGTATCTGCCAATCATTTATAGAAACTTTATGGGAAGTATAACAAAAGAGCCTCGTTCAATTTGAACGAGGCTCTTTTGTATTTTGTATATTTTAAATACAAGGTAATATACTAAAGGTATTTATTCCTTTTATTTGTTTAAGCGAGTGTGTTGTTAAAGCTTTGTCGGTTTAATCGTTTGAAGCTTCATGTTTCACAATACTTAAATGAAATGAATGGCTATTTTCTTTTTATTTGCTTGTTTCTTTTTCAAGGCATATACTACAAGTGCAGCCGAACTTGCCGCAACTGCTACCGTAACCAGTAATAGAGCTGTTTTTTTATCCATAATTCGTAATTATTGAAACATCATTGTTGTAAAGATACAAAAAAAGGAATATATATTCTTTGTGTTGAATTGTTTCCTCCCTTTTTTTCTGAATTTATTATAAACAGGGTGTACTTCCTCCGTCTATCGGTAGGTTAATGCCTGTTATATAAGATGCTTCTTTGGATGCCAGAAAGAGAACTCCTGCTGCTACTTCTTCCGGCTTGCCTATGCGTTTCATCGGAATTTGTGCCTCGCGTATAGCTCTCACTTCGGCTTCGCTTTTGCCCGTTTTTTTTGCATCGGCGCTTATAATGGATGCAATACGTCCCGTGTCGGTACTGCCGGGTAGTATATTGTTTACGGTGATGCCGTCGGGTGCAAGCTCTCCTGCCATTGTTTTGCTCCACGATGCCATTGCTCCCCGTATGGTGTTGGATACTCCCAATGACGGTATGGGTGTTTTGATGGAGGTAGATATTATATTTATAATACGTCCCCATTTCTGAGCTTTCATATGAGGCACTATTATCTGAGCAAAAAGCTGTGCAGTTATTATATGCTGATTGAATGTTGCTAATAGCTTTTCGGGTTTCTCATCGAGAAGTGGGGCAGGTGAGGGACCTCCTGAGTTATTGATGAGTATATCGAAATTGCCGTTCTTCTCTATATATTCTGTAATGGTATGTGCCGAAGCAGTTGGGTCTGAAAGATCGGCTACAATATAACTATGTTCCTGAGACGAGTTTTGTTTGGCTAGCTGATTGTAAGCCTGCTCCAACGATTGTTTGTTGCGGGCTAATAATGTTACCGAAGCCCCGGCTTCTGCCAATAGCTTGGCGGATGCAAAGCCTATACCCTCAGAACCTCCGCAAACTAATGCTCTTTTACCTGTCAAATCTATATTCATAATTTGTCTAAAATTAAGTTCATTACGGTCTACTACCTTTTTTTCTGCTTAAAACGGATGATAGAATTACTAAAGATACAGAATAAAATAATACGCCTCTGTATTTTTTTTTAGCTTACTTAGTGAATCTTCCAATAGTATTATTTTAAATGAAATGACCTATATATTGTGTATTTTATACTGTTATTGGTGGTTGGCTTCGCTGCGGATTTAGTATTTTTGTGATTATTCTCTCTATGAAAACAAAAGAATTAGAATCAGTAAAACTAGATACAAGCCACATGGGACTTGTGCTGGAGGGCGGTGCATTGAGAGGTGTTTTTACCTGTGGTGTGCTCGATTGGATGATGGATAATAACATTCGTTTTCCTTATGTAGTAGGTGTGTCGGCAGGTGCATGTAACGGAGCATCGTATGTTTCGGGGCAGCGTGGCAGAGCACGATATAGTAATATCGAATTGTTGGATAAATTTCAATATATAGGTTTCAAGCATTATCTGAAAAAGGGGAACTTGTTGGACTTCGATCTCTTATTTGACGATTTTCCGAACCGAATACTGCCTTTCGATTTCGATGCGTATGCTTCTGCAGGAATCTGTTTCGAGATGATTGTCAGCAGTTGTCTTACGGGCGAGGCTGAGTATCTTGAAGAATATTCGGATCACGACCGACTTTTACAAATTTTGAGAGCATCGAGCAGTATGCCTCTTTTCTCTCCTGTATGCTATGTAGATGGCACTCCCATGTTGGATGGAGGTGTGTGCGATTCGATACCGGTAGATAGATGTTTGGCGAAAGGCTATGATAAGATGTTGGTTATATTGACTCGCAATGCGGGTTATCGTAAAAAGACGGATGGTTTGAAACTACCGTCATTTTTTTATAAAAAATATCCAGAAATGCGTCATGCCATTAATCGCCGAAATGAGATATACAACCACCAATTAGCACGTGTAGAGCAACTAGAAAGAGAGGGTAAGGCTATTGTAGTACGACCCATTGAACCTATGACTATCAACAGGATAGAGAAGGACACAAATGTATTGAATCATTTTTATGATCACGGATACGATTGTGCTAAGTTGCTTTTAGAGCAATATATGTAAAATTTTATGTGTGGGTTATGACATTATAAACCTCATATATAGAGCGAATAATGCTATAAGAACTACCAGCTTAGCCCCCAGTAAGGTTACAACTATGCCTGCAAGTTTCAGGTTTTTGTGCTCTTTGCCATAGCCTATTACGGTTACAACTATACCTGCCAGAGTGATAAGTACGCATGGGATGGTATAAATAAGTAAAATATAATAGATTGAGTTAAATGGGTCTTCCATAATGATGTGTGCTATTGTATGATTATTATTTATCTAATATTTTTTCGAATTTCTTCTGAATGTGGCTATATCCTTGGCGTTCGTAAAAGCGATGAGCGTCGGCACGATGTTCCATGCTAAATACCTCTATGCGGTCGCAACCTTTTTCGAGAGCTATTTTACACGCTGCTTCTTCCAGTTGTTTACCTACACCCTTGCTGCGTACATTCTGATCTACAACAAAGTATCCAATTTCGCAGAAATTATGTTCAAAAGTCAATTGTACAGAAATATGAAGGGTAAGAAAGCCAATAACTTTACCATTGTCCTCATATACACATATTTCGTCGTTCTTACTATCAAGCAAAAGTGTGAGTTTGGCTCTGATAAATTCGTTAGTCAGCGGATAGCCCAATTGTCGGAGCATTTCTCTAATGGCTTCACTGTCTTCTATGTTGGCTCTTCTTATCGGCATAACGGCTTTTCTTATAACTGAGAGTCTGTTTAATGTTTTGCAGGCTGTTTAATCAGCTTCGTCAACTAATATGTTCAGATTACCGAACTTATCGAGAGGACAAAAATAACAAAAATCCAATACTAAGTACTGGATTTTTTGTAAGAACCTTTTCAGGATGTATTTTATTATTTCGATAGATAATTACTTACAACGATCTACCTTTATATACGTTCGAGTCATCTTTACTGTAAACATAACCGGTGAAGGTTATTACTCTGCTATTAAAATTAGGAGTTACACGTGCCGAGCATTGGTTGGTACCTGCAGTTAAGCTAAAGGTAACCATGGCAGAAAGCCCTGTACCCATTACATTCATACTATAAGTAACATTCCCTTTTTTATCGGTTTTCATTTTCACGTTAGAAACTGCTCCCTCCACAGTTATACCTCCCATTCCGTTAGGACCTGCATAGGGCGAGTTAAATGCCAGTTGAATGGTTGCTCTGTCGCCATCCATAGAGATAAAGTTGGTATGAGGAGATACATAAGCATTCTGTCCGTATTTGAAAGTTATACGATCGGCTTCGAGTACAAATTGACGATCGGTTATGGCTTGTACTGCCATGTCGTACCGCATTTGTTGTTCGGCGTCTTTAACAGCTGCTGCTACGGGATCTTTTGTTGTTGAACATCCTGAAAGAAACAATGTAATTGAGGTTAATAAAAATAATATTGTTCTCATAATTGTATAATTTAGATTGTAATTTTATCATTGTGTTATCATCCACTTAAAACAAATAAGAGGATAAAAAGTTTATATATTTTCACTAAAAAAAGTGTGAATATTTCAATTAACATAAGTATGTGTTTAAAGGGTGACTGAATAGGTCGATTTACTTAAAAACAAGGTATTCTTTTGTCTGTTTTGTTTTGATAATTCAAAAGAATTTTATTACTTTGCTTATATCGAAAAGAGAGGAATCATTATTTATAGATCGTATAACTTTATTGAAAACTTAGCTGTTTTCGAGGGTTCGTTGATAAATATTTGCGAGTGAATGAGGTATAGTCTTTGAGTCTTTTTCTGCTATCAACAATATTAGAAATTTAACAAATGATATGCTTTTTTTCTGAACAAATCTCTTTGCAGAACGTTTTATAGGTAACAAATATAAACAAATTAAAATAGTAGAATTATGAGTACTGCAACAGCAAAACAAAAAGCAGCAAAAGGACTTAAAGGTTCTGTTGCTGAAGTAGGTGCATTTTTAGGTAAAATTGTTTCTTTCAACAATAGTCTTAAATTATATCACTGGCATGTAACTGGTGTTGGTAGTTATGCTAAACATATTGCATTAGACCAAGCATTAGAAGGTCTTTACGAAGCTACTGACCGTTTAGTTGAAACTACATATGCTATGGCTGGCGATATCAATATTGTTATTCCAGAAACAAAAATCCCAACTGATATTGTAAACCACGCATGTGGATTTTATGATGTAGTTGAAGAAGCTCGCGAATACTTCTCAGAAGCATTTACACAAGCTATCATTGATGATTATCATGAAGCGCTTCAACAAATGCTTTACAGATTGAAAAGATTACAATAAGAAGAGACTTTAATTAGTTTCGATTATTTAGTTATAAACAGTTGGCTGCCTTTTAGGAGGTGGTCAATTGTTTTTTTTATGCCTGTTGATGAAGTATTTCTTTGCCGTAGATTCGTTTAGTAATGATTGTTTCTGTTTTTGAACGTTTCAACAAAGAAAGATTGAACGTTTCAACAAAATCGTATTCTGTATTCGGTTGTAATTTTGTCATTGAAATAATTGATAATAATATTAAAACAATAAAGCAATGAAACTTATAAACGAAATTTACATCAATGGCGAGTTTGTAAAACCAAACGGAACTGAAACATTCGATTTGATAAACCCATCTAACCAAGAACTATTGGGAAAGGTAACATTGGGCGATGCTACCGATACTCAACGAGCTATTGCAGCGGCTAAAGAGGCTTTTAAAACATTCTCTAAAACATCTAAAGAGGATAGAATTGCGTATCTCGAGAAAATGTATGCGGCTGTATTGAAGCGTAAACAAGAACTTATTGATATTATGGTATTGGAATATGGAGGTGCACTTCAATTTTCTACATTAGCTTTTGAATTTGCTATCTCGTCTATTACGAGCAATATCGAAATCTTGAAAAACTTCGAATTCAATAAAAAGGCAGGCAGCGCCAACGTTATGCTCAATCCCGTAGGCGTTGTAGGTATTATTACTCCTTGGAACTCCAATAATGGTTTTATCTGCACCAAACTATCCACCGCTATTGCAGCAGGATGTACTGCGGTTATCAAACCCAGCGAAATGAGCGCTATGCAAACTCAGTTGATAACCGAGTGTCTGCACGAAGTAGGCTTGCCCAAAGGAGTATTTAATATTGTGAATGGTTTCGGAAATGTAGTGGGAGCCGAAATAACCAAGAGTTCCGATATTGCTAAGATTTCTTTTACGGGTTCTACCATAGTGGGCAAAACCATAGCACGCGATGGAGCCGAAACTATCAAAAGAATCACTTTAGAATTAGGTGGAAAATCTGCTAATATAATTATGGAAGATGCCGATTTGTCGGTTGCCATTCCTCAATCGTTAGGTCTGGCGTACATGAATAGTGGGCAGGCTTGTATAGCAGCTACACGTCTTTTAGTACCCGAGTCTAAGCTGGATGAGGTAAAGGATGTTATCAAAAGTTCTATGGCTCATATCAAAGTGGGTAATCCCTCGGATGCAAGTTCTAATATTGGTCCTATGGTAAGCAAAAAGCAATACGATAGAGTGCAGAACTATATTAAAATAGGAATAGAGGAAGGTGCTGAAGTTCTGGTTGGTGGAGTAGGTCATCCCGAAGGTCTCGAAAGTGGGAATTTTGTGAAACCGACCGTATTTGTAAATGTAAACAACCAGATGCGTATAGCTCGTGAAGAAATATTCGGTCCTGTACTTTCTGTAATTGCCTATAAAACTCTGGACGATGCTATCGAGATAGCCAATGATACTACTTACGGTTTGGCGGCTTATGTACAAGGTACAGATGAGGCGAAAGCATACGAGGTGGCAACTAAGTTGGAAGCCGGAACGGTGGCTGTAAATGGTTTTAAACACGAAGCGTTGGCTCCTTTTGGTGGAGTAAAGCAATCGGGTATCGGACGCGAGTTTGGTGAATATGGTTTAGAAGAATATTTAGAAGTAAAAACTATTCTGAGCTGATTTTAGTTTATATTTGATACTTAATTTTTCTCAATTCAAAATACATTTCTTTATGGACGCATGTAGCCAAAGTAATCCTAAAATTCTTCAAACCTGCTACTTCTCAAGGAGTAGAGAGGGCGAACAGTTTATCCCCGAGCATGTACTTAGTTTTCAGATATCAGGTACCTTAACGGTAGATGACGGTAAGAAAACCTATGTTTTGGAAGAAGGCGATTTGCGTCTGTATCGTAGAAATAAACTTGCCAAGTTTGTAAAAGAACCACCTGTGGATGGCGAGTTTAGGATAATTTCGATATATCTTGATCAGGAAACATTGAGAAAGCTAAGTAAGGAGTTGAATATTAAAGCCACAAAGCCTGCTGATATTTCAGATTCGATAATAACGCTGAGCGATCATTTGCTCTACAAAAGTTATATCGATTCGCTGGGTGTTTATTTGCAATTGCCCGAAGAGGAGCAAAAGGCAATAATGGAAACAAAAGTAAAAGAGGCGGTTCAGTTATTGTTGAAAATAAATCCCGAACTGAAAGATATTCTATTTGATTTTGACGATCCCGGTAAGATTGATATTGAAGCCTTTATGTTGAAGAATTTTCATTTCAATGTACAGTTGAGCCGTTTTGCTTATCTGACGGGTAGAAGCCTCAGTACTTTTAAACGCGATTTCGAAAAGATATTCCACACAACACCAAGTCGATGGCTTATTCAGCAAAGATTGCGTGAAGCCTATTATCTGATTAAAGAAAAAGGAAGGCAACCTTCGGATGTTTATCTGGATGTGGGTTTCGAAGACTTGTCGCATTTTTCCTATGCCTTTAAACAACTCTTTGGACACAATCCCTCGCAGGTAGCCAAGATGGGCGATATTTGATAAATAGCAAAGATTGTAATAATAAGTTAGATACAGTTGGCCTCTTCTTCGGAAGAGGTCAACTTTTTTTTGACATGAAGTATCTGTTTTAGAGTGTTTTTGTAATGTTAAGATTTGTTTAAAAGCAAGTTGCGGTTTATCCATTTTTCGGTGTGAGTTGTTCTATTAAAACATAGCATAAACTTATTAAGGTTACAGACCTTTTTGTTATTGTTTCTAAATGTAATATTATTAGTTAGTTACGATTTAAACAAACTCTAAATATTTCGTATTACTTAAATGTATTGATTATGAAAAATATTGTATTGATAGGAGCTAGCGGTTTTGTAGGATCAGCCCTTTTAAAGGAAGCTTTGGATAGAGGATATGCTGTAAAAGCAATTGTACGTCACCCTGAAAAAGTAAAGGTTGAAAACAAACATCTTCAACTAATTAAGGCAGATGTAACCGATGTGAAAAAGCTGGCAGAGGTTGTCAAAGGAGCTGATGCAGTTATAAGTGCATACAATCCGGGGTGGAGCAATCCTAATATTTACGACGATACGCTTAAAGGATACCGATCGATTATAGATGCCGTAAAGAGTGCCGGAGTATCACGTTTGCAAATTGTAGGTGGGGCAGGCAGTTTGTTCGTTGCACCGGGCAAAACGGTATTGCAATCGGGTATTATTCCCGATGCTATTAAACCGGGAGTAGAATCGTTGGCTAAGGTGTTGACTGATTATTTATTACCCGAGAAACAGTTGGATTGGGTGTTCTTCTCTCCCGCAGGTACAATAGAACCGGGTGAAAGGACGACTAAATATCGCCTCGGAAAGAACGATCTGATTGTAGATGAAAAAGGTAACAGTAAAATATCGGTAGAAGATTATGCTAAAGCCATGTTAGACGAATTGGATGCTCCAAAGCATCATCGCGAACGCTTTACAATAGGATATTAAGATCGTTTATTTTGCTATAGATTAGCTTATTATGGATAATTTAAAGTGTGTATCGGACAGTAATGTTGGTATGCACTTTTTGGTTTTTAATTTTAACTGAAAAGTTTGTTAGTCGAAAATATTCCTTATATTTGCCTCTGTATAATAGCTCTTTACATCAGAAATGAGAATAAATTTAACAAACATATTTTCGCTTAAGAATCTAAATTTTAACTGTTTAGGTTTGGATATGTCTGTCAAAAAATTAGAGAGAGAGAGAGAGAGAGAGAGAGAGAGAGAGAGAGAGAGAGAGAGAGTTAACTAATACCTATCTACATTTACAAAATCCATTCTTTATTGTTTTTTCAGAGGGAAGTCTTTTTCTTCTGAATTTTTTGCGTCTTTTAGACTCGTGGAGCCCGTACTCGAATAATTTCCCCAATAAATATATTTATAGTTTTGTCGATAATGTTTATCGTGTAACAGATTTGTTTTTTTGTTGTCGTTCAAAATCGGCACGAATTGTAAGCTTATCTATGGCACAACTATGTCAGGCAATGGTATGTAGCGATTACATGTCATTGCCTTTTCTCACTTCGATAAATGAAAATAAACTAACTAAAACAGATAAAAAGAAAATAGTAATGAGAAAAATGTTCTTGTTTATATCTTGTTTGCTATTGGTAGGCTTGCTAAATGCTCAAGTAGGCATAAACACCAAAGTGCCGTTGGGAGTGTTTCACCTCGATGGAAAAGGCAATACAAGTGCATCTCCTACTGATGCTGAATTGCGGGACGATGTGATTATGATTGCAAGTAATAACGGTGGTATAAATGTTTCTATTGGTGGAATGCCTAAGTTGGGTGCATCGCTGTCTTTAGATTCTCCCAACAAAGCCTTTTTGCCCAATAGGGTTCCTTTGACAGGGTT
The DNA here is from genome assembly GCF_015233815.1 of Dysgonomonas sp. GY617. Taxonomy (NCBI): domain Bacteria; kingdom Pseudomonadati; phylum Bacteroidota; class Bacteroidia; order Bacteroidales; family Dysgonomonadaceae; genus Dysgonomonas; species Dysgonomonas sp. GY617. The sequence goes on from NZ_JADCLR010000001.1 coordinate 343,379, forward strand.
GTACGATCAAACGACAGTTGCTAATCCCCGTAAAAGTATGATTGTTTACAATACTGCGGAAGCGGGAACTGTGCCTGCCAACGTTACTCCGGGATATTATATGTATGATGGTGCATCGTGGGTAAGGCTTTCTACTACAGCCTATTCTCGCTTTGTAAAAACATTGGGTCTTAAAGCTAATGTTGCTACCAAAGCGTCATCGGTAATTAATTACGCAACATCTTCGGTGTTAGATTTTGGAGACCTTACCATTTACGAATCGGGTTCGTATGCTTATACATTCCAGCTGAGTGGAACTACAGATACGCATACTCAGTTTTTGATGGGGGCAACCTACCATCTTTATATTATGCGTAAGCGGTTTAATGATGCTGCGTATACAGTAGCCGACTATGCCGAAATAACTTTGCCTGTATATGCTACCGGCGAAAATGTAACTACTTCGATAACATTGGGGTGTATAGCCAAAGTGGGCGATAATATTCAGATTAGGGTAGGGCATGGAGGAACTATACCACGTGTATGGACTTTAGCTAAGGATATGACTACTCTTATGTATTGGAAATTATAGCTGTTGTAAATTTTTTATTGTATTGAGAAGTATAATAGATATAAGCTGTTGTAAATCGGTAGTATACCGTTAAATACTTTTATTTCACTAAGTATGATCAAAAAATGAATAAACTAATAACACGAAAACTAACAACGTATTTTATCTGCACTCTTATGGGCTGTGCATTTTTGCCTGCTCAGGTCGGAATAAATTCTAAAACCCCCTTATCTATATTTTATATTGACGGGCAAGGCAATAACCCATCAACGGATACACCTTCGGCACTTCAACAGCTTGATGACTTTGTTGTTAAATCGGATGACAAGGGCGGTGTAAATGTGGATATAGGTACAATACCCTCGGCTTTGAATAACACTCAACTCGAATTGGGTGCTCCTAACAGAGCATTTGTGTATAACAGAGTTGCTTTGACTTCGGTTTTAGATAAAACAACGGTACTTAATCCTACAGAAGGAATGATGGTTCTTAATACGGCTACCGCTGGAGCTTATCCCGATAATGTGGTTCCGGGGCTATATTATTTTAATGGACAGGCTTGGTTTCGTATCGAAACGAAAGATTATAATGGTATGACTCTTAGTATGCGCGATTTAGAGGAAAATCTGGAGTCTACTTTGATAACCTCTGATCCTGCTTTACCACCTGTGGGAGCATTACCTCTCAATTTTGGAAATGATATTGTGATTGATAGAACAGGCGGCTTTGCATTTTCGTTACGTCTCTATGGGCGTGTATTGTATTTGGCGGCTTCTTCAGAAATGGAAAAAACAGATTTTTATATTTATTTGATCCGTAAAGATGGCATTACTTCTGCCGAAACGGTAGAAAGCTACGTTCGGATAAATGTTCCCACCTATCCCTCCGGTGTTGGTATTGGTGCTGCGGGTTCTAATGCTATGACGTATACCGTAACGCTGGGCTGTAGTGCTAATGTGGGAGATAAAATAATATTTAAATTAGGTTATAGGGCTAACCTCCAATGGGTGTTATACTCTGCACCGCTAAAGGCTGCGAAAACCTCATTAATATATTGGAAAATATAATTGTATAGTAAATGAATAGAGATGAATAAATTGAGATTAATTATATGTTTTTTAGCGTTTTGTGTGTTAGAAATAAATGCTCAGATTGGTATTAATACGGAGAATCCACAATCTCTTTTTCATATTGATGCTTCGGGTAATAACTCGATAACAGGCGTTCCAAGTCTTGTGCAAAACCAGGACGACTTTTTGGTAAGGCTCGATAATGAAGGACAAGCAAATGTGGGCATAGGTGTATTACCTGCCTCTGATACGCGTACTCAATTAGAGTTGGGTGCTAATGATAAGGCTTTTATGACAAACAATGTTGCGCTGAGTGGTACAAATGATCTGGCTACGGTGCCCAATCCGATAGATGGAATGTTTGTATATAATACAGTTTCAGGTGGAAGTATGAATAATCGGGTTGTTCCCGGTTTGTATTATTTTGAAGGAGGAGAATGGCATTTAATATTAATTTCGTCGTTGGGCGAAAGCCTCACTCTTAAAGATTTACAGAGCGATGTTACAACACGACTCAATCTGAACTCTTCGACTCAGGTAGGTGCCGAAGATATGGATTTTGGCAGTATTAATATATATGAATCGGGTTCGTATGCTTTTTCTTTCAGATTGTATGGTTCTACAAGTAACGATAGTCCCGAAGCAGTTAGAGGTATATTTTATATTTGGTTGTATGTGAATGATGTACTAATTGACTTTGCGGAAATGAATACTCCGGCATTTATTAATAAACAGCCCATATCTTATTCTGTAACATTAGGAGCCTCTGTCAATGTTGGAGATGCTATTACGTTTAAACTCTCTAAATATGGTGTGGATACTGGCCCTATTGATTATAGTAAAAGGAGTTGGACGCTGAAGGCGGCTCCTGGTCAGAATATAGCTAAGACTACGATGATTTACTGGAAACTTTAATCTTCTCTTACTGTAAAATCTCTAATTGTTTGGAATTATATTTCGTACAATTCGAGAGGTAAACCATCGGGGTCGGAAAAGAATGTAAACCGTTTGCCCGTAATTTCGTCAGTGCGGATAGGTTCGGTTTCTATGCTAAAGCTGTTGAGGTGATCAATGGCTTTTTCTATATTATCGACACTGAATGCGAGATGCCTCAAACCTTGTGCTTCGGGATAGGACGGACGTTTGGGGGCATCGGGAAATGAGAATAATTCGATTTGCGAATTGTTGTCTATCCTCAAATCTAGTTTGTATGATTGGCGGTCGGCACGATACGTTTCGTGAATGATTTCGAATCCCAGAATACGTGTGTAAAAGTCCTTAGACTGTGGGTAGTCTGAGCAGATAATGGCTACGTGATGTATATGCGAAAATTTCATTTCTCTTTTTCTATTTTAAATTAGTCCCGACGATTTCAGAAACATCAACAGTCCTGAAGAATACGGTCATGTACAATTACAAATGTCATCCATAAGACAACTAGAATTGATAGCAAATTTAGAATTGTGAGGGCTATGTAGTAATTCTTCTGAAAACCAAGAGGTTTACTTGTGATCTTTTTAGCATAAAACTTAGAAGCAATTGGTATCAGAGCAATTAATGATAATATGATAACTCCGGGATAAACTCCCGTCATTGTAATGCCTATAATGCCGAGTACTGCTACCGTAAGGCTTAGTACCATTGCTATTGAAGTAACAATGCCGAATACTTTCTTTCCCATTTTATAAGATGCTGTTTACTGTTTTTATAACGACAACTGTTTGTTTTGAGTCGGGCAAATGAGGTATTATCCCATTCACCATTTTTTCGATGCTAATATAAGAAAGTGTTTTATTAATTAGATGTTTGTCTATTATAAAACTTATTGCTCTTCTGTATTTTTATACCGTTTTATATGAATACGGATAACTTTACGATAAAGATAAGTATAAGTAAAGATATGGTTGTTTATTTAATTTGTTCTTTTCGTGCCCGACAAAAAGCGTTACCTTTGTGCCTTGTTATTCAAAGTTTCAAATCTCAAAGAGAGAGCTATTCTTTTTAAATTATATATTGATTATGAGTTCTACAATTACATTCTATATTGCCCGACATGGTAAAACATTACTAAATACGCTCGATCGTGTACAAGGATGGTGCGATTCGCCTCTTACGCCCGAAGGAATAGAGGTGGCTCAGTTCTTGGGTGCAGGCTTGCGCGATATTCGTTTGGATGCCGTTTATTCGAGCGATTTGCGCCGTACCCGTCAAACTGCAGAGGTAGTATTGGGTCAACAAGGACAAACCGATTTACCTATAAATGAAGTTTACGGATTTCGTGAAGCATGCTTCGGTAGTTTCGAGTCCGATTTTAATACAAAGATGTGGGGTAATGTTGCCCTTTTTCTACAATATGTGAAGATGGAAGATATGTATCGTGATGTATTTCACGGAAAAATATCTAACAAAGAGGCTCTTGATGTGATAAGCAAACTAGATCATATGGGACTTGCCGAAACTTTCGAACAAGTAGAAACACGTTCTCAGTCGGCTTTGCGCGAAGTTGCTGCTAAAGAAACTGCTGATGGTAAAGATAAAAATGTGCTTGTAATAGCTCATGGTATGAGTATTATTTGTATGTTGCAGAGTTTAGGAGGCAAAGAATTACTGAAAGGGCATCTCGAAAATGCTGCTGTATGTAAAGTTACTTATCGTGACGGAAAATTCGACGTACAATCGATGGGTGATATGAGTTATGTACATGCAGGCAGAAGCCTGGAAGTGAAAAAATAAAATATATATAGCGTATGAAAAAATCAATACATGCACTTACTTACATCTGTTGCATAGCTGTTTTGGCATTAGCATCATGTAAAGGTAAACCCGTTCAGGGCGATGGTAACGTAATAAGTCACGAAGTGCCGATCGAAATTTACAGCGAAATAAAAGTAGAGGGAGCCATCGATATCGTATATAATGCAAAACCCGATGAGGCGGCATATTTACGTATCGAAGCCGATGATAATATTATTCCGCTTATAGATGTGAAGGTAAAAGGTCGCTCGCTTACCGTAAAGGCTAAAGAAAGCATTAACCCAAGCCGATTTGTGATATATACCAATTCGCCCAGCTTGAAATATGTGGAGAGCAAGGGAGCATCTAATATTACTCTTCAAGGAGCAGTTGCAGGCGATGAGCTTAAAATCGAAATGAAAGGTACGGGCAATTTTAAAGCAGATAATCTGGTTTATGATAAAGCCGAATTTCAATTGAGAGGTGCAGGCAACATGGATATGTCGGGACAGGTTCATAAAGCAAAGATCGATATTTCGGGAAGTGGAGATGTCAAAGCATCAGATTTGGCGGTTAACGAAATGGAATCGATAATAAGAGGCAGTGGCAATATCGAAATCAATGTTTTAGACAAATTGAGTGCCGAAATAAAAGGAAAAGGTACAATTGCTTACAAAGGAAATCCTCAAATAACCAAGAACAATATAAAAGGTGCAGGTGTGTTGAAAGTGCTTCAATAAACCGATCCGGAAATATTACATATACTATAAAAGAGCGTCTTAGGATGCTCTTTTGTTGTTTGTATAGGTATTCTTTATTAAAAATTATATCTTTGTTAAAACCTTGAATATTTTTTATTTAAAATCGAATACTATGAAAAAGTCTTTATTAATTTTTTCCGTACTAGCATGTATCTTGTTTTCCACAACGTATTGCACTGCTCCCAAAAAGGAGGGCTGGCAATTGGTGTGGGAAGAAAATTTTGATGGAACTACGCTCGATACTTCGCGTTGGAGCCGTATACCGAGAGGTACAGCCGATTGGCAGAACTATATGAGTTTTTCCGACTCGTGTTATGAAATGAAGGATGGTAATTTGGTCTTGAAAGGTATCGTGAATAACGATCTTCAATCGGATACAGTACCTTTTTTAACGGGTGGTGTCTGGACAAAGGACAAAGTAAGTTTCAAAAACGGTCGTATAGAGATTAGAGCCAAGCTGGGCGAAGCCACAGGAGCATGGCCTGCTATATGGATGCTGTCTCAGAATGAAGGATGGCCTATGGGTGGCGAAATAGATATAATGGAACATCTCAATTTTGACAGTATTGTTTATCAAACAGTACATACTCATTATACGTATGATCTCGAAATAAAAGACAATCCTGTAAATGGAGGCACAAACTTACTGAACAGAAACGACTACAATATATATGCGCTTGAAATAAATGCCGATAGTCTGGTGTTTTTTGTGAACGATAGCCGCACTTTTGCCTATCCTCGTATTGAGACAGACAAAGAAGGTCAATATCCGTTTGATGATGATTTCTTCTTGCTGATTGATATGCAGCTTGGCGGAAGTTGGGTAGGGGGTGTAGACCCTAAAGATTTGCCCGTTGATATGAAAATAGATTGGGTGCGTTTCTATCAGAAGCAATAAGCAAGGTCTTAGACCTTTTTAGGTTTGGCTTATCGGATATCTTTTCTAAAGTTTCTATATTTGTATGTATAACAACTAACTTGTATTGAATGGGCTTATTAGAGTTCTTGGGAGATATATTAGGCGACTTGCTGACTCCATCGAGAGATGGAAGTGGCGATAAAAAAGGCAACGATGGTTGTTTTTGGTACGGACTGGTTATCTTCTTCATTTTTATAGGCGTATTTGTTTGGTTGAATATTAATTGATAACTCTCGATGATAAAGCATCATCGACGAACGAATATAGAATGAAACATATTGATACTATCGCATTTGATGCGGATGATACCCTTTGGGTAAATCAAACTTATTTTGACGAAACGGAGTATCGTTTTCGTGAACTTCTGGAAGAGCATTTGCCGTATGAGCAAATTTCGGAAGAACTGCTTAAGATAGAGATAAATAACATGCCAATCTATGGCTTTGGAGTAAAAGCCTTTACCCTATCGATGGTAGAGGCTGCTCTCAAAATATCGGATTACAAAATCAAGCCGGAGGTTATTCAGCAAATATTAGATTTAGGTAAAGAAATATTGTTGAAGCCAATAGAACTACTCGATGGTGTGGATGAGGTTATGAAGATGCTTAGTGGAAGGTACAGACTGGTAGTAGTTACTAAGGGCGATCTGCTGGATCAGGAGCGAAAACTTAGTGCTTCGGGCTTAGAACATTATTTTCATCATATTGAAATAATGAGCGATAAGCAACGGAAAGATTACCGCAAACTATTCAAGAATCTGGATTGTAAACCCGAAAACTTCCTGATGATAGGTAACTCCCTGAAATCGGATATTGTACCCGTTTTAGAATTAGACGGATATGCTGCTTATGTACCTTTTCACAGTACATGGGCACACGAAAAATTGGAGGATAAGGTGATACATCCCAACTTGGTGCGAATAGATAAGATAACCGAAATATTACCATACTTGATACGATGAAACAGAAACTGGATATAGAAAATTGGGTTAGAAAAGGCCATTACTTATTTTTCAAGAACTTTGATGAGCCGTTTTACGGTGTTTGTGTTAATATAGATTGTACAAAGGCGTACCGAAAGGCAAAGGAGCTTAAAACTTCTTTCTTCCTTTACTATCTGCACAAATCTACATGCGCCGTCAATAGCGTAGAAGCTCTTCGCTATCGTATAGAGGGAAACGATGTCTATCTGTATGATAAGGTTGATCCTGAGGCTACGATCGATCGGCCTAACGGTACATTCGGATTCAGCCACATGGAATTTCACGAAGATTACAACCTTTTTGTTGCTGAGGCTTCTAAGGTGGTAGATGAGGTGCGAAATAGCACTTCTATGGATTTTTGTGCAGCAGTGAATGCCATTCATTATTCGGCTGTACCTTGGATTAACTTTACATCGCTATCGCATGCCCGTAATTTTTCGAGAGAAGATAGTTGTCCTAAAATATCATTTGGCAAAATGACGGAGGTTGATGGTAAACTATCTATGCCAGTGTCTATTCATGTGCATCACGCATTGGTGGATGGCGCTCATATCGGACAATATATTGATGAATTTCAGAAACTGATGAACGATTAGTGCCTTTGATATGTTTATTCGTAGTGGTTACGATAATCTTTAGAAATCTTTTGATTAAATAAGCTATAGTAACTATTCTACTGAATTGAGATGAACAAAATATATCACATAATTTATTAATTAGTAGCATGAGCGACTTTAAAGAGCAATATTGGAAATACTCGTTGTTGATTATCATCATCATCTTGGGTGGAATAGTATTTAAGGAAACTCTGCCTTTTTTAAGCGGAGTTTTGGGGGCTTGTACTGTATATGTGCTTGTACGCAGGCAAATGTCGTATCTGTCGGAAACAAAAAAAATGCGTAGAAGTATTGCGGCAACCATTATTTTGGTCGAGGTATCCTTGATCTTTCTGGTGCCTGCTTTTTTTGTTATATGGCTTCTTGTAAACCGATTGCAATCAGTTAATCTAGAGCCTAGTGTACTCATCAAAACCATTCAGCACCTGATAGATCTTATTCAGCAAAAAACAGGTTACGATCTACTGAGTGGTGAGAATCTGACTATGATTACTTCTAATATTACAGGTATTGTACAGATGTTAGTAGGTCAGGTAAGTTCTTTCCTTATCAATTCGTTTGTACTTCTGTTTGTGTTGTATTTTATGCTGTTGGGCGGTAAGCGTATGGAATCGTACGTATATGATATATTGCCTTTCAGGAATAAGAATAAAAAGGACGTGATAAAATCAGCCAAAGTAATGGTTACTTCCAATGCTATTGGAATTCCACTTTTGGCTTTGATACAAGGTTTTATAGCGATGATCGGTTACTTGATTTTTGGAACACCCGATCCCGTTATTTTCGGTTTTCTTACTTGTTTCGCTACCATACTACCACTTATAGGTACTGCTTTAATATGGTTTCCATTGGCAGCCTACCTCGCTTTGACGGGAGATTGGGCGGGTGGAATTGGTCTTGCTATTTATGCACTGGTTGTAATCTCGAATGTAGATAATCTGGTACGTTTTCTTTTACAGAAGAAACTTGCCGATACGCATCCTATGGTGACCATTTTCGGGGTGATACTCGGATTATCTCTGTTTGGCTTCTGGGGTGTGATATTCGGACCCTTGTTGCTATCGTTATTCCTTCTGTGCTTCGATATGTTTAAACGAGATTATATTGATGACCCGAAATAAGGTTAGGGTTGATTCTCGAATTTCTTTAGAACCGATTTCAGCATACTTCGTACGATGATGCAATGAAACGGATATATAATTGAGAAATACGCCCTTCCTAATAAATTATGGAACTTAACCAGAGTAGATACAGTAACATCTTTATCTCTCTCGTTAAGTTCTTTTACTTTAATAGACAGATACATAACCAAATGCTTATCGTTGGCACATAATATGGTTTCTTCGTCCGATTTGTCGGCTATGCTCATAAATTTGTGAGTACCTCCTGTTCGTATGCTCTTCTCCAGTTCGTGTCGGCTGCCCTTGTTCCCTCCTTGTATGCCAAAAGGTTTCACCAATAGATCGCGCAGATCGAAAAGATTGTCTACCCATTTGGGAGGAACTGTCCAAAATGCCACCATAATATCGTCGGCAGATACTTTTTTCTGGCTGCTAAAGTTACATTGAAGACATTCGGTGTAATTGGCTGGCAGGTATTTATAGATAAGATCAGCCTGCTGTATGTGCGATTTCCTTATTTTCATGCTCCTTATTTACTTTTCCTTTAAAGGTATAAAATAGTTAGATGTAAGGCTCTGTTCATGGTCTGAATAATTTTATTTCTCGAAAATTAAACAAGCTCTTATGAATATAAAAAGCCCGAACTTAAAGACACTGGTTCTTGTTCGGACTGTTCTGTGCTTTGTTATCAACACCAAAATACTATTTGCGTTGTTTATAGCGGATTTATGTATGTGGCTTTTTTCTCTTCCTCTTTCTTTAATTCCTCCCTTTCGGCTATGGCAGCGTATATATTGTTTTCGATTATACAATATATTATATATTCGTGGCGATAAGCCGAAATACTAATATCTATTGTTTTCTCTCCGATTTTCCATCTGGCAACAGTTGTGAATCCGTCAGGTCTCAAATCTGTAATGCGGGGAAATGGACGTTCATATACCGGTTTTCCGTATTTTTCGGTAAATGCCTCACTCAGTCTCTCCGTTTTTTCTTTCAATGATCCGTTTAAGTTGCCTGCTGGTGAGGGAAATGTTTTAAGTTGTACTCTATAAAGAGAATCGTTGGCCAGATAACCTTCAAATTGAAATTCATCTCCATTAACTTTAACTGTAACAATGTAGATTGGGTTAAAATAATGTTCTCCGGTTAGTTCACTTTCTATACCTACTTTTGAGTTTTTGACTTCCTCCCATGTCATTCCGAACTTTAGATCACCAAAAGCAATTAAGCTCAGGCTATCGGTTCTTATCTTTTCGAGCCTCAGACTATCGGCTATAAACTTCTCTCTTTCTGCTTTTTCCTGAGGAGATTGGTAGTTACATGAAAAAAGAAAAACAAACAATAAGGCAAGCCCTGCCGTTAATTTGTACATAGTGTTTTTATTAGTGATTAAATTTTTCCAAAAATAGTAATAAATCAAATAATAATCAATTTTTAGTTTTTGTAAAGAATGAAAATGGGTACTATGTTAATGCAATGAACATAAATTAAGAGATGGGTGTTTAACCTACATAAGAACCATAATACTAATATAAATATAAAAGCGACCAATAGATATGGGAAAGTTTGAGATAGTAAAGAGAAAGAACGGAGAGTTCCAGTTTAATCTTAAGGCTGGTAACGGACAAGTGGTTTTAACGAGCGAAGGATATACAACAAAAGCAAATTGCCAGAATGGTATTGACTCTGTAAAGAAAAATGCAACAGAGGATGCTCATTATGATAGAAAAGAGGCTGCCAATAAAAAATATTATTTTAATCTGAAAGCAACAAACGGACAGATTATTGGCTCCAGTCAAATGTACGAAAGTGAGGCAGGTAGAGAAAAAGGAATAGAATCGGTAAAAAAGAATGTTCCCGAAGCAACAATAGCCGATCTTTCTATTGAGATTTAAATACCGACCTAACTAATATATCTAAATTGGGAGAGGGGTAGTCTTGTATAAAGATTGCCTTTTCTTTTTTTTATGCCTTTTGACAATTATCTGTTGTTGAGTGCTGTTTGATAAGCCTCGTAATAGGGTGTCGAAATAAATGGACCTTTAGGAAAAGATGCATCCTGCAACTCTTGCATGGCATACATATCGTCACCAATCATCCACGGATAAAAGCCGATGTAATTTTTCAGAAGAAATAGCAATTGATTATCGGTTTGTTGTTCAACACCGTTTAAGAAGATTTTATTTACATACTTTCCACCAACGCATAGCTGATCTTGCGTTCCATTCTCATAATTGATTATTGCCACCAGTCGGGCATCGATGGGCGATGGCTGAGGTGCAGCGTGTAGCGAATCTATTCTGCTCTTTAGCTTACTTATTCTTATAGAGTCGTTTATGGTGGCATCTAATACCCCTTTACGATCTTTATCGAACTGTGGTATATTTAATTGGATATCATTGGGATTAACGGCTGATTCTGCTTCTACGATGTAATTGTAATACAGAACGGAGATACTACTTATATTGCCTTTAGGTTCTGCCATTTCGGTTTCTGGCTCAACTGTGTTGCTTTTTTTCTGTTTGTTGTTACAACTTGTTACAGCCAATAGAAATAGAGTGATAAATATAAGGTAATGAGTTTTCATTTTATGAAAGATTGAGTTATTTGATAATGTTTTTAGGCAGTATATTTAATATTTTAGGATGGCTGTTGAATCGTTTGACGAAAGTCAATTGTAGAGTTCCCGAGGTGAGCATTGTGCTTGCCTCTTCCGACATTTGTACCGATATCCTGTTTGCCAGAACCGATACTCCAATAGACCAGTCGTGTGCATGGTATCCCGCAGATGCTCTCGGAAATAAATTGGGATATACTTCTAGTTTTTGTTTTCCGAAGCGATCTATTCTTTCAGCACCCACATTTACACCCACCGTCATAGAGCCTGCAACAAAATAGTGCTTCTTGATGACCCACGTATAGCCATAGCCGCCACTAACGCCAACTTGAAAATTGTCGAACTGTTTTTGGTTATTAGGCAAAACAGCAGTCAAAGTACTGTCGGAGCGGATTCGGCTCTGGAAGACACTACCTCCTAAAAGGAAACCTCCTGCCGATTTTATTTGTTTTTCGCTGAGGTTATAAGCTGCTTTGTATGAGAATTTTTTGTTGTTGAATACATACATCCCATGTGCACCGTATTGAGTTATTTGTACATCGGAAGCTCTGATATAATTTTCTTCATCGTCTTCATATACTTTATTATAACCCCGATAGTTTTGCAGAAAGAGATCAATTACAAATTTTCGGGCATAGTAATGGTATTGAAAATCGAACGATTTAGTTCTGCCTTTACTCTTATCTCTCAAAAACTGAAAGCCGTAAGATCCGCTCATACTTAAGTTTTTCCAGGTAAAGCCCAGTCCTATATTCACGGGAGTATTGGGTACCAAAGAAAAATTGCGCATCGATTTGGCCTCGTATTCCTGCGATAGGCTAAGAAACTTACTTGAAACAGATGTTTGTATAGAGAATTTCTGCTCGAAAGGAACAATGTACAGGCTATCTATCTGTGCAATAGATGCGCTTTGATACAAACCAATCAAAAGTAAGAAACTAATGAATCGGGCAGAAAAATTACTAATTAGAGTTTTCATTGGGGAAATAGTATTCCTCATTACATTACCTGCATATTGAATGAGCGCCAAAGATAAACATTTTTAGTGTAGAGGTAATAAATATTAATAAATGAAGAATAAAGAGTTTTATTTAAAACAAAACCTTGATTTTAAACGTTTGATAAATAAAAGATCACAGTATCGCCTCTGTGTAAAATGAATGGGCTGATACTTTTATTGACTAAAAAATACTATTATGGAGAAAGAAAATTATGAGTTGATAGACAATAGCCCCGAAAATAGGTATGAGTTTCGAATCGGTGACGAGATTGCGAAAATAGAATACATAAAATCGAAGAATGGCGAGATATACCTCACTCATACCGAAGTACCCGTTGTTCTCGAAGGAAGGGGAATCGGTTCGCAATTGATCGAAAAAGTACTTCAAAATATAGAATTACAAGAACTTCGCTTAGTGCCCTTATGTCCGTTTGTGGCTGGCTACATTCAAAAACACCCCGATTGGAGACGTATTGTGATGAGGGGAATCAATATTTAAGAATATAATTTTTTTGTAGGCGTAAACTTCTCATCCACATTGGACAGACGGAAAGGTCTGCCCTTATGATATTAAATAGAATCAAATACGTTTGTTTACTTTAAATAAGAACGATATGATGGATATTAATAAAAAAATAGAATATTCGAATGGCGAATTGACCATTATCTGGCAACCTTCTCTTTGTCAGCATGCAGGTATCTGTGTAAAAATGCTGCCAATGGTATATAATCCGCAAGAAAGACCTTGGTTAAAGATAGAGAATGCCACTACAGAACAATTGATGGCTCAGGTAGATGCATGTCCATCGGGAGCTTTATCTTATAGAATCGAAAAGTAACTAAGGGTTTTAGCCTTTTTTATTCATATAAATCAGTGGTTGTTACTAATCACTGATTTTTTTGTGAAAACTAAATTTTTTGAATAGAAAGAGATATACTGTTTGAGCTTTAAATGCCTTGAAAATTAATATTTTAAAGTTGTTTCTTCAAATGTATGATATTTAATATATTACATGTTGATTGGTCTGAACCGCTTTTAGTATTATATTTATGAAAGTAAAGTGGTTTCTTTTAGAATAAACATCGAATATTAATTTTATATATAATACTTATTAGAAAATGGCGTACACAAAAAAAATGCTGGCTGTATTACTTATAAGCGTTTGTGCTTATGGTAGTTTGTCGGCCCAAGAATCTGATTTCGATCTGGCATCTCAAAGATCAGAATCGCAGGATGTATTGAAAGTTCCCGGTCAAAAACTAGATCACAAAGGAATAATAATAAATCCTACTCCCCAAAGTATTAAGATAAATGAAGCTGGTAAGCTCGATATCACTCAAGGAGTTGACTTAAACGATAAGCAGGGTAAGTTTTCAAAAGACCTGGCGTTTCTTCTGCTTGTTAAAAAAGGAGCTAAACTTACCATCGATTATGGTACAAATTTAGCTACTAAACTAGGTGTGAAAAATGTATCAGGAGCATACATCCTGACTATCGACAAAGCCGGAATATCTATTACAGGATACGACGAGAGAGGTGCTTTTTATGGTTTACAGACACTTAGGGAATTAGTAAAAAGTCCGATAGCAAAATCGGGTAAATTACCTTATTTGGTAATTAACGATTATCCCGATCTTAAATATAGAGGTGTTGTTGAAGGATTTTACGGAACACCATGGTCGCATGAGGTTCGTATGTCTTTGATTGACTTTTATGGTAGATTCAAGATGAATAGTTATCTGTATGGACCTAAGGACGATCCTTATCACAGTTCACCAAATTGGCGACTTCCTTATCCAGAGTCAGAAGCAAAAAATATACATGAGCTGGTAGAGGCTTGTAATCGCAATAGAGTTGACTTTGTTTGGGCAATTCACCCCGGAGTAGACATCAAGTGGAATGAAGAGGACTATGTTAACCTAGTCAACAAATTCGAGATGATGTATGATCTTGGAGTACGCTCATTTGCAATTTTCTTTGACGATATTTCGGGAGAGGGAACCAATCCAATCAAACAAACTGAGCTTTTGAACAGACTAAATACCGATTTTGTAAAAGTAAAAGGTGATGTGTCGTCTTTAATCGTTTGTCCTACTGACTATTCTAAACTGTGGGCAAATCCTTCGCCACAAGGAAGCCTTGCCATATACGGCGATACACTTGACCCATCGGTAGAGGTATTTTGGACTGGTGATGCTGTGTGTACGGATTTAACTAGAGAGACTATGGATTGGGTTAATTCTCGTATTAAGAGACCTGCATTATATTGGTGGAACTATCCGGTGACCGACTATGTACGCCACATTATTATGCAAGGACCTGTATATGGATTAGATACTAGTTTGACTCAAGCTGATGTGAGTGGTCTTGTAAGTAACCCAATGGAACATGGCGAGGCTTCGAAACTGGCTCTTTATGGTGTTGCAGATTATACATGGAATATGAGTGCTTATAATCCTATTGATAACTGGGAGAGAGCCTTTGAGGTACTTACACCTGAGGTAAAAGATGCTTATAGAACGTTTGCAATACATTCGAGTGATACCGAAACGGGTTATCGCAGAGATGAATCGTGGGAAACCGAGACTTTTAGAATTGGAAATTATACAGATCAACAATTCAACAATCTATATAAAGAATTTGAGAAAGTAGAGAAAGTGCCTTCTGAACTTCATGCAAATTGTAAGAACAAAGCTTTGGTGAAAGAACTTAGCCCATGGCTTGAAGAATTTGGTAAACTGGGAACTAGAGGTAAAAAAACTCTTGATATTACTCAGTTTTACAAATCGGCAAATAACCCAGATTTTTGGGCGGCTTATGTAAATAATCTGATGAGTGCAGAAGATAGAAAAGCATATGAGGCTCATAAATCGGGAACAATGAAACTTCAGCCGTTCTATGAAAATGCGATGGATGACATGTTGTACGGATTCTTTACCAAACTAACGGGCGAAGTGCCTGCATCATACAGAGGTATAGCATCATACAGTAATATGAAAACGACTCTTAGCAAGCTTATGTTTGATAATGACTCGATAACTCATTATACATCGGGTACAGGACAATCGACTGGTGATTGGATTGGGGCAGACCTAGGTCGTATAAGAGATGTGTCGGAAGTATCTATCTTACAAGGTAGAAATTCGGTTGACGATGTTGACTACTTTGACCATGCAATACTTGAGTATTCGGTAGATGGAAAAGAGTGGAAGCCTATGATCGACAATATGAAGAATCAGTATATTATTAATTGGACTGGTGAGCCGGTACAAGCTAAATACATAAGATTAAGAAAACTAGAATCGTCTAAAAAGAACTGGGCGGCTATTCGTTCGTTTGAAGTGAATCCTGTGAGAGCCGAACATTTAGGCTTTAAGGTTGAAACTGACAATTTAAATGCTGCTCTTTATGCTTTTGACAGTAATCCGAGTACTTCGTTTTTAAACAAAGGTATTCTGGCTTTTGAAGTCCCCAAGAATGTTACAGGATATACTATGTTGCTAAAACTATCGGGCAACGATGCAGATTTGGTAAAGCTGAGACAAATTGCAAAAAATGGAACTTTGATATCTGAAACTACTATCAACACTCCTTTCTTCATTGTGAACCTAGAAAAGGGTGTAGCGAAGGTAGAGATTGAAGGTAATGTCGAAATATTCGAGATTATTCCAAATAAAAAATAAAGTATGATTTGTAGGTGAAGTTTTCACCTCTTACACTATTTCATTCACCCTATAATAAAAAGACCAATCAGATTTTGACTGATTGGTCTTTTTATTGTTTAATATTTTCTTTTTGTTAAAAAATGAATATAATATAATCTTTTGTATTGTTTTTCGTTATTAATCTGACTTTGTGTTTAAGGTGAATTTTAAGTAACATCATTTATTGTATGTGTGGAATTGTAGGTTACATTGGTTTTAGGGAAGCGTACCCTATTTTGATAAAAGGATTACATCGCCTCGAGTATAGAGGCTATGATAGTGCAGGAGTCGCTATAATGAATAGCAATAACGATCTGTCTATCTATAAGGCTAAGGGTAGGGTGCAGGATTTGGAAGAGTTTGCAAAGGATAAAGACCTCTCGGGAACTATCGGTATAGCTCATACCCGTTGGGCAACGCATGGCGAACCGAGTAATGCAAATGCTCACCCTCATTATTCTCAAACCGAATCTCTGGCTTTGATTCACAATGGTATCATTGAGAATTATGCAGTGCTAAAGGCTGAACTGAAAGCTAAGGGATATACATTCCAAAGTAACACCGATACGGAGGTATTGGTACAATTGATTGAATACATAAAGAAACTGAACGATTGCGATTTGTTTACAGCCGTTCAATTGGCATTAAATCAGGTAATAGGTGCTTATGCTATTGCTGTGATTGAGAAGGGAAATCCCGATCAGATTATTGCAGCCCGCAAAAGTAGCCCTTTGGTGGTAGGTGTTGGCGAAGGAGAGTTTTTTCTGGCTTCCGATGCTTCGCCCATTATTGAATTTACGAATAAAGTAATTTATTTGGATGACGAAGAGATTGTAGTTATAAAACGTGACGAAGAGCCAAAGGTGGTGACTATATCGAACGTTCAGAAAACGCATAAGATAGCAGAGCTGGAAATGAATCTGAGCCAACTGGAAAGAGGCGGTTACGATCATTTCATGTTGAAAGAAATTTTTGAGCAACCCGAAACCTTGAGAAGCTGCATGAGTGGGCGTATCAATGTAGAGGGAACTAATGTTACCCTTTCGGGGATAATAGACCATATTGATAAATTTAAGAAAGCAAGACGTATTCTTATCATTGCTTGTGGTACTTCGTGGCACGCAGGTTTGATTGGCGAATATCTTATTGAGGAGTTTTGCCGCATACCGGTAGAGGTTGAATATGCTTCGGAGTTCAGATACCGCAATCCGGTGATTGAGCCTGATGATATTGTTATAGCCATTTCTCAATCGGGGGAAACTGCCGATTCTTTGGCTGCTATCGAACTGGCTCGCAGGGCAGGTGCTTTTGTATATGGAGTGTGTAATGTGGTGGGTGCTTCCATCCCTCGTAATACCGACTCGGGTTCGTACACGCATTGTGGTCCCGAAATTGGGGTGGCTTCAACCAAAGCATTCACGGCTCAGGTGATGGTGCTTACGATGATGGCTCTCACTATCGGCAAAGAAAAGGGAACGGTTACAGACGAACGCTATCTTCACTTGTTGAAAGAGCTGCAAAACATACCCGATAAGATTACTTCTATTCTGGCTCTGAATGATAAAATAAAAGAGCTTTCGTTGATATTTACATATGCTCACAATTTTATTTACTTAGGACGCGGATATAGCTATCCAATAGCTTTGGAAGGGGCTCTTAAGCTGAAAGAGATTTCTTACATTCATGCAGAGGGATATCCTGCTGCCGAAATGAAACATGGTCCAATTGCTCTTATTGATAACGAAATGCCTATTGTAGCCATTGCCACAAACAATGCTATATACGAAAAGGTAGTGAGTAATATTCAGGAAATAAAAGCTCGTAAGGGCAAAGTTATAGCTATCATAAACGAGGGCGATCAATCGATAAAAGCATTGGCAGATTATTCGATCGAAATACCTTCGACCGATGAGTGTCTCGATCCCTTGTTGTCGTGTATTCCTTTGCAATTGCTAGCTTATCATATTGCTGTGAATAAAAACAGAGATGTGGATATGCCTCGTAACTTGGCAAAATCGGTTACGGTAGAGTAATTCATCACATAGTATATAAATGGGGGCGAACTTTATGAGTTTGTCCTCATTTTTTTTGTTGAGAACTGATAATAGAAAAACTATTATTCTAAAGAAAAAACAACTAGTTTTGAGACTGAATAATAAAATACAATTTTCAAAAACATTATCGATATGAGAAAGATAATCCTAGATTTGGCAGTAACCCTTGATGGCTTTATAGAAGGTGCAAACGGAGAGGTTGATTGGTGTATAATGGACGATGATATGGATTTCGATGGTTTTCTTCGGAGTGTTGATGCTATATTTTATGGTAGGGTGAGTTATGATATGTGGGGTAATTTTCAACCCGATTCAAACTCTACCCAGGTAGAAATAGATATATGGTCGAGAGTTCACTCCAAAAAGAAATATGTTTTTTCGAGCAACCCAAGACAAGATAATAATGCTACTTTCATAACTTCTGATTTTGCGAAAAGAGTAGCTCAAATTAAACACGAGCCAGGTAAAGATATATGGCTGTATGGTGGTGCAAAATTGACTGAAACCTTTATGGAACTTGGTTTGATTGATATATACAGAGTCTCTATCCATCCGATACTATTAGGGACAGGTAAACCTTTATTCGAAAATCTGAAAGAGAGGGTAAATCTCGAATTGATGGAAGTAAACAGATTCAAGTCGGGCGTTGTACAACTTATCTATAAGCACAATAAATGAATGGCGAATAGCCGGTATTTAGAGTCCTATAATAGGCAAATTGTAAACATGTTGTTGTAAGTTTATTTCTCTTCCTTCTTTTTCATTTCCCGTATCATCTTATAACGGATGAAGCTGAGGAATAAGCCGACTATAATAATTATCGACCAAAGAAATATAGGCTCTTCAATCCATATTTTATCTCGTTGGTGAGAGTGTTCCTTATCTTCTATCTTTTGAAAATTAGATGTCTTTACGATTTGTAAATCTTCGGGAATCTCTTCTTGAAAGTATTTGATATCGTAATCCGAACTGGGCGAGATGTCCTTATTCCCGATAATAATGGTATAGCATTGTCCCTCTTCGAGGTAAGCACATAAGTAGCGATTCAGGGCATACGCTTTTATAGAATCTATGGTAAGCGGAGGGTTACCTTTATTATCGATAACAATAGTTGCATCGGGCGATATGCGAGCACTATTCAATACAACGGTATTCGCGCCTTTAGACGATAGATCGAATCTTAGTGTATAGTCTTTGCCCTTTATTTCCGACTTGCGATAATATTCAGCCTTACTGTTTATAAAGAAGATGAGCTTGTTGAGGCGATAGTTGTATGGCAGATCGGTAAAACGGATGTATGTCTTTTTATCGGTGCTGTCTTTTCTTGTAAATTTACCCAGATCTATTTCTGTTTGTTGAGCATAGATGTTCGAATTCTTGAATCGTCCCACTTTCAATACTTTGAGTGGGCTGGGTTGATTATTAGAGAGCGTAATCTCATAGTATTTGTAATTGCCCTGAGGAAAATCTACTATCAGTATTTCGTTGTTTCCTTCTTTAAATCCCGAATAGGTAATATTCTCTTGTTTCTTAACAATGTACCAATTCTTAAGGTCGTTGCTACCTCTTAGTCGTGCATACTTATCAACCTCGGCACTTTCTAAAAAGATAGAGAATCTGCTTAGATTTTCACCGTTTTCATTCTTTACAATAATTGTATTGATACTGTCTTTCTCGGTGTTGCTTTCAAGCTCATAACTTACAAATTCGTTGATTGCCCTCACAGGTGTTTGTGCCCTCACAAAGTAAGGCACTTCGTTACCTATGGTATCATTTATTCTTATATCCGAAAAGTCGATATCATTCGATACGGCAATAATTCGCTTATCGAGTTGAATATTATAATAGCCACTTTGCTTTATGGTATCAATATCTGCAACAAACCAAGTTTGTGCCGTTATACACAAACTGATGAGAGATAATACAATTGATAATAAATATTTCATCGTTTATTATTAAAGGTTTTAGGTCTCAGACCTTTTTATAATTTAATCAGGCAGAACAACTACGCTTCGTTATTGTCCTTGAATTTTCTTTGTAATAGTTATTTATAAAACTTGCTGATCGTTTTCGGGTGTGTCTTCTTTTACCAGAGTTTTGATTTTTTGTTGGAGAAACGACACTAAGAGAATAATAACTCCTAACATGATGAACGACACTATGCGTCCCGCTTGCGACATATGCCATACATCGTATGCATAGAATTTAACGATAATAAGGGCGAAGAAGATGAGAGATATTTTACGAAGAATAACCTCTTTGCCTTTCAGTCCCCATATCATAAGTGTCATAGCAATAAGTGCCCATAGAACGGGGAACACAAATGTGCGTACATCGTACAATACATCGCTGTAATTATCGATATTGCTGAATATCATAACGCTTATATTTTCGGTTTCGATACCCAATAAAAGTGTCGATATAATAGTCATTCCCCAATAGAACGGTTTCAATTTAGAGGGAGCTGCCGTTTTAATGTTTCTCACAAGAGTAATTATAACCAGAATAACGGGTATAAGTGCTACAAAGTGCAGTAAGAAGTATGCTCTGGGGTAGGTTGGTAACCAGAATGTATAATCTCTAAGTTCTGTTACATAATACCAATATACCAATGAATATACTACTGTAAATAACGAAAGGAGTGCAAAGATGAATCCTCGTTTTGCAATTTCTTTTCTGTACACAAAGCTAAGTATCGATACATATACCGCAGTATAGGCAGTCATTATCATATAGCGTAAGCTTGTATTGTAATCTAGTTCGAGACGATATTCAACGTGGTAATTGATCTCTAGGAAAGGAACCAGATAAGTAAATGCTATAAGTATAAGCCCGATAGCACGTGTACATTCTTTGATGCTGAATAACTGTACACTGCCGATTCTTATAATGGAGTCGCTATCCTCTTTGCGCAATAGTAATTTACTGGCGAAGAAACCTGCTATAACAACCAGCCCCGTAATACATATAGAGTTGAGAACGATAGGCATTGCTGCTTCGGTAGGCACATAGTTGTGCGCAATATCGAGCAGGTAGGAGAATATTACAAGTCCTGCAACAATAAGGAATCCTATGCGGAATATCTGTATTTGCGATTTTTGCCACAGCCATAGCAGAACAGCCATTTCTACTGCCCAGAACATGGTGATGACGTAGCCATTCATTTGGATGGGTATTGCCAGATTAACAAAGGTCATTACCACCCCTATGATCAAATAGATAAGATTGCGGTCGATCTCGCTTTTGCGGAATAGGGCAATCATAATTACGGCGTTTATAGCTGCAATAACAATGGTGATAAGTCCATTGATATCGTATGTGTAATCGGAGAATATGGTTAAGCAAGCTAGAAAGAACGACAGGTTATTAGTCAGGATAAGTATTGCCTGATAGATCGTTATTTTGTGTTCGCCTCTAAAATGGTCTAGCAATGCTAGTATGTAGAACTGAACAAAAAATAATGTTGCAAATAGGGTTGCTCCTTTAAATTGATTGTCGAACGATGATATCATCCACGACCAGAAGAATATAAGAGTAAGCACATAGGATATGATACCAATTACATGCCATTTTTTGCGGAAGGCAAGAATAAGCATTCCCGTATTCAGAATAAGTATATATGAGAACAGAACGATGTAGTTGCCGCTGCCCGTACTTATCATAAGAGGTGAGGTAAACCCACCTAGTAGCGAGAATATGGCTAGCTCTTTGCGATCGTAATACAATGATAGGATTACCGAGAATATGGTGATGGCAATGAGTAAAGCAAAGGCAATGGGTTGCGAAAATAGTTCGTATTCTCTGAAAGCGAGGGTCACCGTTATGTAGAGTACCGAGATACCGCCACCGACGAGTATGGATGAAAATACCTGATATTTTTCTTTCAGTTTGTGAGCAATACCTATTATGATACCTCCCGTTAGTAGACCTATGCCTACACGTCCGATTTCGTTGATCCACTCTTGATCGATGGCATATTTAACGAAGAAAGCAATACCTAGTACCAGTGTTACGATACCTATTTTTGCTAATAGATTTTCGCTGAATATTTTCTCGATAAAGCCTTTTTCATGTTCCTCGTTTTTAGCTTTGTTCTGAGGATTTTCGGCTATTGTTGGTTGTTGGAATACTTCCGAGAACGATGTTTGCGGTGTATGTCTTGTATTGTTGAAGGCTGCATAAACAGGCGTTTCGCTTACAGATAGCTCTTCTTCCGCTGCTGTTTCTTCTATTGAATTTTCTATTGTCTCGGGTGTTTCAATAACCACTTCCTCTATAAGAGAGGTGGTAGGAGTAACGGGTTTCTCTTCTTCCTGAGGAGGAGTGTTTTCGACCGTTTCTTCTGTTGGTTTAATTGAATCTACAAATTGTGTAACCTGTGCCTTGTCAGCAAGGTTTTGTATTGCATCCCGAATTTCTTGGATGTCTTCCTTCGTTGCGGTTTTGTAGAATAAATCCTTAAGCTTTTTATTGGTATCCAGTAAATTGCTGCTTAGGTAGTTCATGTTATTGCCTTGTGTGTTGATCTTAGTCATTATCACAAACAATAATACGGCTATTATAACAAGGATTACTAATATAAGTCCTTCCATATTTTTGTATTTTAGCGTTAGTTGTTTAGCTTGTTTTTAAGTGCTGATATAGTCTCCTTTAATATCGGGTGATAAATGTCGGGAGCTATTTCAGCCAAAGGGGCAAGAACGAAACTGCGTTCGTGCATATGCGGATGTGGTATTACCAGATGAGGATACTCTAGAATTTGGGTGTCGAACAAAAGTAAATCTATATCAATCGTGCGATCGCTGTAAGTGTGATTAATAGATTTAGACTTACGCCCCAATTCCCGTTCAATAACCTGTGTACATTCCAGCACTTCCAGTGGTTGAAGTGTAGTTGATACACAACAAGCTGCATTCAGAAATGTATTTTCTGAATCGAAGCCTACGGGCTGCGTTTCATATAATGACGATAGGGCTATTATTTTGCCTATGCGAAGTTCTATTTGTTCGATTGCCGCCTGTATATTCTGTATCTTGTCGCCTAAGTTAGTGCCCAAAGCCAGATATACATCGTGCAAATTGTTGTTATCGAGCATTTTGTTGTATTTTATTCCATGCCTTATATACTAAGGTCTGCGATGCAAATATATATATAAATTACTACGTGAGGGTAGAATTGGCTATTTTAGCGATTAGAGTTTTTAAGGATTGGGTTAATTAAGGTTAATCTAAGCCTGCTCCATTAATCCTTTTGATGGTTTCTGCATCTGACTAAATATACGGAACACTGACCGACTGATTGTACCATTTAAAGAACTAGATTATGAAAAAGATTATACTATCAATAGGCTTTCTAATAGCAATGGCTGGTTTCTCAGGAACTGAAGCTGCCAACATAAACGTAAATGTAAATATAGGAGTTCAGCCTGCATGGGGACCCGTAGGATATAACTATGCAGCATTCTATTATTTCCCCGATATTAATGTGTATTACAATGTAAACCAAGGGCTGTTTATGTTTCCACGTCGAGGACGTTGGGTATCGGCTCGTTACCTTCCTGTTATGTATCGCAATTACGATTTGTACGGGCTTTATAAGGTGGTGATTGCCGATAATGATCCTTGGCGTTTTAATACTCGTCATATACACGATTACAGACATTTTAGAGGTAATAGAAATCAAATAGTTATTCGTAATAGTCACGACAATCGTTATAGAGACAGTCGCAGAAACGAAGTAAGATGGTACTACGATAACAGAGGACGAGGCAATAAGGACAAAGGACGTGACAGGGACTATAATAACGAACGCGACAAAGGGCGTGACAACAATGGACGATACACAGCGAGTCAACGTGAGAATGACCGAAATGGACGCAAAAGCGATTCGGATCGCAACAAGAATGGTCATAGACGATCGGATAACAAATCGGACAATAACAAACGTTCGGAACGTTCAAGTAGTAGAACAGATACCAAGTATGTTGAAGTTTCGCGTTCCGAAAAATCTGAAAGATCAAGCGAAAGAGCTTCCGTTGATAGAAGCAATGGACGTTCGTCAGCTGCACAAAGAAGATAGTGAAAAAACGAGTGTCTTTATAATAAAGAGTAAGCACTCATCAGGAATTTCAAAAAGATAAGGTTTAGTTTTGAATGGTTTTTTTAAGTGTAATACAGGTATCTAAATGCAACTATAGATGCCTGTATTCTTATTTATAGGCAGGTATGTAGATATTTATGGGTGCGAGTAATAACATAATTTCACCAATGCAATACCTGTCTAAGCCTTTAAAAGAACTATCTTGCAGTTTGAATGTAGACTAAAATCTCACATCTTTTTATTGCTAAAGTATAGGGCAAAACTTATCTGTTCACCCAAGTAGAGAGGGCAGAACAAGTTACCTCATACGAGCAAGAATATATCTAAAATACTATCATTTACGCGAAGAAGTATGAAAACAGAGAAACAGAAAATGTTGGCAGGCGAACCTTATTTTGCGGGTGATGCCGAATTGACTAAAGAGAGATACAAAGCACGGAAGCTTATTTTTACATATAACAATACCTCACCCGATGAAGAATTGTTGAGGGAAGAGATTTTATCTCAACTCTTTGGCAGGGTAGGAGAGTCTATCTTTATAGAGCCCACTTTCAGATGCGATTATGGATATAATATTCATGTGGGAGAAAATTTCTATGCAAATTTCGATTGCGTATTTCTCGATGTTTGTACAATCACCATTGGCGACAATTGCTTAATTGCTCCCGGTGTGCATATCTATACGGCTACTCATCCACTTGATACAGCCGAACGTATTGCTGCCCTAGAAATGGGAAAACCAGTATCAATAGGTAATAATGTATGGCTTGGTGGCAGATCAGTTATTAATCCGGGAGTTACCATTGGCGACAATGTTGTAGTTGCCTCAGGAGCGGTAGTCACAAAAGATGTACCTTCGAATGTATTGGTAGTGGGAAATCCTGCAAGGATTATAAAAGAGATATTGTAACAGTCTTATTGATTGGTTATGAATAGATTGTAATTTTATAAAGAGTGAAAATTGCTCCTTACTCTTTATGAGATTATAGAAACTCGCTTTCTTAAAAGTCTGATTTCTCGTCTTCTTCTTTTTGAATCCTTATTTTTTCACAGGTATAAGTGAGAGCTATGGTAGGATCTTCCTTTTCAAAATTTAAGCTTAAAAGAATAAAATTCTCCTCCTTAGTAACCCAGAAAAGAGCATTCTCTTCTTTAAGTGACATTGCTGAGCCATACTTTTCGGCTATACCTTTCGCTATTTCAGTAGCTACCGATGCCGCTTTCTCAGCAGGTACTGTTGTTTCGAAGAATCCCGAATATAATTGGTTTTTGTAAAATGTGAGAAGTCCCGAATCGAAATTGATACCGCCAAAAGAAATACCATTTAAATAAAAAGTATTTTCATCTTTTTCTATGCTGGTCGCTTTTATTTGGGCAGTCTCCACTTGTGCTTGCGTCATTCCATACTCTAGCCCCCAAAAACCTTCAGAAGATTGTGCATGTAAATGCATAAGACCAAAGAATAATACAAAAATAAGGGTGCAAAATCTAGACATAAATTAGTTAGTATTAAATTATTAATGTTGCAAAAATAGCAAAATGATTTGATTAAGGATTAGTCGTTGTGACTGATGTATTTAATGAGGGTTTTACTAGATACATTTCGCATAGAGCAGTGTAAGCATGCTTTCTTTTCTCTGGCTACTAAGAAATGCTCCCTTAAGATTTTTGATTTGCAATTATTTAAAATGGGACAACTTTCGTTTCGGTGATAAATATTAGGTATCAAACTACAAACATAAACCTTTGCTTCGCTGGTTTCATATATAGGTGGCTTTTGCTCCAATTGCACAGGACATTCTATTGACCAGATATTTATTTTTGCGTTTCTTGCATTTTCTTCCAATTTGCTGAGGTGTGCAGAGTTGTTATCGATACTTTTCCACGCAAGCCCTTCAATTAAAAGTGCTTCATTTATATTTACTCCATTTACATAGATAATGCCAAAAGTCTGTATGTCGGCATCAGTAGATATTATTTTGACTATTGCTTCAGACCCTTCGCACTTTCTTCGCGTAAATTCAAAAGCTTGTTCTCCATAAGGCATATCTATTCGAGGAGCTACAATACCATCCAGTATTATAGTTCTCTCTATGTTCTCTCTATCTTGAAAGATGACAACATCCGCATCAATAACCTCTACAATCCTTCCCTTTAAGTTTTGTGAATTAGCGGGTAAGGCTATTGTCAGTAATAGTAGCATTAGATATTTCATATAGGTTAAATATATTTTTACCAAAAGTAAACTATTTCTGCTTGATAAATAATTTTAGTGTTAATTGTTTGGGTGTAAATAAGCGATTATGTTGTTTATGCAACTGTTTTTTGTGAACTTTAAAGCTTCCAGTTTTGTCTTTTTATGATCAATATTTGGAATCTTATTTCAGCTTTTTCATTAGATATTTTTAATGGTTTTTCATTTATTTATTGCTTGATATTTTATTTGTTTTGTATATCAGTTGTTTATGATTTTAGGTTATTGTCGTTTCTACACTATTTAGTTAAAAAAGTGTTAGAATTAAAATATGTTAGAATTTTATTTTTTAGTTTGTCAACTTAACACTAACTTAGTTCTCGAATTTATAAAAATGTTAATTTTTTAATTCTAAGACCTATTTCTGCTTTGTATTGATATCATGAAAGTAGTTTCTGCTTTTTTACAATTCGGCATTGATAGATTATACAGTATTTAAAACATACTCTGTAATATCCAAAATTTATTATATAAGCTAATATGAAAATTTTAAAAAGTGCTTTCATTTTGAGTTTGTTTGCTCTGCCAATGTTTGGGCAAAACAAAGCACCAATCTATCTGGACGAAACAAAGCCGGTAGAACAACGAATAGAAGATGCTCTTTCGAGAATGACTTTGGAAGAGAAAGTAAAGATGTGTCATGCACAATCTAAATTCAGTTCACCGGGCGTACCTCGCTTGGGTATACCTGAATTGTGGCATGCTGATGGACCTCACGGTGTACGTGCTGAGGTGTTTTGGGACGAGTGGGATAATGCAGGTTGGACAAACGACTCATGTATTGCTTTTCCGGCATTGACAGCTCTGGCAGCTACTTGGAACCCGGAAATGGGCGCACTTTATGGTAAAGTAATAGGCGAAGAGGCTCGTTACAGAAAGAAAGATGTATTGTTGGGACCGGGTGTAAATATTTACAGAACACCACTTAATGGTCGTAACTTCGAGTACATGGGCGAAGATCCTTTCTTAACATCGCGTATGGCAGTTCCTTATATCAAAGGAGTACAATCTAACGGTGTTGCTGCTTGTGTGAAACACTTTGCATTAAACAATCAAGAGATAGCTCGTGGACATATCAACGTGAATGTAAGCGACAGAGCTTTGCACGAAATTTATCTGCCTGCATTTAAAGCAGCCGTTCAAGAAGCTGGTGTATGGTCTTTGATGGGAGCTTATAACCAATACAAAGGTCAACATTGTTGTCATAACGAATATCTGTTGAATGATATTCTAAAACGTGACTGGAAATTTGACGGTGCTGTAATTGCCGACTGGGGTGGTACTCATAATACTATTGAAGCTGCTAAAAACGGTTTGGATATAGAGATGGGAACTTGGACAGATGGTATGAGATGGAACAAAACAAATGCTTATGATGAGTATTATTTGGCTGTTCCTTTCCTTAATATGTTGAAATCAGGTGAGTTGAGCGAAGATTTGGTAAACGAAAAAGTACGCCGTATACTTCGTCTTATGTTCAGAACAAATATGAATCAACACAGACCTTGGGGTTCGTTTGGTACAGAAGAGCATATGCTTGCTGGACAAAAAATAGCTGAAGAAGGTATCGTATTGCTTCAAAACAATAGCAATGTATTACCTATCGACCTAAGCAAAACAAAGAAAATTGCTGTAATTGGCGAAAATGCTATCAAAGTAATGACAGTAGGAGGAGGAAGTTCTTCTCTTAAAGTTAGATATGAAATATCTCCATTGCAAGGTCTTAAAGATCGTGTAGGATCGGAGTCTGAAGTTGTTTATGCTCGTGGTTATGTAGGTGGAAAATCTACTCAACAAGATGGTCTAAGCACAGGACAAGATCTTACTGAAACACGCTCGGCTGCCGAACTGTTAGCTGAAGCTGTTAAAGTAGCAAAAGAAGCTGATTTCGTGGTATTCATCGGAGGTTTAAATAAAGATGACGGACAAGATTGCGAAGGTAACGACCGTGCTGATCTTGGATTACCTTACGATCAGGATAAATTGATCGGAGAATTGGTTAAAGCAAACAAAAACTTAGCAGTAGTATTAATCTCTGGTAATGCAGTTGCAATGCCTTGGGTAAATCAAGTACCAGCTATCGTTCAAGGATGGTATAATGGTAGTGCTGCCGGAAGAGCTTTGGCTTCGGTATTAGTTGGTGATGTGAATCCATCAGGAAAATTACCATTTACATTCCCAGTAGCATTGAAAGATAACAGCGCTCACGCTTTAGGAGAATATCCTGGCGATAATGTAAACGTAACATACAACGAAGGTATTTTTGTTGGATACCGTTGGGCTGATAAAGAAAAAATCAAACCATTGTTCAGCTTTGGACACGGATTGAGCTACACTAAATATCAATACGGAAAAGTATCTGTAGATAATAAAACAATGTCGGCAGATGGTACTGTAACAGTAACCGTTCCAGTGAAAAACGTAGGTAGCCGTAAAGGTGAAGAGGTTGTACAATTGTACATCAGCGATTTGAAATCGTCATTACCACGTCCAGTAAAAGAATTGAAAGGATTTAGCAAAATAGCTCTTAATCCAGGTGAAGAAAAAACTGTAAGCTTTGTAATTGATGCTGAGAAATTGAAATTCTATGACGATACACGTCAAGAATGGGTTGCTGAGCCAGGTACATTCGAAGCTATAATTGGAGCTTCTTCTACTGATATTCGCGGAAAAGCTGCATTCGATTTAAAATAAGGTTTAGAACCTTATCGAAGATATGTTTTAAAGAGATAATGAGTTTATTGTTATACTTGATAAAACAATAAAGGTCTTAGACCTTCAAATATTCATGGTGGGTTTAGGGTTGTGAACGTGAGTTTACAACCCTAAATATTTTTAGAGACTTTCGTTGTATTGTAAACAGACTAAAAAAAGTCTGTTCCTACTCTTGCGAGTAAGAACAGACAGGTGCAAATCATTATATAAGTAACAACAAATATTAATCTGTGTCTTTTAGGTCATAAGTTCTGAATCGTACTTGTGCTTATTAAAGCGATTAATTAAAGTATTTATTATTTCGTGAATAAAGCTTTTATAGCAAGCTCAATTCACTCTCTATATTCTTTCGGGCTTGCTTTTCGTACTTGTTATAGAAATGTTCAGTCTTGAAAATTCTATCCATAGCAAGAAAATGCTTTAGAATCTTTTTACGTCCCGCCTTGTATTCTGTATCAGTATAGATGAAAAACTCCTTACGTAGATTCTCCGAATATTCTGTATATACTTGAGTCGGTTTGCCCAATATCGCTAAATCAGCATCTATAAATAATTGAGTCGTTATATCATCTCCCGGATTATGTCCCTTTGTCGCTAAAATTTGAAGTACACATTGGGTTGTTTGATCTTTAGGAAAGCCTATTTCGTGCAACCGAAATTGAGCTTTGTCTGCACTCTGCGCCTCATTGTCGCTACGCAAAGCATTATACACAATATCGTGGTAAAAAACCGAGAACATAGCTGTATCCCAATGCGGAATACTGTCTTTTACATCCGATAATTCTCTTATTATAGCCTCTAAGTGATTAAGATTGTGGTAATAACGTCCGGCATCACAATAGTTGATAACTATCTCGTTCCATAGATGTTTGCTTATCGAATCGTCTGCCGTGTATTTTTTTACTAATTCGGTGAATATTGTTTTTAGCATAATGCAAGCCGATTTGGTCTTTTAAGTACAGTTAATATAAATCAGGGATGTAACCCCCTCATTCAGCGATTAAGTAACCCCTCGCTATAAAGCAATAAACAGGTCTGCGACCTTCCAAACATAAATATAGTAAAAAAATGTATATGAAGACTCCTTTAGATCCGATAATAATTAAGATATTTAAGGTTCCAGATCATTTGATGGCTTTGATTAGCGTAATCACTTGAGATAGTTTAGATGCTAAAAGATATCATCTAAGAGTAAACACTACTAATATTTAAAACTAAAAAAGAAATTATATGAACCCCAATGCAGGTAGGCATTTAGTTGCTTTATTATTGATGATCATTTTATTATTCATAGGTTTTGTATCTTGGTTTGTAATTGCACTTACTACCTCTTCAGCCTTGTTAGGTATATCTACACTTATCTTTTTTATTCTATTGATAATAGGTGTTATTCTCTGGAGTCTTAAGCGAGTGAAGATTAAATATCTTCTATTTGCTTTATTGGGAATATCTCTATCTTATGCTGCTGTTTTTGTGGGTTATGAAGTTCACCGAAGTTACATTGCTAATATTCCAACTATTAACGATGGCGAAGTAGATTTGAGAGAGTATCAACCTTTCAGGGAGGGAACAAAAGTTGTTCTTTTGAATGAAGAATCACTTCTAACTTTAACCACTCAAGATAGTCTACCCCGTATAGATGGGGCTACTGCCCTTTATCCGCTATACTCAGCATTTGTACGCGCTACTTATCCCCAAAAAGAATACAATCTCTATAATAGTGAAGTAAATGGAGGTACAACTCCCGAAGCATTCCGCAGGCTCATAGAGGGCGAGGTCGATATTATATTTTGTGCAGCACCTTCTAAGAAGCAAATAGAAGAAGCTAAAGAAATGGGTAAAACATTTAATTTAACTCCTATTGGTAGAGAAGCTTTTGTGTTTTTTGTAAACAAAGAAAATCCAGTACGAGATATAACTTCCGATCAGATAAGGCAAATTTATTCAGGTAAAATAACTAATTGGTGTGATGCTGGTGGAAAGAACGAGGCTGTAAAAGCTTTCCAGCGTCCCGAAGGTAGCGGAAGCCAATCGATGCTTGAACGTATAATGGGAGATACTCCATTAATGAAACCTCTGCAAAATGATAGGGTAGGAGGCATGGGGGGAATAATCGATAGAACTGCCCAATACAAGAATTTCAGCAATGCTATTGGTTATACCTTCTTGTTTTTTGCGACAGGGATGGTGAAGAATGAGCAAATAGCACTTCTGAAAGTAGACGGTGTTTATCCCGATCGTAATACAATTGCAAATAATACCTATCCTTTTGTAGGAGATTTTTATGCCATAACTACCGATACTAAAAATGAAAATGTAGCGAGATTTATCGAATGGATACTTTCTCCACAAGGACAATATCTGGTTGAAAAAACAGGATATACACCGATAAATAATAAATAAATAAAAAGGCTCAAGTGTTACACTTGAGCCTTTTTATTTATATCGAAACGATTTATTGATCAATTTCCTTGTAAAGCCTCATCCATTGCTGCGGCAGCTTTGCGACCGTCACCCATGGCTAGGATAACTGTTGCTCCACCACGTACAATATCGCCACCTGCATAAACGTCCGAAAGATGAGTTTGCATAGTGTCTTGATTGATAACTACTGTTCCCCATTTGGTAACTTCCAAACCTGAGAACGAAGATGGGATAAGTGGGTTAGGAGAAACTCCAACGCTCACAATAACCTCATCAACCTCAACCCATTCTGTTGCATCTTTGATAGGCACAGGTTTGCGACGTCCCGATGGGTCAGGCTCTCCCAGTTCCATCTTTTGAAGAAGCATGCGTTGTACACGTCCCTTATCGTCACCTTCGTAACAAATAGGGTTGTGAAGCGTAAGGAATTCTATACCTTCTTCTTTGGCATGTTTCACTTCTTCGAGACGAGCAGGCATTTCTTCATCCGAACGGCGATATACTACCATAGCACGTTCAGCACCCAATCGGCGAGCGGTACGTACTGCATCCATAGCTGTATTGCCAGCACCGATGATAGCTACCTTTTTACCCATTTGCACGGGGGTATCGCTTTCGGGATTCGAAGCATCCATTAAGTTTACACGTGTAAGAAATTCGTTGGCAGACATTACTCCGATGAGATTCTCTCCGGGGATGTCCATAAAGTTGGGTAATCCTGCACCACTAGCTACAAATATACCTTTGAAGCCATCCTTGCGAAGGTCTTCGTGACTGATGGTTTTTCCAACAATGCAGTTCTTGATGAACTTAACACCTATTTTGCGTAATAAGTCTATTTCTACATCAACTATTTCGTTGGGTAGACGAAACTCTGGGATACCATATTTCAATACACCGCCTATTTCGTGTAATGCTTCAAATACAGTTGTATCGTATCCTCTTTTCGCCATGTCTCCGGCAAAGGATAGGCCTGCGGGACCCGATCCTACTACGGCTATTTTAGTACCGTTGCATACAGGCATTTCGGGTGTAGATACTATTCCGTTCAAGCGTTCGTAGTCAGCAGCAAATCTTTCGAGATAACCGATTCCTACTGCTTCTTTTCCCATTTTCTGAACATAGATACATTGTGCCTCGCATTGTTTTTCCTGAGGGCAAACACGTCCGCATACGGCAGGTAATGCACTTGTTTCTTTTAGAGTTTTGGCAGCTTCTACAAATTCGCCTCTCTCTATATTCTTTATGAATGTGGGTATATTTATTTCAACAGGGCATCCTGTAACACAAGTAGGATTGGCACAATCGAGGCAGCGTCCTGCTTCAAATATGGCTTGCTCTTGCGAAAGACCCTGATTTACTTCTTCTTTTAGTTTGTGGCTGCGGTATTCTGCATCCAGTTCGGGCATGTGAACACGAGGACGGTCGGCACGTTCTTTTGCTTTTACGCTTTTGCGTAACTCGCTGCGCCATGGCTCTCCCCATTTTTGTTTGATATATTCTTGACGTGTCATCTTCGTTTTGATCGTTTTTTGGTTAGCAAAAGTCTTATACCTTTTATTCTTTTGGGTAGGGATAGTCTGCCCCTACAAGTATGGTTGTTTAATTATATGCTTTTAGTCTCATCAACATTTCGTCGAAGTCAACTTTATGAGCATCAAATTCGGGACCGTCGACACATACAAAACGTGTTTTGCCATCTACCGAAATACGACATGCACCGCACATTCCTGTTCCGTCTACCATAATTGTATTTAATGATGCCATAGTAGGTACATTGTATTTTTGGGTAAGTAACGATACAAACTTCATCATTATCGCAGGTCCTATGGTTACACACATATCTACCTTTTCGCGATTGATAACAGATTCTACGCCATTGGTAACCAATCCTTTTTGTCCGTATGAACCGTCGTCAGTCATAACTATCACCTCATCCGAATATTCGGCTACTTGTTCTTCGAGAATTACGAGGTCTTTGGTACGGGCAGCTAGAACCGATATTACACGATTTCCCGCCTTTTTCATGGCTTCGATAATAGGTAACATGGGTGCGATACCGACTCCTCCTCCGGCACAGATAACTGTTCCGAAATTTTCGATATGGGTAGCTCTGCCCAATGGACCTACAAGATCGGTGATGTAATCGCCCTCCTGTAGATTACAGATTTTTTCACTTGATGCTCCTACATTCTGAATGACGAGCGAAATAGTTCCTTTTTCAGTATCAGATTTAGCAATAGTTAGTGGAATACGTTCGCCTTTTTCGCCAACTTTTACCATTACAAAGTGTCCAGCTTTGCGGCTGCGTGCGATAAGTGGAGCTTCTACTACAAACTCTACTACTTGGGGTGAGAAGTATTCTTTACGTACGATTCTATTCATAAGTTATTAGTTTGAATGCAAATATACTAAAATGATAGATATGTATATAGATTTTATCTAATATTGATAGATGAATTGTTTAACTTTTACTAAAAGTCATTGTTATACCGCCTTTAGTGATATTATTTAACACTATAAAAAGGCTTTTTAATGATTTGAAATTAACCTATCAAGCTATAAATAGGGCTAAAATAGCAAACAAAGCTAGTGTTATCATAATTAATATAATATCTATCAAAAGTATAATTGTAGCTTTTGTATGGGCAACCAGCCATTTTTCTTCATAGAAGCGGAGATGTGCTTTAAAGAAATAGAATATTGTATAGCAAAGTATAGCACTTGATATTATTGTAGATACACTCGTATGTAGATTGAGCCAGTCTAAAGCAGTCTCTATGATATTAAGTATTGTAATAATCAGAAGTAAAAAGGAGAAATAGTGTAGAGTGAAAATACCACTGTCGAAGTACAGAAACTTCTTTTTATTATGAAATAGCCACAACCAAAATGCAAAGAGGGGCATATATATAAATAATACTTTAGGCAAATTGTGCAGAATAAATTCGTTGATTCTATTTTGTTTATCTGGGTTTTTACTTTCGTTAGCTTTTAGTGCAAGTTTTACAGTATAATATTCTGTAAGGGGTATCTTGTTTATTTTTACGATAGAATCTAATTGAGTATTGTTATAGACGGGATAATTAGCTATTCTGCCAGTACCTCTTTCTGTGCTGGATATTGTGAATCCCGAATGATCCAAATCTATATCAAAGTCCATATCTACAGTCAAGTGCTGCTTGTTGTCGGGGTTTTCGGGTAGGATATTGGGTATAAAGAATGCGATGAAGCTGATGAATATATATAGCTTTATAGGGTCAACATACGATTTGCGTTTTCCTGCCATATATTCTTTAGATAGGGTGGCTGGCGAAAAGAGTAAAAGTTTGGTGGTAGACCAAAGAGAGCTGTCGTAATGAAACAAGTCTGAGGCAAAATGCTTGAGCAGATAGATAAACGAATGTCTAACTTCGGTATTCTCTTGTCCACAATGCGAACAGAACTGTTCTCCTACAAATCTACCGCAATTCTGGCAGGTTTTATCTTCTCTTATTTTATGTTTACTCATTGGCTGTTGGAGTAGTTAAAGATATTTAGTAAATATAAACAGGTTCTATTTTATATTCGAGATCAAAGATATATAAATGAGATGAATTTAGTTCTAAAAAGGGCTTTCTACGATCAGAAAGATTTTTAGAGGGAAGTATTTTTGATATAATAGTATAAAAAGCCTCTATTATGTTCTTAAGCTTCAATAAAAAGCTGTTATGCTCACCTTATTTTCTTACTTTTGCCGATTATCTATTTTTAAATACCACGAGAGCACATGTTTGAACGTTTATTCAAGAAAAAAGACATTAATGCAATTCTGCGGGAGGCAGAGGGTAAAAACGATGGATTGAGACGAAATCTATCAGCAGCAAATCTGGTAACATTGGGTATCGGAGCCATTGTAGGCACCGGTATATTTGTTATAACAGGAACGGCTGCCGCCAATTATGCAGGACCTGCTTTAACCATATCATTTCTGATCTCGGCACTTTGCTGTGTATTGGCAGGCTTATGCTATGCCGAATTTGCAGCTATGATACCCGTTGCAGGAAGTGTTTACTCGTATAGTTATAGTACTATGGGCGAGTTTTTAGCATGGTTTATCGGTTGGATTCTTATTCTTGAATATTTGTTTGCCTGTTCGAGTGTTGCCGTAGGATGGTCGGGTTATATGATGAGCCTCTGCGAAGGGTGGGGTATACATGTACCGTGGCATCTGGCATATGCTACCTTTGATCATACTTCCGAAGGATGGATAATGACGGGTAGCCTTTTTAATTTCCCTGCTGTATTTATAGTTGCCATCATAACCTCTTTGTTACTTGGTGGAATCAAACAATCGGCTCTTATCAATAATGTAATCGTAGTAATTAAAGTAGGTGTAATCCTTTTATTCATTGGGTTTGGTCTATCTCATATCGATCTTGGTAACTGGAGTCCTTATATTCCAGAGAATACGGGCGAATTTGGAAGCTTCGGCTGGAGTGGTATTCTCCGTGGGGCTGGCGTGGTTTTTTATGCTTATCTCGGCTTTGATGCCTTGTCTACGGCTGCTCAGGAAGCTAAGAATCCTCAAAAAGATATGCCTAAAGGAATACTTATTTCGTTACTCGTATGTGCAGTTCTGTATATCGGGGTAACGGCTGTTTTAACAGGTATTGTTAATTATAAAGAATTAGATGTTGCTGCTCCTATTGCTTTGGCTATCGACCGTACGGGTGAAAGTTTGGCGTGGTTGAGCCCGTTTGTAAAATTGGGTGCTATTGCGGGTTTAAGCTCCGTTATATTGGTTATGATGTTAGGGCAGTCTCGTATTTATTATGCTATATCGAAAGACGGGTTATTGCCTAAGTTCTTTTCGAAAGTTAACCTTAAACATGGCACACCTCAAAATGCAACTATATTTGCGAGTATTGTTACGGGGCTGTTTGCGGGTTTGTTTCCGTTGAATGTTCTGAGCGAATTGGTATCAATAGGTACTCTAATGGCATTTATGGTGGTGTGTATTTCTATTGTTGTATTGAGAAAAACTCAACCTGACCTGAAACGACCTTTCAGAACTCCATTTGTTCCCTTTGTACCCCTTTTGGGTGCTGCTATTTGTTTGATGCAGATGATTGCTCTACCTTTCAGTACATGGGTCAGGCTAATTATATGGACTTTGGTGGGTTTTGTAATCTACTTTGGTTACGGTATCAAACATAGCAAACTGAACAAGAAATAACTTTAAGAAACTAATATAAACTAAACAATTTTATCTACACTTATTATGAGTAAAAGTATATCGGGTCGTGTTGACGTGGTCGATTCTCTGCGTGGCTTTGCCATCTTTGGTATTTTATTGGTGCATTGCCTGGAGCATTATAATTTCTTTGTTTTTCCATCAGTTGATAATAACTTATTAAAGTTGTCGGATACTATTTTGGCGAGTTCGGTATCTTTTATTTATTCGGGCAAAGCATACGCCATATTTGCCTTGTTATTTGGCTTTAGCTTCTTTATACAAGACGATAACCAGACGAAGAGAGGAAACGATTTTCGCTCCCGTTTTTTATGGCGTTTAGTATTACTGGCCATGTGTGGCTTTATCAACTGTATGTTTTATACGGGCGATGTGTTGGTGTTGTTTTCTATTGTCGGCTTATTGCTGGCTGCTACTGCCCGCCTCTCTAATAAAATAGTATTTGGTATAGCTGTTGTTTTATTGTTGCAGCCTATGGAATGGATTGGTATTATTTGTGCGAATATAGATCCTGAATTTACGTTGAGTAAGAAGATGTTCGACGTGTATTATGAGCAAACCGAGCCTGTACTTACCGATGGAAACTTATTGGAAACAATGGTTATGGGTATAAAATCGGGATTCTTATTTAGCTTCCTGTGGTGGTTTGAAGAAGGGCGTATCTTTCAGGTTGGAGCATTATTCCTGTTCGGAATGCTTATCGGGCGTTGTCGCTTATTCTTAAATGAGCCTAAAAATATAAAGTTCTGGCGATATGCACTTATCATAGGTATTGTGTGTTATTTTCCATTGAAGGGCTTATCTGAAATATTACCCAAATTTATAGAGAGTAAAGCTATCATTCATCTATTGGGGGTGATTTTGAGTTGTTATACAAACTTCGCTTTCCTATGTTTTCTGGTTGGTCTGTTTGTTTTGTCCTATTATAAAACGAGTGTACACAAGTTGCAGGCTAAATTTGCTCCTTACGGATGGATGAGTCTTTCTATGTATATCAGTCAATCTATATTGGGAGGCTTTGTATTTTACAGTTGGGGGTTGGGAGCTTCGCATCTTTTATCGCCAACCGCTTCTATTGGTGTTGGGTTAGTCATTTTTGCCATTCAATATACATTCGCTTGCTGGTGGCTAAAATCTCACAAACAAGGGCCATTGGAATATGTTTGGAAGAAACTCACATGGATTGGTGCTAAACGCAGCTAAAATAAAACCTATAATAACCTTTTACTAATACTATGATGAATACTGAAACTTCGGGACGTGTCGATCTGGTTGATTCCCTCAGAGGGTTTGCCATTTTAGGCATTTTGCTTATGCATAGCATCGAGCATTTTAATTTGTATTTATATCCTACTATCGAAAACGAATGGTTGGTTTTGTCGGACACTATATTAAATAGCTCGTTGAGGTTTGCCCTTTCGGGTAAAGTTTATACAATATTTTCGTTGTTGTTTGGTTTCAGCTTTTTTATTCAAGATAACAATCAGTTGAAAAAGGGATACGATTTTCGTCCTCGCTTTCTGTGGCGTCTTGTGTTATTGGCCATATGGGGTTTTATCAATGTGATGTTTTATACGGGCGATGTGTTAGTGTTGTTTGCCTTTGTAGGACTTCTGTTATTGGCTACTGCTAGGCTATCTAATAAGGTGGTGTTGTGCATTGCTGTGGTATTGTTATTACAACCTGTTGAATGGGTAAAGATCATATATACACTCCTGAATCCCGATTTTGTATGGGGCGATTCTATCAGTTGGCAATATTATTTAGAGACTGCACCTGTACTAAAGGATGGTAATTTGTGGGAGACCATGAAGATGGGGTTAACGTCGGGCATCGGCTTTGGTTTCGGTTGGTGGATTGAGGATGGACGTGTATTTCAGATAGCAGGACTTTTTCTTATAGGTATGCTAATGGGGCGTCGTGGTATATTTTTAGATACATCTCAGAATATCAGGTTTTGGAAACGGACTTTGGTTATAGGTGTGCTTTGTTATTTTCCTTTGGCAGGACTTCATACTATTTTGATGGGCTTCATCGAGAATAAAAATATACATCACTTTGCAGATATAATATTGACTTGCTACTCGTGTTTTGCCTTTTTTACTTTCCTTACCTCTTTGTTTGTACTGGCTTATTATAGAACCAATTTTCATAATTTGTTGACTAAATTGGCTCCTTATGGTAAGATGAGTTTAACCATTTATCTCAGTCAGTCTATATTAGGCGGCTTTGCCTTTCACAATTGGGGCTTAGGTTTGTATACGCTATCTACCACAGCTGCGGTAGGGATTGGGTTGCTTATTTTTGCCATTCAATACACGTTTGCTTGTTGGTGGTTAAAATCGCATAAGCAAGGACCTCTTGAGTACGTGTGGGGTAAACTAATGTGGATTGGATCGAAACGTTAAAATGGACGTGAAAATCTGCATAAAATGCCTTTATGTGTCTTTTTTTGTCTCTATTTAATGAAAAAAGAGCGAAAGAAGTTAAAAAAGTATTACTAACTGTAAATAAAAAAGTATCTTTGGTGGCTAAATTTATGACAACTAACATCTTTAACAAAAGCTCAAATCATTTAAAATGGTAAGTAAATCAAAATTCTTTTTGATCGGCATTCTTATTGCCGTTTCTTTCTCTTCGTGCTATACTACTAAGATTACAGTAGGTGATCTTTCTCCAAGACAACCAATGGTTAAAATCAATTCGGAATGGAATCACCATATACTATGGGGACTTGTACCACTAGGAAATGCTAGTATGAGAGGTGATGATTATGTGGGTGATAGAACTAGGTATATGATTAAAACAAACCAATCTTTTGTGAATGGGCTTGTTAGCTCGTTAACTTTTGGAATTTATACTCCTACAACAACATCTTATTACATACCTATTGACGAATATGGCTACGATTATCGTGATCAAAGACCATCACAAAACCGTAGTTCTTACGAACGAGTAAGAAATGAAGAGCCTGTAAGAGGTAGTGAACAAGGACGTTATCTTGTAGAAGAGCCTGCTCCTGTACAAAGAGTTAACAGACAACAAGATACTCGTAATGACGAATATGCTCCTGCTCAACCTGTACAAAGAAATTCTCAATACAGCAAACCAGCAACAGCTCCACGTGAGTATCCAACGGAAGCTCCTGTGAGACAAGTTCAACCACAAGTACAAAAACAATACGAAGCTGCTGCTCCGGTAACTCCTGCAAGAGAAGTAAAACAAGCTCAGTCGGATTCGTACAAAGCAACTGTTTATTATAAAAATGGTGCAAGAATGGATGGTATAGTAACTCATCCTGCTGGTGATGAAAATAAAATAGAGCTTAAATTACCTAGCGGATTAGTAATCGAAAGCAAGGTAAGTGAAGTAGAAAAAATAGTGAAGAGATAATACTTCACTTCATCCATATAAAAAAGTGTCCGAATATTTCTATTCGGGCACTTTTTATTTTTATGATTAAGCTTCTGTTTGTCAGAAATATAATCTGTATTTTTTTTCTTTTTTTTGATTGAAAAATAAGAGTCAGAAAGATAATTTC
Source organism: Dysgonomonas sp. GY617 (assembly GCF_015233815.1). Taxonomy (NCBI): domain Bacteria; kingdom Pseudomonadati; phylum Bacteroidota; class Bacteroidia; order Bacteroidales; family Dysgonomonadaceae; genus Dysgonomonas; species Dysgonomonas sp. GY617. The sequence goes on from NZ_JADCLR010000001.1 coordinate 383,780, forward strand.
GTATGTTTACAATGTATAGAAAGCAGGACGAGGTGCTTGTTTTAAGATTCATAAAATTGATTTAAGAATGGCTATTGTAACAATTGAACCTTGGGACGAACTTAAGCATGTGATAAGGCAATTTTGGTATACTAGTTTACAAAGTCCGAGTCATAGTTCTGATACGTTCAGAATTTTGTCAGACGGAGCACCGGGTATTATTTTTCAACATTGCAACGGTCGCTCATCTGTTTTGAGTGCAGGCGGCTTTCCCTTACCCATATCGTTTGTTTATGGGCAGAGTACAAGTCCATGTATAAATCAGATTGCGGACGATTCTTTTATTTTTGGAGTCAATTTTCAGCCTACTGCTTTTAAAAGTCTGTTTTCGATAGATACATCAGAGCTTACCGATTCTATTCTTGATGCGGAATATTTTTTTCCTCGACAATTCGAAGATCAATTACTCAATACTCCTGATCCAAAAGATGTTATTCAGTTATTTAGCGAACGTCTGTTTCAACAAATTGTGAAATATAAGCAGGATAAGGTTATTGACACAAGCATTAGTTTGATAATGCAAAAGACAACGGAAATTGACTCAGAGGTTTTATCTTCTTATTTTAATATTTCGAGAAGACAATTTCAGCGGAGATTCAAAGAGTATGCAGGAGTGAGTCCTGAGAATTATATACGAATTATTAAATTCCAGAAATCTATTCATTTACTGCAAAATAAGCAGTACGATAAGTTGAGTGATATTGGTTACAGGCTTAATTATGCCGATCAATCTCATTTCAGCAGGGAGTTTAAACTCTTTTCGGGCTATAGCCCGAAAGAGTTTTTGAAGTCGATTACTACATCACAACCATTTCTTCAAAAGAGCAACTGTTCATTGATGCCCTTGCGTATAGTGAAGGACTGATTGCAAATGTCGTCACAGTTCTATTTTAAATACTTCTATTAGTTTTACTTTGTTCCGTAAATAATATTAATTTAATATGGTAAAAATACATCACCTAAACTGTGTCGAAATTCAGTCACCTGTGGGTAGAGCTATTGGACATTGCTTGCTGTTGGAAACCGAAAACAGACTTATTCTTATTGATGCAGGTGTTGGACTTATAGACACGCAACAACCCAATGAAAGAATTGGAAATGAGTTAATAGATATGGTAGGTTTTCGCTTCAATGAAGAGTGGACTGCTATAAGGCAAATTGAAGGTCTGGGACTAAATCCGAAAAGTGTAACAGATTGTATTGTTTCTCATTTGGATAATGATCATATTGGAGGACTGGCTGATTTTCCCAATGCTACAATCCATGTCGGAATTGAAGAGTACGATAATTATCAATCGGGTAATCCAAGGTATTTGAAAACTCCTTTATCTCACAATCCACAAATTGAAACATATAAACAATCAGATGACAACTGGTCTGGTTTCGAAGCCAGACGAATTGATCTGCGATTGGATATGGATATCTTTCTTATTCCGCTATTCGGACATACTTATGGACATTGTGGTGTTGCAATAAAGTACATGAATAAATGGTTGTTCTATGTAGGTGACGCCTATTATCTTAGGGTTGAGTTGGAAGATACTGTTCATCCTGTAAACGAATTAGCAAAAATGAGAGCCGATGACAATGAGCTACGAATCGAAACTCTAAATAGAATAAGAAAGTTGGTAACCGAACATCCCGAAATTGATGTGTTTGGTTATCATGATATTGAAGAGTATAATAAATTTAAGGGATACGGAAATAGAGAGGTTTAATTTCCGACTCTCTATTTTGTATCCTCTATAACTTCTTTAGGACTAATAGTATAGTGTAAGTATTCTTTTGTTTATGCAGCTTGGTTATCCTTGTTCTTTTTAGCAATAAAACGAGTGATTGCGGAGTAGTTGGTAATAAGAAAAGCCCCCAAACAAAGTTCAATAATGTTGGTATATAACCTAGTGTTATCGGATTCTTCGAAAACGGGAAAAATAGACTGCCCTTCTGATACCGAACCATAAATTTTTTGACCGATTTCGACAAGAAATGGAGCAAAACTGTGAAGTATAAACATACCTCCAATGATAAGAACAACAACGTTGATTAGTTTCTCTGATTTTAATTGATCTAACTTTATTTGGTCATCATCAAAACCTTTGTCGAGTTTAAAGAAATTGATAATACTATCCGGATAAAAAACAAGCCAAGACGAAAAGGCAAAGGTAAGAGTAAGTACGAGTGCCATATATAGAATCATTTCCCAGCTATCAAGCTCACGAAACATTAAAATCTGTCCAATAAAAAGAGGCAGAGAATTGAGGAGTACTAGGATTCCCATCAATTTGAGAAGCAGTCTTATAAGGTCTTTTTTAGTCATAGTAGTTAGTTGCTTTTATGTGTGTTTGCTGTATTGAGAATCTTTACCCTACCTTCGAAAATCGCTTATCGGTGTTCATCATCAATTTGTCTAATGATGCCGCAATATTACGGACGAAGGGTGTAGCATCGGGCAAAATCTTTATATAATCCGAATTAAACTCTATGATGCCATCTTCAGCAAAAGTTTTCAGATTATCTTCGTTATAATTGAGAGCATTCTTTATTTCTTCAACCGATACATTTAGAAGTGAAGCTAGGTCTGCCCAAACTATTTCGTAATTACACATCAATGAAGTGATTACTTCGCGGGTTATTTGCTCATCATTATTAAGTCTGTAACCTTTCAGTACAGGAAGTTCTCCTTTGTTTACCTGCTCTATGTATTTCTTCAAGTCTTTTGTATTCTGGCTGTATGCAGCGGTCAATTGGCTGATACCCGTTACACCAAAGGCGTATACCTGCCCTGTGGTACGGCGTGTGCAATATCCTTGGAAGTTACGATGCAAGGCTTTTGTTTTTTGAGCGATATATAGTTCGTCATTCGGTTGTACGAAGTGATCGAGACCTACTGTTTTGTATCCCGCGTCGTTCAACAAATGTTTGGCTGTTTCGTATATTTTGTTCTTGTCCTGAGGTGTAGGCAAACCAAGTTTTTCGAGATTCATCATTGCAGGATTTACCCAAGGCACATGAGCATACGAAAAGGTAACCAATCTATCGGGTTGTATTTCTATTGCTTGTTTAATGGTGTCGGCAAAAGAGTCGGCAGTTTGCAAAGGCAATCCATAGATGAAGTCCATATTAACAGCAACACCTTTTGATTTTAGCAAACGTACAATGTCGGCAACAGGCATTTTAGAAGGTTTGCGGTTCGAAGCCTTCAGTACATCTTCATTAAAATCTTGTATGCCAATGCTGATACGGTTGAAGCCTGCATCAATCAAATCGTTCCAATATGCCTCATCTAAATATCCGGGATGGCATTCTATGGCTATTTCGGGACGGTCTATGGTCTCGAATCCTTCGAGTAGCATCTTGTTTATTTCTTTCAACATGGCTACGGGCTGAGATGTTGGACTACCTCCACCGTAATGTATCTGTGATATTTTACGGTTATGATCGAGTAGAGGCAATACCATTTCTATCTCGCGTTTCAAAGCATCCATATAGGCGGCAACTACGGTTTTGTTTTCCAAAAGCATAGCGTTGCATCCGCAATAGTGACACATTTTATAGCAAAACGGTATATGAATGTAAAACGATATATGTTCGGGTTGTTGCGTGTTCGATGCCTCTATTGCCTCTCGGTAATCGGTAACGGCAAAACTGTCGTTAAAGAAATTAGCAGGCGGATAGCTTGTATATCGGGGTACAGCAACGCTGTATTTATCTAATAATTCTTGTTTCATTTTTCTTTTCGTTTTTGAATGTTGCCAGAATGTACAACAATGAGACTACGGCTATACAACTTTCGAATAAAAACAGATTTGCATAACCATACATACCTGCAATTTTACCTGCTCCTGCTGCCATGAGCATTCCACTGAGGTGGGTAATAACGGTTTGCAGGGTGAAGTCTGTACCTTCATATCCTTCGCGTACGCAATACATAGCTGTGGTGTAAACTACAATTGTAGCCATACCATAACTACCCCATAGCATGGTGATTCCGAGGTGAAGAGTTGCTGTATTTACAGTGAACTGTGTAACCAGCAGATAGAAATATATAGTGGTTACCAATATGCAGATGGCGAATACGATACGTGGTATAAAGCATCCTATTTTGCGGACGATGAATCCTCCTGTAAGTGAGCCGACACAACCGATGGACGTTCCGATAACGCCCGACATTACGCCTATTTGTTTCATACTATACCCATAATCAACCAATAAAGGTTTTAGCATGGCAAGTGTTCCAATCAATCCTGCATAGTATAGAAACAAAAATAGTACTTGTTTCCAGATGCCTTTTTGTTTGAAAAAACCAAGTAGGTCATCAGGGTGGGGCGGAGCATATTTCTTTCTTTCGTGAGGTTCTTCTACTTGTGTCTTTTTGAAAAACATGAGGGGAATAAGTGCTACTACTACAAATATTGCCAAATAGGGTAGTAGTTGATTCCATCCCAGTTTGTGATAAAGTAAAAGTAGTACGCCTCCACCAATCATTGCTCCTGCAAAACTACCTACCGATTGCATACTGTTTACCATACCTTTGTCCTTTTTACTGAACGAAAGTACTGCGAGAGCATCGGTTGCAATGTCCTGAGTGGCAGATGCTATAAAGGCAAAAATAATCAGAATAATGATGGTGTATATATTGGTCTCGAGATCGAGAAAGGAGATCGCCAGAATAATGACTGCATAAACCAGTTCTGATGAGAATATCCATCGTTTATAGTCCGTAAGAGTGTGACAACTTCTATCAATGGCTGGTGACCACAGAAATTTAAGAACCCAAGGTAACTTCAGAAACTGAAGCATCCCGATAGTTTCGAGCGAATAATCTTGCTGTCGCATCAATACCGGCAGAATGGTAGAAAAGAAGCTCATTGGTATGCTCTGAGCTATGTATAGGCTCAAAAACGTGAAGAGCTTACCCCCATTTTGCAGGTTCTTATTTATATTCATTTCAAAAGGTCAATTCTAGTGATCATTTCTAAGATTCACAAAAATACAAAATACAATCGGGCTTGCCAATCACTACATGTGGTGAAATGCTGCATTATATGAATTTGTGGGGACTAATTTAGAATTGTTCGCAGAAAAAAGGGGCAGCGTTGGTTTAATAATGGCTAATGAGTAAGTATTCAGCGCCTCCGATGTACAAACAGGGTAGAAGACTAAATACCCCCTCATCTGTCTACAACGAATGAGGGGGTAATATAAAGAGTTATTTTGCGGAAGTAAAAAACTATTTTGTATTAAATTAATTACTTCGAAAAGGTCTGAAGTCCTTAGAATTTCAGTCGAAAATCTACACCGCAAGTAAATGGTTTTCCTGCCTGTGCAAATGATTCTTTTGCTAGTGAATTATAGAAGTAATAGGAAACATACTCTTTACCTCCAATGTTTTTAGACCAGAAGTCGAAAGATACTTTGTTTTTCACAAACGATGCTCGCGCATTAAATATTCCGTAAAAAGGCTGCGAAGCCTTATTGTCTTCATTCCAATAGATTTTACCCAAAGCTGTATATTGTCCGTTAAGAATTACTTTATCTAACAGATCGCTTTTTAATCTGATAGTATAGTTGGCAGCTGTAGAAAAAGTATGTCGGGGAACCATAGGCAGAAAGTTGCCCGAATAGTCGATGTTTTCTTTCGTATTATATATGTATTCCTTGAATGAGGCATGTGTATATCCGTAAGTTATCTGGAAATTCAGATTTTCAAGAGGGTTTATCTGAGTAGTAACCTCTAGTCCTTTACTTGCCGATTTTCCTGCATTACGTAATATGTAACCTGTTCCGGTAGCTTGGTTTTGCGAAACTTGCTGATCTCTCCAATCAATATAAAAGAGGCTGATTTCTGCGTCGAGTAACTTATCAAAGTAGCTACCCTTTGTGCCTATTTCGTAATTCCAGCTCGTTTCCGATTTGTATGTACGATCTGTTTCACTTACGGCGGTTGTATTGAATCCACCTGTTTTGAAACCTTTTGAGACTGAAAAATACACTATTTGATTGTTGCGGAAACTATATTGCAATGCCGCTTTGGGTGTCCATTGCGAATAGCTGTCCTTATCTCTTTTGTTGGTTGTTTCTACGACGGTATTATCCGGTTTGCGACTTTTAGCAATAGTATGCATTCTGGTTTCTTCCCAGTCGTATCTAAGTCCCAGTGTAAGCGATAATCCCTCTGTAAACAGATTGTTAATGATGGATTGGTGATACAGCGCTGCTCCTTTGGTGGGGTTGCTTGCATTTTGCAGGGTATGTGTATTTGTCGATCTGTTATCTACATCATTGTCTGTATTGTAGCTTTGATGAAAACCGAATGTTCCGAACTGCCATTGGTAATTGCTTTTCGTAGTCGATTTGATATTGATTTCTTGCGAATACATACGCTGTCTTTGATAGAAGTCTACAAAATACAAGTCTTTCTCTGTAAAGTCTTGATCTATGCGTTGCTTTCCGTCATAAAATTGAAATGAAGACATCGACCCTAATTTGAATTTTTCGGTAGCATACTCTACATTCAATCCGTTAGTAGACATATTACGTAGGTACGACGATGGTTCGTTGTAATTAACCTGCCCTACTGTATTGTTTTCTGCATTATATATACCGTATGGATATCCTCCCTGATCGGAATACTCGTAAGCTGAAACCAAGTGCATCGATAATTTAGGGGCAAGCTTCCAGCTGAGTCGCATACGACCGTTTGCTGCATCCATCGGATCGGCTTTATCTCCCGTATATTTATTTGTAAAGAATCCTCCTGTGTGAAATACGTTTCCAGAGAGTGAGTATCCGAAGGTATTGTTTATATTACCGTAGTGAGAAGCTCCCAAGTCGTAACTGTTATAGTTTCCTGCACCCAGATGTATGTTTGTTTCTTTGTATTTATAGGGCGATTTGGTGTAAACGTTTATAATACCCCCCATCGTATTTCGTCCGTAGATAGTTCCTTGCGGTCCGCGTAGAACTTCTACACGCTCAATATCAGTCATATCTATATCGAATGTCGATCGGTCGAAGTAGGGTACTCCATCTACATACAATCCTACCGAAGGTGCATTGATACGCGATCCTATACCTCTAATGTATGCGGGCGAAGTCATCTTCGAACCATAATCGGGTATAAATAGATTGGGTACAAAGGCATTGATTTCTTTTATATTGGTGATATTTCGTTCTTTGATAATCTGATCCGACAGCAGGGTTGCCGATATGGGCAATTGCGATAGATTGGTATTACTTTTGAAGGCTTCGATTACAACTTCTTCGCCTGTATAAGACATTACTATGGAATCTTTCGGTATTAAAATTTCTTCGGCGCTTAGATTACTGGTATTGCAGATATAAATTAGCAGCAACATAAGAATGCTGTATTTTTTCATTAATTATAATATTTTGAGTTAAAGGAACCGTTTTTTAGTTGTATGCAAAAGTATTAAAGACTTTGAGGCTAACCAATCACTAAATGTAGTGAAAATGATTTTAAGGTGTAAAACTCTCTTATTTTCTCGGAATATATGAGAGTTTTATTTGATTTTGGTAATAATTGATAGTAATAAAGTGGTTGCAGACGGCTTAAATAGCGAGGTTGTGAAAAAAACACAAAAAACACGATCTATTTATGCAACTTTCTATATTTTTTCCATCTAGTATATAGGAGAGAGAAAAAGTCTTTATTGCCGAGGACCTATTATTAAGATATTAAGATTATATACAAACTTATGAAAACACGTTATTTCTTAGGATTGCTCTTAGCTGCTTTTGTTGTAAGTGCTTCTTCTTGCTTAGAGGGAGAACGTTCGATCGGTAAAATGAACGATTCCATAAAATTATCTACACGTAAAGCCGATTTTTCGGCATCTAACGATTCTATTATTATCACCACAAAAGGTACTTGGTGGTGGGTGAATGATATTTCGGTAAACGGAAATTATCTGGTATTCAATCCGGTTGAGACTGAAAAAGAAAATTTTGCAATCAATGGAGATTGGTTTTCTATTGAAAGATGCGATAATCAAAAACTGATTGTGCGAGTTTCTGAAAACAGATCGAGCAAAGACCGAAATATAAAAATCACATTAGAAGCAGGCGATTACTTTGATTATATTGATGTAAATCAATTGGGCAGATATTAAACCGTTTTAAAACTCTTCTGCCGAATTAAGAGATACCAATACCTTATCTATACGTGCGCCGTCCATATCTACTATTTCGAAAGTAAAATCATTCCATTCTATTATTTCTCCCGTTTGTGGAATATGTTGCAGTAAATCGAGAATAAGTCCACTTATCGTATTATAATCGTTTTGAGTATATAGATACTCTTTTTCGAAAAAGGTGAGAAAGTTATAAAACGGACATTGCCCGTCTACTAACCAGCCTCCGTCTTTTCGCTCAACAATATCGGGTTCTTCATGTATATCGGGAATGTTACCTACGAGTGCTTCCAGAATATCGGTCAATGTAACAATGCCTTGTATACTGCCAAATTCGTCGCAGATCAGCGCATATTGTACATGGTTGGTTTTCATCTGTTCCAGAGCAGTATATACACCTATATTTTCGGGAAAGTAATGGCAGGGTCTTGTAACACTCTCAATGTTAAAGTCTTCTTTCTCTATTTTACCAAACAGATCTTTTAAATATACGACGCCTATAATATTATCGAGGTCTTTGTGTGCAACGGGATATACATCGAACGGTTTTTCCTGTAAAAATTTATATATCTCAGCGGTAGACATTTTGGTATCTATCCATACTATATCGCTGTGGTGAGTCATAATCGATTCGAGATCGCGATCGCCTAACGAAAAAACACGTTCTACAATATCCTGCTCTACTTTGTCTACCACTCCGTCTTTGGTTCCTTCTTGTATGATAGATCTTATTTCCTCTTCGGTAACTTTATTTCCTCTCACATTCAGATTCATAGCTCTTACTACTAGTGAGGTGCTTTTTGATAATAACCAAACAAAAGGCGTTGCTGCTACCGATAGTAGATACATCGGGCGGGCTACGGCTTGTGCAATGCGCTCGGATATGCTTAAGCCTATTCTTTTAGGAACTAACTCCCCGAAGATTAGAGTGAGATAGGTTACGAATAATACAATGAAAATTTGTGAAATATGTGGAATATATGGTCCTGATATGCCCCATTTGTTGAGTAGCATAACCATGTCTTTAGCCAGCACATCGCCCGAATAAATACCTGTAACTATACCAACAAGTGTGATACCTATTTGTACGGTCGATAAAAATTTGTCGGGTTCGTTGGCAAGTTTCAATGCGGCGGCAGCTTTTGGGTTACCTAGTTTAGCATCGCTGTTGAGTTTCGACTTTCGTGCTGAAATTATGGCTATTTCGGACATCGAAAATAACCCGTTTATAAGTATTAGAACAACAATAATAAGAATATCCATTTTTATGACTTAATTATATAGGCTATCATATCCCCTTTGAGTATAACGTCTGAGGAATGATAGTGTTGTAAAAATAGTCTTTTTATCTTGATTTTTTGAAGTGCTATTTGTCCTAATTTGCCGATTCTTGATCATTTAGGTTTAAAAAGCAGGTAGGAAAATCTATAATAAGTCTCAATTTTGGGTCTGTTAAAATAAAAAATAAATAAAATAAAAGAGATATTCAGCACTTCTGATGATGAGTGAAACGAAAAGATTCGTTTAGTGGTGAGATATGTAAGTGTATCTTGATGTTAAACAGAGGTATACGGTCTTGTTTGTCTTGATTTTTTAGTCCAAAATAATTGAGGAGGAATTAAACCAGCTTATCAATAATATCTTAGTCTTTTTAACGAAAAAGGAGTTTTTGCATCCTATAATCAAAATTATTCTTTATATTTGCCTCTGTAAAATAACTCTTTACATAAGTAATGGCTATAAATTTAACACACATATCTCTTTGTAATAATTTAAATTTTAACGGTTTAGGTTTGGCTATGTGCGTTGAAATATTAGAGAGAGAGAGAGAGAGAGAGAGAGAGAGAGAGAGAGAGAGAGAGAGAGAGATAATACCTCTCCCCGCTTAAATAATTATTTATTCTTCAAATTTCCAGACAGAATTTTCTGTCTTTTTTTATCATTGCGTCTTTTTTACGCTTGTTTTTTAGCTTTACAATATTTCCCCAATAAATATATTGATAGTTGTCTCGGTAAACGCTTTCGTGTAACTGATTTGTTTTTTTGTTGTCGTTCAAAATCGACACGAGCTATCCGTTTGCCTATGGCACAGCTATATCTGGCTGTGGCGTGTAGTGATTACATGCCGCTGCCTTTTTTTTATTTAAAATCCTATAAACACATTTCAAAATAATTATGATAATGAGAAAATGTTTTCTATTAATTATTGGTTTATTATCTATCGGGATCTGTCGATCTCAGGTAGGAATAAATACGAAGAATCCTCAAGGTATTTTCCATATCGATGCAAAAGCTAATACTATAGGTACTAGTAATATCTCGGATGATATTCTTGTCGATTCGCAAGGTAATCTGGGAATTGGTACTCTTTCTCCGAAAACAAAAGTGGACGTTGTTGGTAGTTTAAGCATTACAAATTCGAATGAAAATGATAAGTATATTCTGACCTCCAATAATATTGGGGTTGGTACATGGCAAGACAATCCGGTAACGAAGGTCAATCGCATGTCGATATGTAAAGCGTCAGGAGTATTTGAAACCGTGGGTACAGCTTTGCTGCCATGTGAGGCTCCGTTTACGTTTTCGGTAAATGAATTAAATCTGACCGCAACAGATGATGGCAGAATAAAAATAGATTCGGGACTTTATCTGGTGATTGTTGACTTTGATCTTTTGGGTTTGGATGAATACGGACAAGTAATGCTTCATAAGGCGGATGACAGCTATTTTTTATCAAACATATACCGAGGGAAAATGGTTGGTCAATCGGTCTCCTTTCTGGCGGAAACTGCCGAAGAGATAAGAGTGCAAGTGGTAGCTAAAAGATATACTGCCGAAATAACCTATTTTGACTATCCGCCATTCTCTAACGTGAATTATGAGATAGAAATTAAAATCATACAACTACAATAATATTATGCCTCAAATTATGATAAAGAATGCATATTTATCTGTTCTGTTTATTCTCTTTTCGGGAGTAGTCAGTGCTCAGATAGGAATTAACACAGAATCTCCCTTAAGCTCAAGCTTACTACATATTGATGCTAAGAGAAATACCTCAGGAAGCAGTAATACAACGGATGATGTTGTGGTGTCTTCGCAGGGATATTTGGGGGTTGGAACCACTAACCCTGCATCTAACTTATCGATCAATGGAACCTTCAGAATGAATGATGGTACTCAGAGAGACGGCTATGTATTGGTTAGTAATGCTGATGGCATAGCATCTTGGCAAAGAGTGATTGTCAATAGATATGTAGTTTGGAGATTATCGGGGTCACAAGATTTTGAGGATTATGGGGTCAGTAAACCGATCTACGATCCTTTGCAAGCTACCTCAGCTTTGTTGAGAAACGAGATTGTGGGTTGCTCCGAAAGTGCAGGTGTACTCACTTTGCCCGCAGGGAGATACTTGTTTTCGGCTAATGGCGATCAGGCAATGACCGAATATGGAACGGTTGATATACTAATGGATGGTATTATTACACACTCGCTGATGGCTGTAAATTCATTGGGCGGCGGGTCGTTTATCTTTATGTTAGAAGCACCTACTAAGTTGCAACTCAATTTTACTCATATTGATGTTGACACTCCTTCGTACACTAATCTTCCATTTAAAACTGGTTATAGTTATGTAACAACTATTATTCAGCTCGAAAACATTTAAAAATATTTTGTATGGTATTTCCTTTAAATTTACGAATATATATATATTCTTTTCTTATTCTTTTACCTGTTTGCTGTTATGCGCAGGTGGGAGTAAATACAATCAGCCCTCTCGGTGTTTTCCACATAGATGCTCAGGGTAATACGAGTGGTGGCACAAACTTTTCGGATGATATTATCATTGATTCTAACGGTAATGTGGGGTTGGGTACTTTAACTCCTCAGGCTAGTTTTGATATTACAGGCAAGCTGAGGTTTTCCGATAATTCGACTACTGATTTTACCGATTATATTCTGGCTTCGGACCAAAACGGAAAGGCTTCGTGGAAAAACTACTTAATAGCTCTCAGATATAAAACAATAGAATGGAGGCTCGATAATGCTGCTTGGGGAGAGATAAATGCATCCTCTAATGTCTTTACCTTATCGGGTACCCCCACTCTAAAAACCGAGCTTGGGGCTTCTACAACAGCAACGAGTCTTACTGTGCCTAAGGGCAGATATCTTATCTTTATGGCAGGCGACATAGAGAATGTAAGCGAGTATGCCGAAGTGAGACTTCTTAGAAATGGCAACCCGATTATGAGTCCAACTTATATAAGGGCATTGTCGGCAAGTGCAACCTATGTAGAGTTTACCGCACCAGAAACCTTGAGTATAGAGTTTGAAGTGTTTAATATAAATAGAGATGAAAATACGGCAATACCTTTTCTTGATACATTACCTTTTGCTAAACCTAATCATGTTTGGGCAGAACTTGTTTTGTTAGGTCTTGATGTGGGTGGATGAGGATAGTTGTTTAATAAATAGCCAGTTAAAAGGGTGAATTTTTTCTGAATCTTACCCTTTTAACCGTCCTTTATTAATGTCGTTATAGTGTCTCCTTAAAATAATGTGTAAGAGTGTATCGTGTTGTTTATTGTATGTTATTCTTTGTATCATAAAATATTATTCTTTATATTTGCCTCTGTTAAATAACTCTTTACAAGAATAATGACAATAAAATTAACAAACATATCTATTTGTAATAATCTAAATTTTAACTATTTAGGTTTGGATATGTGTGTTGAAATATTAGAGAGAGAGAGAGAGAGAGAGAGAGAGAGAGAGAGAGAGAGAGAGAGAGAGAGAGCTAAGTAATGCCTCCACATATTTAAGAAGCTACTTATTCTTCAAATTTTCAGGTAGAGTTTTCTGTCTTTTCTTATCATTGCGTCTTGTTTACGCACTTATTTTCGTTTTACAATATTTCCCCAATAAATATATTGATAGTTGTCTCGGTAAACGCTTTCGTGTAACCGATTTGTTTTTTTGTTGTCGTTCAAAATCGACACGAGCTATCCGTTTATCTATGACACAACTATGTTTGGCTGTGGTGTGTAGTGATTACATGCCGCTGCCTTTTTTTTATTTACGAACCTATAAACACATCACAAAATAATTATGACAATGAGAAAATGTTTTCTATTAATTATCAGTTTATTATCTATCGGGTTCAGTAGGGCTCAGGTAGGAATAAATACCTTATATCCCCAAGGCATATTTCACCTCGATGCTAAAGGAGATACGGGTAGTACTGGCACAAATTTTTCGGACGATGTAGTAGTTACTGCCAAAGGAAATGTGGGTATTGGTACTTTGTCTCCTTCTACGAAGCTGCAAGTAAACACCTCCGATGGTAAGCCATTTATACGTATACAAGATCCCTCGGAAGAGGTGAGCGATGGTAAGTATCTGGTATCGGACGAGAATGGTGCAGGCTCGTGGGTTACTAAAGCTCAGTTATCGGGTAAGGTGTATCGGATGACGAGTCCGTCTCAGAAGGTAATAACATACAAAGCGGGCGAAGAATCGGCAGTTCTTTTCAATAAAATAAAAGAGGACGATGGTAGCCTCATCGAGAATACCGATGGCGGTTATATAAAAATAAATGCCGATGGTAATTATATATTCACTCTTCGTTGGTTTGGATCGGTTGGTAGCCCTCTCATATCAGTACCCAATCTGAATGGTGTATTTTTTGAAGAGCTTCTGACCGAAGTAAAAATCAAGAAAGTAGTTGCAGGCGTTATTCAACTCGAAGATTCGGATCATGCTTTAGTAGCAGTAAACAGATCGAGAAGTTATGCAATAACGAGTCGTTATGCTTTTGCCGTTTCTCTTTTTGTTCCAGATGTAAAGAAAGGGGAGATTTATGCTCTTGTAGTAAAGCCTAGCCAAAGATTGGGTAAAGATTGGGATATTGCTATGGGGCTGAATGCTACTCAGGGACAGTTCGATAATATTATTTACTTCCCTAGTTTAACCATATACAACATCTAAGGTTATAGCCTTGGTAAGTCTTTAAGGGGAATGGTAATAAACATAAATTGTTATGCCCCAAAGACATGTAATTGAATACTTTTATTTATTTAATGCTGAATGAAGATGAACAGATATTTATATCTCTTACTTTTATTTGTTTCGATAGAGTCTATTGCTCAAATAGGTATAAACACTTCCGATGTGATGGGAGTATTTCACCTCGATGGAAAAAAAGATAATACTGTGGGAGCAATAACTCCCGCACAAGAATCTAACGATATTTTTGTTGACAATGAGGGAAACATGGGAGTGGGTACTTTAACTCCTACTGCTAGACTTCATTTAAAGTCGGACGAGCTTTATGGCGCTTTCAAGCTTAGCGATGGTACTCAAGGTTTGCAACGTGTATTACTGGGCGATGCTGATGGTAATGCCTATTGGGGTCTGATAAAAGGGCAGGGAGGGTCTATCGTAAAGATGGAATCCAAGCCAATAAATTTTCGCTACAATGTAACGGGTGTAATGCCTCTGAATGTGACGGATAATATGATAAAGATTCCCAATGAAGGGTCTTTTGCCTTTATGTTGAGATGGGTTCCCCGTTTGATGAAAGATGGGATAACTTCATGGGATGATCCTACCATGCTTTATTCTCGCTCGGTAATTATACAGTATAATCTGATGCTAAGACGAGCAGGACAGTTAGATACTGTATTGTATTCAATAGAGTCGCGCCCCTTTATGCAGATTTTGAATTATCAGTCGTTGTTTGAGATATTTGTAGCACAAAATTTAAAGAAAGAGGACAGCATTTACCTTACCGTAAAGTTAGCTAGTACGGGTGATATTGATACCAATGTATTTTTATATGTCAATCCCAATGATGTGTCGAGTGTTGAGAGTCAGATGGCAACAGAATCGGGAGCTCTAATCTTTTATAAATTATAATCTCATGAAAAAAACAGTATATTTTATAGCCCTTGCGGGTAGTCTGCTGTGTACAATATCTATATCATCGCAAATAGGCATAAAGACCGATTATCCCCGATCGTTATTTCATATTGATGCCGCTGGCGATAATGCTCAAAATTCGAGTGCTACGCTTACAGAAGCTCAGATATCTAATGATGTTGTAATGTCTTCCGACGGTAAACTTGGCATAGGTGTGTTGAATCCGCAAACAAAACTGGATATTGTAAATAACAAAGCAGTAACAGGAGTAGATAGTGGATTGAGGCTTACTCCCGGTTATGGAAGTCCCTCTATTCTGGCGTTGCAGCCCGATGGTGTAACCAATAAGTGGGAAGCAAACCCATCGTTGGGGCAGATAGGTTATTTTACGGCAACCGTAGGTCAGTCTTTTTCGTACGGAATACCTCAACGCGTGAAGTTGTCGCCTCAAAGTGGCAGCATAATCTTAACGAACGAAACAGAGATAAGAGTGCCTACCGAAGGACGGTATTTATTTACTCTAACCATAACAGGGTTGTCTGATGTTAGATTTCCTGCTCTTTCGGGAATGTCTCTTTTCAGTTTATATGTTTATCTGTCAAGGAATGATACTTTGGGCGACGATCTTATAAATAATGAATATTATCCAGCCATAGGAAATGATCTGATGGATGTAATCGAATTTTATCAGGCCGTTAATCCTCCCGATTTTAGAGCCGTTACTCCAGCTTACATGTCGTTTACAACCTCCTTGTATGCAGGTTATTGTAAGCCTAGTGATTTTTTCACTATCCGATTTTCTCCTACTATTGGTTTCTCTCAGAATCCGATAACGGATGTGTTCAAAATCAATCCCGATTGTAAGATTCTAATAACCATTTATAATATCTAAATAGTATCGTCTATATCTCTGAATTTTATCTATACAGTATAATAACAAGTACGGATAAAATTCAGATTTTTATGATTACACTTTCTTTTGACGACACACAAATCAGTATTCCTCAATCGTGGAGCGACATTCGTTTAGGTGACTATGAGCGTTGGTTTCAGGTAGAGCCTAAAGATCGCTTGGAGCAAATACAATTGATAGCCAATGTATGTGGTATAGATGTAGAGTTGTTGTTGAATAACCCTACTCAGATATTTGATACAATTGTAGATATTGTAAAATTTGTATTTGAAGAGTATCATGGCGAACCTACAAATAAGGTTGATGTTGATGGGGTTGCTTACGGCGTATCATTTACCGAAGAGCTTACACTAGCCGAGTGGGTTGATATAGAGGCAGTATTTGAGTCGGATTCGCAATCGCGCTTGTCGGATATACTATCTATACTCTGCCGACCAGTGGGCGAAAGTTATGATAGTAAAGTTTCGGAAGGTCGTAAAGAATTGTTTTCTAATTTAACGATGAATGAAGCATTGCCGTTGCTCGCTTTTTTTTTGCGACAAAAAGAGAGATTTCAGAGCGTTTCGAACCTTTATTCAGAGGTAAAGCAACAGGCAAACCAATATCTCCTTCTTACTCGCAGTTTTGTAGAAAATGGGGATGGTACAAAATCGTTGCCGATTTGGCAGAGGATAAGATTCTACTTTTTGATGAAATCCTTAAAAAAACAGTTGTCGAAATTTTCGGATTCCTCCTTTATCGAGTAGATAAGGGGCAGGCTGAAGACGAACAAGAAAAGTTTCAGGCACAAATAAGAAGATAGTTGTTGCAATTGTCTACAAGCTAAAAGCATCAGGTTTTTAAAATCGGGTGCTTTTACTGTATTGTACCTAATCGGACAAAATTATAAGCAAAAAGAGCAAGAGTAAAATAAGGGTCTGCATCTATGTTTGTACTTTAAATAAAGTTAATCTTTTACCGAGTACAATAAATATGAAGAAAGTTATAAGTATTACTTTTATGATGTATCAAATTTGTCTCTTCAGATTTGGTGGTTCTATTTATTTTGCTAACACACACACACACACACACACACACACACACACACACACACACACCTCGCGTGTCAAGGTACTAAAAAGATACCATTTAGCCAAATATTTATATGGGAAAGTAGTAGATTCTTTGTCTTGCAAAGATCTCTATTTTATGTCGTTTTTTTCCTCTTTTGTCGGAGGGGAGAAACCCCTTTTTGTTTACCCGAAAATGAAATATATCAACTAAAAAAAATGAAAATATTTGAAGATCCATTCCCAATATGTAAGTAGGTCGGGGGCTATGATAACCGATCGGAGTCGTAAAAAGGTTTTAGACCTTATTTAATAAAATAACACTTTAAATCTATATCTAAAATGAAACATTCATCACACACAAAGCATTTGCGAAAAATATTCTCTCAAAGAGTATTCTTCTTGCTGTTATTGGGGTTTGTGTCTTTGGCTTCGGCTCAAGCTCAGATAACAATAAGCGGAACTGTTACAGATACTCAGAACGAACCTATGATAGGTATTAGCGTCATAGTGAAAAATTCGACCAAAGGTACTGTTACCGATCTCGATGGAAAGTACACAATATCGGTTCCCGATAGTAAATCGGTGTTGGTATTTTCTTTTATCAGCTACAAAACACAAGAAATTACGGTTGGTTCTCAGAAGGTAATAAACGTACGGCTCGAAGATGCTTCAGCGGCGCTCGACGAAGTGGTAGTTGTGGGTTATGGTACTCAGCGTAAAAGCGATTTGACGGGAGGCGTAAGTACAATATCATCCGATAAGATAGATAAAATACCCGCAGTAAGTTTAGGGCAGCGTTTGCAAGGGCAGATTGCAGGTCTTAATGTGACTACCTCCAATAATAAACCGGGTGAGGATGCTACTTTCAGAGTAAGGGGCGAGAAGTCGCTTTCGGGAGGTAATAACCCGTTGATAATTCTGGATGGTATTCCTTTCAATGGAAATATTACTGAAATAGATCAAAATAGTGTCGATAATATATCGGTCTTGAGAGATGCTTCATCTGCTGCTATTTATGGTTCGCGTGCAGCCAATGGAGTTATACTTATCACCACTAAGAAAGGTAAAGTAGGTAAACCCGTTGTTCGCTACAATGGCTATATAGGATTTCAACAAGCAGAATGGTTACCCGACTTAAGAAATGGTAGCGAATATATTCAGCTATTGAAGGACTTTCGTAAAGATACCGGCGATAAAGAATGGAATAATCCAAAAGCTTGGTTACAATCGTCGTTAGTCGATAATTTTGAAAATGGAAGAGAAACCGATTGGAAGAAAGAACTGTTCAGAACAGCCATTCAACAAGAGCATCAGATAAGTTTATCGGGAGCTACCGATGCAACCAATTACTTTGTATCGCTATCGTTATCAGATCAGGATGGTATTGTAAAATATACAGGATATAAAAAATATGCGGTAACATCTAACATTACCCAGAAAATAGGAAGCTGGCTTACTGTTGGAGCCAACATACAGTTGTTGGAAAGAAACAGAGGTGGTAAAGCTCCCAATTTTGCCTATGGTTTCAGAATGTCTCCTTATGGAAATGTAAGAGACGAAAATGGCAGATATGTACGTTATCCGATGAGTCCCGAAACGATGTATTACAGCCCCTTTGCCGATCAGGATGCAATATTGGACGACGTTTCTCGTGCAGCATATACCAATGCTTTTGCAGATATAAAACTACCTGTAAAAGGACTTTCGTACCGAGCTAATTTTGGATACTCATATCGCCATCGTGAGCAGGGCAGTTACTACGGTTCTACTACTATGACGGGCGAACCTGTTGGCGGATCGGCTTCTATAACCAATACAAGTTATGGTGACTGGACTTGGGAAAACATTATTCGTTATGATAACAATTGGGGAAAACATCACCTTGATTTAACGGGATTATATAGTGCTCAGAAAACCAATACAAGTAATCAAGACTCATCGGGCGAAGGCTTCCTATCGGATGCCAATGGTTACCACAATATTGGAATGGCACAAGGCAAGAAAAACATATCTTCTACTAAAGAAGAAACTGCTCTTCTATCGTGGATGGGACGTGCAAACTACTCTTACGACAGACGTTATTTATTGACGCTTACAGCTCGTCGAGATGGATATTCGGCCTTTGGAGATAACAACAAATGGGCACTTTTTCCATCGGTTGCAGGGGCTTGGGTGATAAGTGAAGAATCGTTCTTTCAGAATTGGGATTTAAAGCAATTGGAGTTCCTTAAATTCAGAATGTCGTATGGGTCTAATGGTAATCAGGCAGTAAGTGCTTATCAAACAAAAACAAAGCTGGCTCAACGTGACTATATATATGGTAATGATGCCGAATTTGCAGGAGGTTTGGTGGCAAACTTTACGAAAGGAAACCCCAATTTGAAATGGGAAACATCTTATTCGTTCAATGCAGGAGTCGATTTCAATCTCTTCGACAATCGTTTGAGTGGATCGTTTGACTATTACGATACCAGAACTAAAGATTTGTTGATGAATAGATCGGTACCCGTTATGAATGGATATACTACCATGATGGATAATGTGGGTAAGACTAAAAATACAGGTTTCGACTTAACTCTTAATTCTGTGAATATAAAAAGCGAAGGTTTTCAATGGAATTCAACCTTTGTGCTATCGGGCAACTGGAGCAAAATTGTAGCCTTGAAAGAAGATGGAAAAGACGATATTAGTAATAAATGGTTTATTGGTCAACCCATCCGTGTTTATTATGACTACAAAGTAACAGGCATCTGGCAGGAAGATGAGAGAGAAGAGGCAGCAAAATACAAAGCTATACCCGGTGATGCTAAACTGTACGATAAGGATGGTAACGGACAGATTACTGCCGACGACCGCGTGATTATCGGTTCTAAACTTCCCGTCTGGACGGCAGGTCTTACAAATACATTTATATACAAAAATTGGTCGCTGTCGGTATTCCTTAACGGAGTATTTGATGTAACTAAAGAAAATGAAACCGTAAAATTCGAACGTCAGTTATTCAACAAGAATGTAAACTATATCAATAATATAAATTATTGGACTCCCGAAAACCGATCGAACGAATATACTCGATTGGGCTATAACGAAACCAAGCACACTTTCTATACAAGTGCCTCATTTATTAGAATTCAGGATGTAAATCTGGCTTATCAATTCCCAAAAGAAGCGATTAAAAAGATTGGTCTTGAGGCTCTAACAACTTATGTGAATGGTCGTAACTTGTTTACTTTCTCGGATGCGAAAAAATTCACAACCAACATAGAGCAAGATAAATACAGTTTAGATGCTTCGGGCTATCCTACACAGAGGGTATTTATTATAGGACTGAATGTGACTTTTTAAGACCTAACACCTTTTCTTGCAGGGGCAACGCTAAGTGTTTGTCCGAAAATGGCGACATAGAAGTCAGCCCCTGCAAATAAAAACAAAACAATGAATATTTAAATAGCAGTTTATCATGAAAAAATATATATCAAGTATTCTATTAGCTCTTGTTTTGTGCAGTGCATGCAGCGAAAGTTTTTTGGACGAAACTCCACAGAATTTCGAGAGTGCCGAGCAAACATACAAGACGACCAAAGGCTTTAATGCTGCATTGAATGGATTGCAGGCTTATTCGAGACTCGAATTTGAGACATGGAACGATAACATTGTATCGCAAGGAGCTTGTGCTTACGAGGTGTTGCAGGGTGGGTTAGACATTTGTTATATAAACAATGTGGACGGTACGTTGCAACCATTCCAAAAATATACTTTCGATGCCACCAACAGTTACATATCCAATAGATGGAAGTGGGCGTATGGCTTGATTACCAATGCCAATATGATGATAAATTATGCAGAGAAAGGCGATGTAGTTTGGAGTAAAGACACCGATAAACAATTCTTTCAAGCTAATGCCCGTTTTTTCAGAGCCTATGCCTATCGTTATTTAACCTATCTGTATGGCGATGTGCCTTGGGTAGATAAAGTGGAAGAGGAATATAGAGTAGACTTTCCAAGAACACCCAAAGCTGAGGTATTGGCAAAGATGATTGAAGATTTAGAATTTGCGGCACAATATCTGCCCGAAAATCCGAATAATGTAAAAGACGGAGAGTTAACCAAATGGGCTGCACTGCATATGTTGAGTGAGATAAGTATTTTTGCAGGCGATTATAAAAAAGCAGAAACTACGGCTTTAGAAGTAATCAATTCATCTTACTTTCAATTAATGAATACACGTTTCGGTAAAAACTCATCGCAGCCGGGCGATCCTTTTGCAGATATGTTTCTCGAAAAGAATCAGAATCGTAAAGCTGGCAACATGGAATCTATATGGGTAGTTCAGGCAGAATACAACGTGCAAGGCGGAAGCACTACTTACAATGATTGGACTCGCCGTGCATGGGTAGGAGCTTATTACAGCATCCCCGGATTTATAATATCTCAGGAGTATGGTGGTAGAGGTTTAGGACAAATACGTCCAATTCAACATTGGTTGGATAGTTATGAGGCGAAAGATATGAGAAATTCAATATACAATATTCGCCGCGAGTATGTATATAACGATCCGAAGAATACAGCATTGTTTGGAAAGAAACATACTATTACCGAGGATAATATGGATAGGGGATATGTTTTCCCTACAACTACCAAGTTTGATTATATGCCCGAAAATGACGAGACTTATAATGGAAACCAAAAAGATAAAATGAGATTCCGTTTAGCCGAAACATATCTCTTGTTGGCTGAGGCGTATATTAAAGACAATCAGATAGCCAAAGCTACCGATGCCATAAACAAGGTGAGAGCCAGAGCAGGAGCTACGTTGGCAACACAAGCAGATGTAAACATAGATTATCTGTTGGATGAAAGAGTAAGAGAATTACTGGGCGAAGAAATGCGACGTTTCACATTGGTACGTACCGGAAAACTGATCGAAAGAACTAAGAAATATAACTCGAAATCGGCTTCTACCATAAAAGACCAGCATGTGTTGTGGCCAATACCACAAGGGGTGATCGACTCAAATTCGGGATTGAAATGGGAAAATAATCCGGGGTATAATTAATCAGTGAATATTATTTGATAACTATGCGTGAAAAAGTAGATATTAGGAGAAAATTAATTACTATATTTATTACTTCAAACAAGCTTTAGTTATTACAAGCAAGAATTAGATTAGATCGCTGATCTTAAAAATAGAAAAAATAAGGAGAAGTTTCAGATTTGAATATTCTCCTTATTTTTATCAAACCTTAAATATTCACTATAAGCAATAAAGTCATGTACGGAAAATTTCAAGCATTTTTGCAAAACGAATTAAGCTCGATCGAGGAACAAGGATTATTTAAAAACGAAAGAATTATTACATCTGCTCAAAGTGCGCAGATAAAAGTACAAACAGGGCAAGAGGTTCTGAATTTTTGTGCAAACAATTATCTGGGTTTATCCGATAATCAGGAGTTGATTGATGCAGCCAAAGAGGCGTTAGATAAACGCGGATTTGGGATGTCGTCGGTTCGCTTTATCTGTGGAACTCAAGATATACACAAAGAACTGGAGCAGAAAATATCTAACTTTTTTGGAACCGAAGATTCTATTCTTTACGCAGCTTGTTTTGATGCCAATGGTGGTGTGTTTGAACCTCTGTTAGGCGAAGAGGATGCCATTATCTCCGATGCACTTAATCATGCATCCATTATCGATGGTGTACGTCTTTGCAAAGCAAAAAGATACCGATATGCCAATGCCAATATGACTGAATTGGAAGAGTGTCTTAAACAATCGCAAGCACAACGTTTCCGCATAATAGTTACCGATGGCGTTTTCTCTATGGATGGTAACGTAGCCCCAATGGATAAGATTATGGAGCTAGCCAACAAATACGAAGCTTTGGTAATGATAGACGAAAGCCACTCGGCAGGAGTAGTCGGCAAAACCGGACGTGGAGTAACCGAACTATATAATTGCAAAGGCAAAGCCGATATTATAACCGGTACTTTAGGCAAAGCATTTGGTGGAGCTATTGGTGGTTTTACAACGGGTAAGAAAGAAATAATAAGTATGTTGCGTCAAGGCTCACGCCCTTATTTGTTTTCTAACTCTATCCCTCCAATGATTGCAGGTGCAGGTATACGTATGTTCGAAATGATGGACGAAAGTAACGATCGTCAGGACAAACTTCATGCAAATGTCGACTATTTTGTTTCTAAAATGCAAGCCGCAGGCTTCGATATAAAACCTACACAATCTGCTATTTGCGCAGTAATGTTATACGATGCTAAACTTTCGCAACAAGTAGCTGCTAAGCTTTTGGATGAGGGTATCTATGTTACAGGCTTTTACTATCCCGTAGTACCTAAAGGCGAAGCACGTATACGTGTTCAATTATCGGCAGCACACGAAAGAGAGCATCTCGAAAAGTGTATTGCTGCATTTACTAAAGTGGGTAAAGAACTAGGCGTTATTTAAGTTTTAATACCTTTTTTAGACTTTGGTCAGTGCAGGATTAACTGTTGCTTATTACTGAGTGATACAGAATGAATACTCGACATTACTTTAATAAACTATGAAAAAAATACTTTTTACGGGTTGCGGAGGACAAATTGGTTCTGAGCTGACTCTTGCATTTCGCAAAATATACGGAAACGACAATGTGATTGCTTCCGACTTGTCTACTAAGGTTTGCCCCGATTTGTTAAATAGCGGTCCCTTTGTACAATTAGACGTGTTGGATACAAAAGCTTTGTCCGAAACAATAGATAAATACGAGGTAGATAGCATTGTTCACTTGGCAGCTATACTGTCTGCCGTGGGTGAGAAAAATCCTCAATTGGCTTGGAATGTTAATATCAATGGTACGGTAAATGTGTTTGAAGTGGCACGCGAAAAGAAAATAGAACGGGTACTTGTTCCCAGTTCCATTGCTGCTTTTGGACCCGATACGCCGCGTGTTATGACTCCTCAGAAAACTATCTTGCATCCTACTACCATGTATGGGGTAACCAAAGTTGCTCTCGAACTGCTGGGCAATTATTATAACCTCAAATACGATATGGATATCAGAGGGTTGAGGTATCCGGGCGTAATAAGCCATAAGACACAGCCGGGTGGCGGTACTACCGATTATGCGGTGGCTATTTATTTTGATGCAGTGAAAAAAGGCTCATACGAATGTTTCCTGACAGAGGATACTATGTTGCCAATGATTTATATGCCCGATTGTTTGAAGGCGACTATTGAGTTGTTTCAGGCAGATAAATCGCGTTTGCAGAATGCAACGGGATACAATCTGGCAGCATTCAGTGTAACACCTAAAGAGATGATGGAATCTATACAAAAAGTGATTCCCGATTTTAAAATATCTTATGTACCCGATTATCGTCAGGAGATAGCCGATTCGTGGCCCGATAGTATTGATGATAAGGAGGCTCGAGAGGAATGGGATTGGAAACCCGATTACGATCTGGATGCTATGACTCAGGATATTATAAAAGAAATAAGATTGAAATAAGGGCTAAAAACCTACATGTAGAAGAAAGTACACTTAAATAATAAGGTGTACTTTTCTTTTTTTTAGATTATCTCTTTTATAAGAAATTATGTTAGTATATCTTTGTTCAGATAGAATCAGTGTTGTTTGTTAATTAATCGAAGAAAAGTGAATCTTTTTTTCAGTAGTTTGTGCTTTATCCTTACTTTTTATTCGAAATTTATGAAGAATAATATTTTAAAAGCAATATTTTTTCTAGTGTTATTATTTGTCATGAATAATACATTATTGGGACAGGTTACTATCGGTTCAGACAAGCTTGCCGCATCGGGAGCTTTGTTGCAACTGAAAGAATTTGACACTACTGATGCCCAGTCGGATGGACTTAGTAATACGACAAAGGGGTTGGGAATGCCTCGTGTTGAACTCAAAGCTCTTGATGGAGATTTGGGACTGAGCATGGGTGTGCAAGGAGGATCGTTAGATAAAACCACCCATATAGGTTTGACAGTATATCATGTGGGCGACCTTTGTTCGCCTATCGCTGCGGGTATTTATGTGTGGAGTGGCGACAATTGGCAATATTTAGGAGGAACGGTTCCAAGAAGAGATAGAGCTTCGTTTAATGAAGCAAGCGGAATCCTTACCGATTTTGAAGGAAATCAGTACACCACTAAAGTGTTTGGTACTAAACGTTGGATGACTCAAAACTTGCGCGCCATTCGAAAACCTGATGGTACTTGCATTGACCCTGTAGATGGTGTGCGTTTCAATCCTGCAAAAAATGCAACAGTAATGCCATTGGCTCAGATTAAAGTGTTGGGAGTTATGCCCTCGGGAAATGTAACTTATACCGAGAATGGTATAGTGAAAACTATGACTAATGAGGCTTTTGTTTCTATATTTGGTTTGTTCTATACTTGGAATCAGGCAATGGTAGCTTGCCCCAAAGGGTGGCACGTAGCCTCGGTACAAGATTGGGCAGATTTAACAACAACTTTGGGAGTAACAGATCTTGGTGCCAAATTACGGGGAAATGTAGGAGCTACTTATAAAACAACTGATAGTGGAGTAGGTTACAAATGGGGTTCGGCTGATCTGGCTGTTACCATTTCTGGTTTTAATATTCTTCCTGCTGGATGGGTACGTGAGGATGGACTCAATGCGGTTGCTTTTTCTACTTCTGCTTATTTGTGGACGTCTGCTCCTGCTGGAGGATATCGGTATTTAAGTTTTAGTGGTTCTACGTTATCGTCCTTTGGTAGTGGTAATTTAAATTTCCGTTTTTCGGTACGTTGTGTACAGGATTGATATTGTGTTTTTTTTGTATTAATATATACTGACAAGCAATTAAGTTGTTTGCTGTCAGAGTTTTTTTTCGATAGTTAGCCTAATCTTATTATTATTTGAAGCACATGAGAAAGTATCTATTATTTTCGATATTCTTCTTACATACATTATTTATGATGTGCCCCCTTTCGGCAGGAGGTAAAAACAATTATCGATTCAGGACTTTTTCTCCTGAAGGCGGCTTTTATTATGATGGTGTAAAATCGATACAACAAGATAAAGATGGTTTTATATGGGTAGTTATGGACAACGATCTGTATCGTTTCGATGGCTATCAATATAAGCGCTATTATACCTACTTCAAAGATTTAGACATTTCTAATCGCTGGCTTTTTAATATGATAGCTGCCGATGCTTCGGGCAGATTACTTGTTGCTACCAATAACGGATTGTACCAGTATGACAACTCTTCGGATTCTTTTACGCTATTGCTGGATAAGAATGTGACGAATGTGAGTGTAGACTCTCATAATAATATCTGGGCAAGCCTATCAGGATTGATAACCGTATATGATGATGAGTCTAAAGATTGGAAGACAATAGAATATAATGGTAAACCGCTGGCAGAAATAAGTGCTTACGATGGCGATGATTCATCGTGGTTTTTGGCTTCGGCGAGAGGTAAGATTTATGAATACAATTATGCAAGTAAGAAGATTGAGACCTTGTTTTCGTTCCCGTCCTCATACATACAAACTATCCGTAAGAAAGGCGATAAGATATGGGCGCT
The DNA here is from genome assembly GCF_015233815.1 of Dysgonomonas sp. GY617. Lineage (NCBI taxonomy): Bacteria > Pseudomonadati > Bacteroidota > Bacteroidia > Bacteroidales > Dysgonomonadaceae > Dysgonomonas > Dysgonomonas sp. GY617. Next base: position 410,418 of record NZ_JADCLR010000001.1, read on the forward strand.
GGTTGCCGATCAGGGACTTCTTTGCTTGGATATTCCTACAAGAAGTATAGAAAAACATTTCGATTTCTTTTATCAGCAGGATAATGAACACATTCTGTCGAAGATGTTTCATATAGATAAGAACGACCAGATATGGATAGGTACTCAGAGGGGCTTGTATATACTTGATCCTGAAACCCGAAATTATGAACTTTACTTACATTCTAAATCGGAGCCTTTTAGCTTGCCCGATAATTCGATCTGGACAATTGCAGAAGACAATCAGAGAAATATCTGGATAGGTACTTATTCGGGAGGCTTGTCTTATGTAAATCTCGATGAAAAAGTAAGTTTCAAAAGTTACCTCGTGGGTTTAGGTCAGCTAAATCATAATCTGGTAAGTGGTTTTGCCGAAGACTCTCAATATCTGTGGATAGCTACTGAGGGTGGTGGAGTAAACCGTATGGATAAGCAAACCGAAAAGTTTACTTACTATACGAAAAGCTTGGGCGAGAATAATCTCTCGTATGACAATGTGAAATCGCTGGTGATGGATTCTGATAATAATCTCTGGATTTCGATGTTTCGGGGAGGATTAGATCGTTATGATGTAGAAAGTAAGCGATTTTTTAATTTTAAGAGAGAAAAGGAAAATAAGAAAAGCCTCTTGTCGAACGACCTTCGCAAAATAGTATCCGAACCCGATTCGGGTTTGTGGATTGCCTATCAGTTGAGAAAGTTGGTTGTATCGTTCTATTCGTTCAGTGAGAAAATATTCACCCATTATTATTTCGATGAGTCTGATAGTAACGACTATATCTACGACATGTGTAAAGATTCGGTCGGAAACCTGTGGATAATCACTCATAAGAAAATATATAGGATGGATGTGGCAACTCGTGAGGTAACAATAGTACCCTTCCACGATTCGTTTTACCCCAATGCTCAAACTATCTCAGCCGATAATAACAATAATATTTGGATAGGTACAATAGGAAACGGACTTATAAAATACGATACGCAGACTTCGGTATTTAGTGTCTATGATAATATTCTGAAATTTAATGTATCCTCTATTTACAGTATTTGTGCCGATAACGATAATAACATGTGGATGGGTACCGACAATGGTTTGTTTAGGTACAGCCCCGAGGATGATAAGTTTCTGAGATTTGATAAAAAAGATGGGGTACAAGGGCAGGTGTATTATCCTTTATCATCATTCAGAAGTAAAGATGGCAGTTTGTATTTTGGAGGGTCGAATGGGTTCACTAAAGTGAATCCGAAGGAAATATCATCCAATAAATTTGAACCCAGAGTTATTATTACCGATTTTCTGGTCAACAATATATCTGTAAAGCCAAATCTGGGTGGAGATTCTAGCGAAGGGGACTTTGCTTCGTTTCCCGATGAAATAGTACTCGACTATACTCAGGTTAACTTTGGCTTTAAGTTTTCGTCCGATAATTATCTGATACCCGAAAAAAACCGTTTCAGGTTTCGCCTCAAAGGGTACGACGATCGCTGGATTGAGGTAGATGCTTCGAGTCGCAGTGCCTTCTATTCGAAAGTACCTCCCGGCAATTATACTTTTGAGGTGATGACTGCCAATAATGATGGTGTTTGGAACGAAACTCCCATTGTTATTAAAGTAAAACGATTGTCGGCTCCATGGTTGAGCTGGTGGGCATATGTTTTATACTTTCTGATTTTGGCAGGTATAGCATATGTTGTCTTGAGTTATTATAATCAGCAGAAGAAACTCCGACTGCAAATATATCTTGATGAGGTTGAAAAGAATCAAAAAGAGGAGATTCATCAATCGCAACTTCGTTTCTTTACTAATATTTCGCACGATTTCAGAACGCCGCTTTCTCTCATTCTTGCCGCTTTGGATAAATTGCGTATGGAGGGTTTGAAAGAATATTACTATCATTTGCTGAATAATAACGCACAAAGGTTATTGAATCTGGTAAATGAATTAATGGACTTCAGAACCGTAGAGAACGGGAAGATGAAACTGCATATTCAATCTGTAAACCTTACTGCATTTATCAAAGAGTTGGCTTTTGATTTTGAGGATTATGCCCGACAACGCAATATTAAATTTGATCTTTTTATCGATCCTCAGATTGTGCCAACCGTATATGCGGATAGGCAGGTGATGGAGAAAATAATTATGAATTTGCTCAATAATGCCTTCAAATATACCAAAGATGGGGGTTGTGTACGTCTCGAAGTATATTCAACTCCTGCCAATTTCAAATCAGTATATAAAGACAGCTTTACTATTAGCAATAGTAACGGAGAGGCTAAAAACTTATATACTATTGTAGTTCGCGATTCGGGGATAGGTATTTCTAAAGATTCCATTCAAAGTGTTTTCGAACGGTTTTATAAAGTAAAGACTGTCAATTTCGATTCGCATCTGGGCACAGGCATTGGTTTGGCTTTGGTGAAAAGTTTGGTTCTGCTTCATAAAGGGACGATCAGTATTTATAGTGAACGGGAAAAGGGTACAGATATGGTTGTTAGCTTTCCGTTTGATACCGATAGCTACGAAGAGTGTGAGTTTATAACAAATGAAGTGTATGTTGATGATATACCAGCATCTCTATATATAGAAGCGGATGGAGAGCCAAACTCCGATCAGAATATAGCGAATGAGGAGGATATTCTTCTTCGCGATAAAAAGAGAATACTGGTTGTTGAGGATAATGATGATCTGCGTAAACTTATTGCCGAATCGCTGCTCCCTTACTATGATGTGGTGCAGGCCGCTGACGGGTTAATAGCTTTTAAACTGCTCGATAACATGGAGATAGATATGGTAGTGAGCGATATAATGATGCCTCACATGGATGGTATAACCTTGTGTAAGAAAGTAAAAGAGGATGTAAATATATCTCATATCCCTTTTGTTTTGCTGACAGCCAAAACTGGCTTGGAGAGTAAAATGGAGGGGGCAGACTCAGGTGCAGATATTTATTTCGAAAAGCCTGTCGATTTTAATTTATTGAGGCTTACAATACAGAACATACTTAAGCGTCAGCAGCAACTCAAAGAATATTATGCAAAGAATTATTTTGTGGACAGTACCGAACTGTCAACCAATCAGCAGGATAATAAATTCTTAAAGAAATTTATCGAAATACTCGATCAACATATCGATCAGCCCGAAATGGATGTCAATTATATAGCTTCGGAACTCTCTATGAGCCGTAGCAAGCTTTATACTAAAGTAAAGAGCATGACCGACAAATCGATAGTTGAGTTCATCTTAAGTTACCGTCTTCGCAAAGCAGCCCGCCTTATTGTGGAAGAGGATGTAACGATGCGTGATATTATGGAGCGGATAGGTATAGAAAGCCAATCATATTTTACGCGTGCATTTAAAAAAGAATTTGGCGATACTCCTACTGCTTTCGCAGCCAAACAGAAAAAAGGCAAAAGTGAGTAAATAAAGGCTTCTGAGGGTGCTATAAACCAAATAAAGCAAAAGAAAAACGAGATAGGACAAATCGAAATACGAAAGAAGGGATACTTTTGCTATTGAGTTTTAGCTGTCAATTTATGGATAAGATAAGTTGACAGATGATAATCATTATACCTATTATTTCAGAAATTTACTATGAAAATAAACACTTTTGTCTGTTTTATAATAACCTACTTATTTATTAGCCTTAATTCTGATTGTGAAGCACAGTCAATTACCGAAATTCCGGATAAGCAGACTTTACAAACTACACTTGATAAAGTTGCCGATTGGCAAGTAAATCATTTCACTTATTCCAAAGTAGGTAGCGCCGGTTACCTGCACGATTTTGGGATAGATGCATGGACTAATGCCACGCTCTATCTGGGGTTGGCAGAATGGGCAGCAATGTTGGATGATGGCAAAAAGTATTATACATGGCTTACTCAAATAGGTGATGAGAATGATTGGCAGATACCATCTAATTTTAAAGATATGCCTAAGTACAAACTATATCATGCCGATGAGCTTTGTATAGGTCAGTTCTATTTGAATATGTATAGCGTATTCAAAAAAAAGGAAATGATGGAAGCAACCATAAACAGAGTTAACTGGATTATGAGTAATCCTCCCAATTCTATTTTAACCAATGGCAGTAAGCAGGCGTGGACGTGGTGCGATGCCTTGTTTATGGCGCCGCCCGTATATGCACAATTGGCACAACTGACGGGTAATGACGATTACTTGTTGTTTATGGATAAGCAATTTAAACTCACCTACAATTATTTATACGATAAAGAAAATAAACTGTTTTTCAGGGATGACCGATTCTTCGATCAGAGAGAAAACAATGGTAAGAAGGTGTTCTGGGGAAGAGGTAACGGATGGGTTGCTGCCGGATTGGTGAATATTTTAAAAACTTTGCCTACGGACTCTAAACTAAGACCTTTTTATGAAAATCTGTTTTCTGAATTGGTAGGCTCATTGGTTGCTTTGCAATCCGATAATGGATTTTGGCACGCAAGCTTGCTTGATCCGAAAGAATACCCATCGCCTGAAACCAGTGCTACGGCTCTCATAGCCTATGCTTTGGCATATGGCATCAATGCTGATTTGTTGAATAGAAGCGACTACCTTCCTTCGTTAGAAAAAGCATGGAGTGCTTTAAGCTCGGCGGTTTCAGAAGATGGAAAACTGGGTTGGGTACAACCTATAGGCGCTGATCCTAAGCAGGTAACCGAAGATATGACTGCGGTGTATGGAGTAGGAGCTTTTCTTTTGGCAGGAACAGAAGTTTATAAGCTTGCTCAATAATAATAAGAGATTTTTTAATCTCTTTAATGGTACGTAGATAAACAAAACGATATATACTATGAAACGATTAACCAGTTTACTATTAATCCTATCCATTGTGATGGCTACTTGGGGAAGAGACGTAAAGTCTTTTAACGATGAGTGGTCATTCAAGAAAGGACCTTTCCCGACAGATCCTATACTCTTTCAGTCGGGTTTCGATCAACGATGGCAAGATGTAACCATTCCTCATACGTGGAATGCTACGGATATGCAGAACGATAAAAATAACTATTATGCGGGCGAAGCCTATTATAAGAAAACGTATCGTCCCGATGCTTCATTGAAGGACAAACGTCTTTTCCTTAATTTCGAAGGAGTCTCCACAGTGATGGAGTTATATGTTAATGGCGTGTTTGCAGGCAATCACAAAGGAGGCTACTCGGCTTTCACTATCGAAATATCAAAACTATTGAAGTTTGGTGAAGATAACGAACTATTGGTGAAGGTAGATAATACCTCTCGCCCCGACGTTATACCTATTAACAGTACCTTATTTGCTGTCTATGGAGGTATATATCGCCCTGTGCATCTTATTGTAACCGAGAAGGTAAATATAACTGTAACCGATTATGCATCGCCCGGTATTTATATCACACAAAAAAATGTGACTAGCAAATCGGCAGATGTAGATGTAGAAATAAAGGTAGAGAACAAGAATATTGATGCTAAAGATATCGTCTTGAAGACTACTATCTATGATATGGAGGGTAATCTGAAACTGAAAAAAGAAGCCACTGTAAATGTATTGCCTCAGGGCAGACAGTTCTTTACACAGAACTTCACTGTCATAAAACCTCGTTTGTGGCAAGGACTCGAAGACCCTTATCTGTATAAAGTAGTCACTCAGTTGGTTGCCAACGGATCGGTTATAGACGAAGTAGTGCAGCCTTTGGGATTGAGACATTTTGAGCTGAAAGCTGCTGATGGAATGTATCTCAATGGTAAAAAAGTACCCATGTATGGCGTTTGCCGCCATCAGGATTGGTGGCAGCTGGGCAGTGCATTAACTAACGAGCAGCACGATGCCGACTTGGCTATTATAAAAGAAGTAGGAGCAACTACCATTCGTTTGGCTCATTATCAGCAATCCGAATACTTCTATTCAAAATGCGATAGTATAGGTTTTATGATTTGGGCAGAAATTCCTTTTGTTAATAGAGTTTCTACCAAAGAGGCTGATAATGCCAAACAGCAACTGACCGAGCTCATCCGCCAGAATTACAATCACCCATCAATCTATACTTGGGGGTTGCACAACGAAGTATATACACCTATCAATTACACAGCCTCGTTAACAGCCGAACTTGATGATCTGGCAAAATCGGAAGATCCTTACAGATATACCGTATCGGTAAACGGATACGGAGATCCGGGGCATGGTGTGAATATGAATGCTGATATACAAGGTATCAACCGATATTTTGGGTGGTACGAAAAGAAAATTCAAGACATAGAACCTTGGATAGAGGGAATGGAGAAAAACTATCCCAACTATAAAGTAATGCTGGCCGAATATGGTACAGAAGCAAACATCTATCATCAGCAAGAGGTGGTGGGCGATGTGGGCGACTGCTGCGGATTCGACAAACGTTACAACGAAACATTTGCTACCCGCTTTCATGAGATTCAGTGGGGATATATTGCCAAGCATCCTTATTTGTTGGCTTCCTATCTGTGGAACACGTTCGACTTTGCTACGCCTGCCAGTTCGCAAGGTGGGGTTGAGGCTCGCAATATGAAGGGACTGGTAACCTTTGACCGCAATCTTAAGAAAGACCCTTTTTATTGGTATAAAGCCAATTGGAGCAAAGAGCCCGTTTTGTATATTACTCAACGAAGAGTAACCGAAAGAGAAAACAAGATAACACCCGTTACAGTTTATTCTAATATTGGTATCCCTCAACTGTTTGTAAACGGTGTTGAAGTTAAAAACTACAAGAAGGGAACTACCGATGTACATTATATTTTTGAGAATGTAGAACTCAAAGAAGGGGTGAATAATATAGATGTAAAAGCCTCAAACAAAGGGCAAACTTTCGAAGATAAGATACTATGGAATTATGCTCAAGGCGGAAATAAATCTTTGAATAAAGATAAGCCTCGGGAGAATAAAAATGAACATATAGGGTTGTAAAATATTCATTAGACAATAGTTAACAAGAAAACATTCAAAAAGTTGATTAGTAGCTATTAACTGATAAGTGTTAACAATGAAAGTATTCCTTTTTTTAAGTTAGAAATTATGAAAAAAATAGTATTTTTGGTTATTCTTTTATTGAATATTGCATTTGCACAGAGTTTTGCACAAACTAAAAGGTCGTCAATACCGCTACAACACGGGACTCATCGTTTAGGAAAGCGAACAGATGCAGAAATGCAGAAGTGGAGAGAATATGGCTTAGGTCAGTTTATCCACTGGGGAGTTTATGCTATGGCAGGCGGTCATTGGGATGGCAAGTATTATCCGGGAGCAGCCGAATGGATTCGTTCGTGGAAAGAAATGCCTAAAGATGCCTACGATAACCTTTACAAAGAGTTTAATCCAACCAGCTTCGATGCAAAAGGATGGGCTAAACAAGCTAAGGATATGGGTGCAAAGTACATGATTATTACAACTAAACATCATGATGGATTTTGTATCTGGCCAAGCAAATATACCGACTATACAATAAAAAATACCCCATATAAAAAAGATCTTCTGAGGGAGATTGTAGATGCTTACGATAAAGAAGGTATTGATGTATATCTGTACTTTTCGATTATCGACTGGCATGAAAAAGGATATAGGAGTGCAATACCCGAAACAACTGAGGAGAAGGCTGCTTACGAAGAATTTAAGCAGTTTACACGCAATCAGTTAATCGAATTATTAACCGACTATCCAACAGCAAAAGGACTTTGGTTTGATGGAACATGGGATAAGGCTTGGATAGATCAAGTAGAATTTGCCGACAATCTTGAAAAAGAAATGAGAGCAATGCGTCCCGGACTGATAATAGGAAGCCGTTTCAGAGCGGATGAAAACGGAAAGAGGCACTTCGACTCGAATGGTGATTTGATGGGAGATTATGAGCAGGGTTGGGAACGCGATCTGCCCAATTCTATTGCCGATGTAAATGGTAACGATTGGGATTGTGTGATGACTATACCCGAAAACCAATGGGGCTATCATTCGGAATGGAGAGGATATATAAAGACTTCGTTCGATCTGATTGATATGCTTGTACGATCGGTTTCGATGGATGGTAACTTTGTCTTGAATTTCGGACCCGATGGAAAAGGAAACATAAGACCCGAAGAAACCAAGCTTGCCAAAGAAATAGGGGAGTGGATGAAAGTAAACAGCGAAGCCGTTTATGGATGCTCATATACCGATTTGAAAAAGCAGGGTTGGGGATATTTCACCAAGAAGGATAATAAAATATATCTGACTGTTTTTAATAGACCCATTAATAATATGCTGAATATAGAAATACCAAAAGGCGGGTTAAAACCTATAAAAGCGTATTTTCTATCCGATAAAAAGGCGGTAGATATTATAAACGGAGGTCGTAACAAACAAAACAACAGTTTGTATAATATAGCTATACCTGCCAATTTTGTAGCAGGACAACCTTTTGTTATTGTATTGGAGGTTGAGCAAAATAGCAACGATAAAGATACCTATCAGCAGGCATTAACCTGATTGGATACGTATTTAAGTCTCTGCGATTACAATAGGTGTGAAACATAAAACTTAATTAACTATTATAATATTCAAATGATTATGAAAAACAAACTTTTCGCATTATTGCTGATAACGTGTTTTTTATTGGGTTCGACCACTGTTTCGGCTCAAATGATAAAAACCCCTGCACCCCCTCGTCCGGCTGGACAGAAAGACGTATTAAGTTTAGCAACAGCACCTATTCCTAATGTTCGAGTTGCTTTTATCGGACTAGGTATGCGTGGTCCCGGAGCTGTAAATCGTATGACACATATTCCCGGAGTTGAAGTGGTTGCTCTATGCGATGTATTGGAAAAGAATACAAAGTCGGCAAATGAAATTTTGACAAAACAAGGAAAACCTAAAGCTCTTGAGTTTTATGGTGATACTTCGGTATGGCGTAAAGTAACAGCTTTGCCTAATGTAGATCTTATTTATATTGCAACAGATTGGTTGAGCCACGCTAGGATTGGTGTACAAGCCATGAAAGATGGCAAACACGTAGCTATTGAAGTACCTTCGGCTATGACTATGGATGAGATATGGGCACTGATAAATACTTCGGAGCAAACTCGTAAACATTGTATGCAGTTAGAAAACTGTGTGTATGACTTCTTTGAACTTACATCTTTAAATATGGCTCAACAAGGCTTGTTTGGTGAAGTAATTCATGGTGAAGGAGCTTATATTCATGGTCTTCAACCATATTGGGATCAATACTGGAATAACTGGCGTATGGATTTCAACGAGAAACATCGTGGAGATGTATATCCAACTCACGGCATTGGTCCTGTTTGTCAAGTGATGAACATTCACCGTGGCGATAAAATGAACTTCTTGGTATCGGTAGACACTAAAGCTATTGGTAACCCTGCATTTATTAAAGAAAAAACAGGTAGAGAAGTGAAAGATTTCCGCAATGGTGATCATACGATGACTATGATTCGTACTGAAAACGGAAAATCAATCCAAATTCAACACAACGTAACATCGCCTCGTCCTTACAGCCGTATGTATCAATTGACTGGTACTAAAGGTTTCGCTAATAAATATCCGGTAGAAGGTTTTGCTTTGGATCAAAGCGAAATAAGTCTAGAAGTTGCAGCTAATCACGAAAACTTAAATGCTCATAGCTTTGTACCTGATGCAGTGAAAAAAGCATTGATGGAGAAATACAAACATCCTATTGCTAAAGGTATCGAAGAGCAAGCGAAAAAAGTTGGTGGACATGGTGGTATGGACTTTATCATGGATTACCGTTTGATCTATTGCCTTCAAAAAGGTCTTCCATTAGATATGGATGTGTATGACTTGGCAGAGTGGTGTTCTCTTATACCTTTAACCGAAATTTCTTTGGATAATGGTTCAGTACCCGTTGAAATTCCTGATTTCACTCGTGGTGGATGGAACAAAATCAAAGGTTTGAAATTTGCTGAATAAGGATAAAACAATCTGTTATTCTAACAATAATACAAAAAGAGACGCTAAGTAATTAGCGTCTCTTTTTTGTCTTCCTTTATAAAATGCTTTATTTTATTTCGGTGTATTGTATTATCAACATAGGATAAGGATTATTTTTGATTGATACCTCACCGTTTTTTATAAGTATATTATAATCGCCGTTTTTCCATGTTAGTCCATCTACATTCTCGGATAAACGAGCGTAGCGGTCAGAATTTTTTTCTAATGTTACTGCCTGTGGAGGATTAAGGGAATTTACTTCCTTTAAAAACATCTCATAGTCGTATGATAACACTTTATCAGTGTCATAGCAATTCCATAATGCGATAAGCTTATTACTCTTGAATACAAAAGCTCTAAGCGGATTCTCTTCGGTAGCCCAATTATAAGCAAAGTCATTCGATATCTTAACAGTCGGATTAATTTGCTCTATTGTAGCTCCAAATTTGTATCTGAATAAAGTTCTGGGTACAGTTACCACACATTCATTGCTTACTCCATCTATTGTAACGGTGATAGTAGCCGTACCTACCGATAGAGCTTTAATATCTCCGTTGTTTACGGTTGCTACTTTTTCGTTAGACGATTTCCAAACTGCTTCGGTATTGGTAGTATTCTTCGGCGTGATTTCGTAAGAAAGAGTGTAATGTGCGTCTATTATAATTTCCACCTCTTTTTTGCTCATCTTGATAGATGTAGCTTTGATGGGCAGCACTTTTATCTTTAGCTCCGAATTAAGTTGTAATTCTGCAGATTTAACAGTGATTGTTGTTTCTCCTTCATTTAAAGCCGTTAGTTTTCCTTTACTGTCTACCTCAGCTACATTGGGGGCAGATGACTCCCATGTATAGGCGGGCGCAGTAATATTACTTGGTGTATGAGATACTATTAATTGGTATTCATCTCCTATATAAATGTCTTTATTAGGTTGTTCTAGCTTTAAAGCACTTACTACAGGATATATAGGATCGTCACTGCTACAGCCTATTAAAAAGAAAGGGATAATTAGTAGATAAATCAGTTTCTTCATCGTTTTTTAGGTTATAATTATTTTTGTGGAAATTTTTATCAATACTTTTTTCTAGAGAAAGAAAATTTTCTCTTGGCTACTTGGCTATGTTTTAGAAAAATAAAAGGAGTTATAATCTTATTTATAATCCTCAGGAGATATATCTAGTGTGCATAGATATTCCTTATTCTGATCATAGAATATATATTGATACGAGATATTTGCATCAGGAAATTGATCTGTGAAAATATTATTCTTGATATTTTCAATTCTTGTTACCTTCTCTTGAGCCTTATAAGCAATACTGTCGAAAGAGGATGGTTTCATAAAATTGATTCTTTCCAGATTGTAGACTACTGTTTTTGGAAAAGAAACTTTCATATCCGTAAAATTTTCTCTTTCGTCTATTTGCGGAAGTTGTGGAGTATATGCTTCAACTATTTCTTTAATTCCGTTATATACATATTCATCCGATTGCCTATCGGGTTTGCTGTTATACATTTCAGGAGTAACGGTTATAATCGCAATCTCGTTACCTCTCTTATCGAAATAAGCATATTGAATAATCGTATTTAGATCTGTAAGAGTTTTATAAGTACTTGGGTTTTGTTCTATATCAGAGATTAGTTGTTTTTGCTGAAACAGTGCAAACATAGGTATTTCTTCCTTTGGAAATGATTGTTCGCTAGCTAGGGTATAGTTGTAGCGTAATGTTTTGTTTGGTAGAGCCTGACAACTATCGAAAGTGGTTACTTCATCGAGTTCGATAGGAGCCCCCTTGTTTTCTTCTGTTGCTATTTGCTTAAGGATGAAGTTTACTTTATCTCCGCTACACTGTACGAAAAATAAGCTTACCGCTATTACTATAAGTGGCAAGTGAATCCGATTTAAGGTTGCTTTCATAAAATGATCTAGTATTTAGTCAATAAAAAATATTTGACTATGTATCTTATAATTAATTAGTTAGTTGTTGTGGTGTTTTCTCTTCTAAAATAGTAAATAGCTCTGATGCTTTATTTATAATCGTCAGGCGATATATCTATCGAACAGAGATACTTATTATGTTTATCAAGATATATATTTCGGATAGAAACGCCTTGCTCTGCAAAATGCTTCATATCGGGATTATCTTTTAATGATTGTACTGCTGCCGGTACAGCTGTTGTTTTAAAATAAATACTGTCGAAGCGAGCTACATCTTCATTCAGTAGTTTACACGTATATTCGAGAGTTTTATTGTATGTACTGCAATCGATCATGCTTATACCACTTTCTTCGGTGAAAAGAGGCAATTGCTTCTTGGTCTTCTTCACTATATCCTGCAATACTTTTTGTAGATTGTCGGATGTAATGGTTGTAGGGTCGAATATTCCGGGTTTTTTAGCAGGTTTGGAGTAATCGTGTGGAGTAATTGTAATCTTACCTAATAAGTTTTTATTTTCGTCAACACAATCGTATATAAATGTGGCATGATTCTCTTTGAGAAGTGCCATTTGTGGATTGCATTGTATATTATAGAGAAGTATATCTCTCATTTGAGTTCTGAATTCTAGAGCATCTATTTTAGTAGCATCTATAAACAGAAACGTAAAATCGAATCGGAAGGTATTGTTTGGCAACGATTCGCAGCCATCGAGGCGAGTGGTCTGATCTATTTGAATAGGACAGTGCTCATTTATATCATTTACAGTTTTTTCTAGCTCTTCTTGCATAATTTTTTTACATTCGACGGATCACTTATCTTAAAGACCAAATTGTGATAATCGCCTTAAAATAGGTTTTTTATATCATTAAATTCTAACGAATTGTTTTCTCCAAAACGGAAAGAGCAATACTAAAACATCATACCTGTTGCTGTATGATTGTTCTTGCTATTTTAGCCTTGCTTTTATAATGCGAATATAGATTAAAGTTAGCAATAAATAAAAAAAAACACCCTGATTCATCAGCGTGTTTTTAGTTTAACTTTTCCTATATATTATGTAGTTGGAATTTTCTGTGTTGAGATCTTCTCTTGTTGTTTGACTCTGCCTCCTTTTATCCATGTGCGACGATAATATGCTTCGTCTAAGCTACTTATTATGACGCCATTAGAGGTTGATGCGTGGATGAAACGACGGTCGCCTAAAAATACGCCTACGTGATTAACTCTTTTTCCTTTTCTGGATGATGTTCCGAAAAATACTAAATCGCCAGGTTTAAGATCATCCTTATTTAAATCTTTTACGTCTTGTGCAGATATATCTCTACTGCTACGTTGAAGTTTTATTCCGAATACGTTTTTGTAAATGGTAGTAGTCAATCCAGAGCAGTCCATTCCTTTAGGGCTTGTTCCACCTCTGCGGTAGGGAGTTTTTAGCCATGCAACGGCTTCGCTATAAAGGGATAAGATTGTGCTGTCGTTTGGAAGGGGAAGACCAATTTTCTTTTCTATTGTACTAACTTTAGGGGCTGGCTCTTGTTGTGTCTCGTTTTTCTTATCCTTGGCGGATAGTGTAACGCAGATCAGCATGAAGCTTAATCCGGCGAGTATTGTTTTTATAGAGAAGTTTTTAAACTGCATTCGGTAATTGTTAATTTTTTAGGACAGAAACAAAAGTAAAGAATATGATCTTTTTGTGCAACCCCTAAATAGTTATTTTCTCTTAAATTGTGTCTTATTATATGTCTATTTCCTAATTGCGAGCATTTTGATGTTAAACTAACATCATTGACTATCAATACTCTTAGCTAATGGAGGCTAATGCTTTCATTAAAATATAGGGGTGTGAATTTTATTTTAGCGTTTTTGTTTATAAATATCTATTTTTGTGCCCTATATGAGAAATATTCAAATATAAGACCCGAATATTTCTCACTTATGACTTTAACTAACGATTTACTGATAATGCGTAGACTGCGTATCTGTTTTATATTTATCCTTTTGCTGGCTCTTTGTTTAGATGGGTATGCAGCTCCTAAAAAACGTAGAGCGGCTCCGGCGAAACCCGTTTTTGAATGGGTAAGAGACAATTCGAAGCTATTTACTATTCAGCAAGCAGCAGACTTAAATAAGGTGATAGGGAATCTTAAAGATTCGCTCAAAACTTTGCCGCCAATCTATGTAGTTACTCAAAATGACTATTCTATAAAATCTCCCTTTTTCCGAGCATTCAGATCGTCGGTCACCAATGATAAATGGTATATCTCTGAATCTAAAGATTATGAGGATGGTTTTGTGATTTTAATACGGCCTCGAAGCAAGGTGTTTACAACTCCACAATTGAATATTTTATGTAATAGAAATTCGGCTTTTATGGTACCCTTTATTACTTCTCAAAAGATAGATCGTTTACAAAATGAGTATAATAAATACTTGAGTGATGCCCCAAATTCGGCACAATCGGCCGTTATTGAGAAGTTGGTGTATTCGCTTTGTTCCCGTTTTTTTGATGGATGTGTAAGAGATTACAGAAATGTACTTTCGCCCCAAGATGAAGCAGAAATAAATCTTATGATTCAGAATTTCCAAGACAGCACAACTGTTAAAGTTGCTGTGATAACTACTCCGAATGGTGAGGGTGAAGATTCGGTATTCGGACGTGCTTTGCTACAACAAAAAAACAGCGAGAAGGACAAACAGAAGCAAATGGCGATTGAATATAAGAATTTGGATGCTGATATTGTTTTTGTCTTTTATCCAAAAGGTGTATGGGTATTTAGCAATGTTGATAAAGAAAAATTGTCGGATAAGGCATTGCAGAATCTGATTAATAAGTATGCTTTACCCCGAAATAGGGCAGGGCAATATAAACAAGCGATGCAAGAATCGTTGTCTGCACTTTCTGCCCACTTCAATGGCGATGCACCTTTGGATGGAATGTCGATGTGGGAGAAAATAGGAGCTATGTTATTAGGGGTAGGTATTCCTACTGCTTTTGGTTGGTTTATTTTCAAAGATAGTTTAAAAAAGAAAAATAAGACGGCAAATCATAAACCTGTGTCTGAAAAGAAACCGACACCCTCTGCTCGACAAAATAAGCCTGCTGTAACTCAAGCAGCAACGTCTAAACCTGAAAAGAAGGAGGAAAAGAAAGAAGATAAGATACACGTTAAACCTTCCGTTCCTCCAATAACTGATGTGGTAATGAAGGAAGTGCCTCGTCTGGTATTAACTAAGCCTACGGAAATTGGTACAGATAGAGGGTGGACGCTCGATAATACAGGAAGCTTACCCGTTACTATGACTCGGATAGATGAAGTCTTCAAACCTATTTCTCCCCGAAATGAGCATGAGAAAATGATGCTCGAAATGATTGATTATATGCGTTCTCTCAGAGAATATAGAAACGAAGAGATAGCCCATTCGCTGGGTAGCGAAGGAGCATCTCTTTATCTGGATGAATTATATGGGGTTGTTGATCCTGCTGCGGTGCGTATTGTTTTTAATCGCGGACTCGATTTGCTGATAAAGAATTATGCAGAACGCGATCCGAGAGTTAGTAAATACATAAAATAGAATCAATAGGGTAGTAGCTCGATTTTATTGTTGCTTCTGTCCCGACTTTTCTATTTTAGCAATCCATTTCTTACGTATCTCTTCATTCGAATTTTTGACGACACCTATATAAGTAACCTTCACTTTACGTATTCCACAGAATTGAAGCGTGCATTTTTTGAGCTGATTTACACTTGGGGCATTATATACTAATCCGTAATACCATCCGGGCTGATCGAGTGTGGTGATTATGTGCGCTGTTTTACCTTTCAATAGTTTCTCCCATTTCCAAGAATTGGGAATCGGTCTAAAAGTAAATCCGGGAAGAAAAACCCTATCAATAAATCCTTTTACAATAGCAGGCAAACCTCCCCACCACACGGGATGCACCCAGACTAAATGATCTGCCCATTTGATGGCTTCGAAAGCTTTTTGCAGATCGGGTTCAAGTTCTATCCTTTTCTGATATCCGTATTGTAGATTGGGCGAGAAGTTGAGATCTGCTATTCTTATCTTTTTGACTTCTGCACCGCTATTTTTTGCACCCAGTTCGTATGCATTTGCCAATGCAAAATTGAGGCTCTCGTTGTCGGGATGACCGTCTATAATAAGTATCTTTTTCATCTTTGTTTATCTTTTCTCTATTGTAATATCTTTGTTTTCTTTCAATAATTCATAAAGTTCTCCAGCTTTATATATTTGATGTCCGAAATAGATACCATTGTCTGCTGTGAATAGTTTTTCGGTATGTAAAGCTATAGAAAAGGCTGTTAATTCTGCTTGCCCTTTGGTACATAAAATGCTGATCGTTTGCTTTTTTTGACGTTTATCTGTGATGATTACATCGAAGGCTGTTTTGTCGCCACTGCCACTTGATTGAAATAGCTTCTTTCGAGATTCTAAGGATAGTAGCTTAAATATATTCAACGCCTGAGCTGTTCTTAATAGAAATGATACGAGCTTGGAGTTGTATGTTATCTTGGCTGAAACGGAAGGAATCTTCTCCGTTTTATTAAGAATCAACAGATCGGGTATATTGAAATTATAGACCTTATATCTTCCTAATTGAAAGGGGAACTGATAGCCTTCGCTATTCTCGAAATGCTTTACTGATAAGGGCAAATTGTCTTTGTAGACAGAGAATGTTTTACATACATCTTCTGCCATAAAATCGGCAGCACTCTTACCCGCTTTGTCATTCAAGGAATAGTAAATCATGATTTGAACCTGTTCGATATTACTGAAATCAGGTTCGAGAGCAGATATTAAGCCGGAAACAATTCCTCCCATCCATCCCGATGCAAAGACAATCCTGCTATTGATTGGTTTATTTTTGAGACTCTTCAAGGTGTTTTGTATATCGGGTGTAGGTTTCGTTACATCCAGATAATCTATATGTTTGTTTATACAGTATTGAAGCACATTGTTGTCCGTATCTATGGTCGATAATATAACCAGGTCTATCGAATGTGCCGATATATTGCTAAGGCTACTTATATCCGTAACATCAATGTAAACATGGTGGGGTAGTTTATCACATTCCTTGTTCCTGCTACCAATAAATAATTGGAGGGAAGGGTTTCTATCTTTTAATATACGGTTTACTAATGAGCCTATATGCCCCGTTCCGCCTATGATTAGAATATTCTTTTGCATCTATTTTTTTTATGCAAAAATAGGATGAATATGACTTTCCTATTTAGGACAAATGTCTATAAAAGAGATTTTCGTATACGGGTGAGGTGTCGGGTAGATATGCCCAGATAGGACGCAATGTAGTGTAAAGGAATGTGTTTTACATACTCTGAATTGTTCTTCTCGAGTAGCATATAACGCTTTGTAGCATCGTCATTTTGAAATGAAATGATACGTTCTTCAAGTTTCAGGTATTGCATTTCGGTAAGTATTCGCCCGAATTCCTGCCATTCGGCACTTGTCTGATAAAGATAGTCCAGATCAGTTTTTTGCAGCACTTCTATTTCTGTATCAAGAATAGCTTGGATGTTTTCGTTAGTGGGAACTTGCGTTATAAAACTTGAGAATGCAGACATAAGTTCTCCTTCAAAAGTAATGCAATTTATAAGTTCTTCACCTTCTCCGTCTATAAAATAAGAGCGTAATACGCCCGATCTTATAAATGCTATTTCTTTGCAAATATTACCCGATTGAATAAGAAATTCTCCTTTCTTTATTTTTCTCTGAGAAAGAAAAGGGTCTATTCTATCTAATTCTTCTGGCGATAGTATATTGAGTGAGGCGAAATGTTTTTTCATTTTCTTATGTCATTATATAGAGTAGTATCTTAGCAATCGAACTGATTGTTTGCTTCGTCTATTGCTCTAACTATTTCGTTATCTATTGCGGGAGAAGAGAGGAAGAGTGTAACTCTTCTTTCTTCATAGTCGCGAGATGTGTCGAAAACGAAATCGGGTTTGCCGTCTTCATCCAGATCACCGATAAATAAAATCTGTACAAAGGTATCGTTAAAGGTGGGTATAGACAGTAGTAATTGCTCTCTTCCGTTGGTCGATAAATAGAGTTTGTAATTGATTACAGATTCATTGCTATAACCTATTGAAAAACCAGGAGATAAATATACCTTGTCTTGCTGGGGAATGATGCCTTCGCCTCTAAGGGTGTACTTTTGATTGTTGAGTGTAAAGTCTATTTTCTCTCCCGGTTGAAGAGCATTTACTTCGGGCATGATAGTTTTGGGTTGCTTCTCTTTTTGGGTAAGCCCCTTAACCATTAGTATATTATTGGCCGACGATACATAGGTGATAGAATCCTGTAAACAGTCGTTATAATCTTTGCCAATTGAAATGTCTGATTTTGTAAGAGAAAAGCTATTTGTCTCTTCATCTTTAGAAAAATCGTACCAATCTTCTGAGAGCATGTGTTCGAAGTCCGAAGGTTCGTAGCCACTGTATGCCCAATTGATGAATATACTTACGTCTTGGTTATCAAATTCTTCAGGAAAGAGTGGATCAAGCTCTATGTATACAGTGTCGTTTGTTGCAGGAGTTAGTGCATAGCAAGCTTTTGTATTTGCTACACTTATCAACAGGGTTGCAAACAGTACTATTATATATTTCATCTCTTGTACAAATGATGTTAGTTATTGTTTCTTGATGGTGTGAAAACACACAGTTATTTATTTGGCTAACCCTAAGATAAGACTAGCTTTTTCAAAAGTAATAATAAAGCACGAGAGTTTTAAGTTTGTTATTCAGCCAAAGCCGAATCTTTATAAACGCCCCTTGTGTCTGTACTTATTACAATATCATGATCCTCAAACATATCATCATTACTACATATAATAGTTGTAGTCTTGTCTTGATTAAATGCTATCTCGGTGAGGGTTATCCGTTCCTTAAACTCCTCTAAGGTTAAAGGTGTAGGTTCTGCATCACTCTCATCCTCGGGTTCTTCCAGCCAATAATCGTTTTTCAGTTCGAGCATCGAAGGGTACATACTTCTGATAGCTTTCTCGTAAAATTTCTCAGCCATCAGTTTTTCAGCATGATCTATAATGGGTGACAGGCTTTCTCCTACGGTTACAAAGATTGTAATTCTAACGGGAGTATCATCAATTTTTATAACAGTACCATACTCTTCCTCCTCAAGCTCCAATGTGCCGAATGCCTTGCTATCAATCGATTCTATGCTCGGTATCACATATTGTTGACACGAAAGGGTGTTGAATGCTTCCTCTATCTCGTCTTCTGTAGCTATACCGTAGATAGGTTTCAGCTTCTTTTCGATTTCTGTTATAGTGGTTGTGATTGTCTTTTCGTCCGACAGAATGTCTAGCGTCTGGTGGTCAAGTAGCCTGATTTTGGGGTTTCGCAGGTTGTTAGGTATGCAGTAACTATTGGTAGAGCCTCCTTTAGGGCTCAGTTGTACAATGGTAATACCCCATTGTTGATCGTCGGAAGATTCATTGCTTCCGTTTTTGTTTGGCTCCGAATTGAGGATACACCTCTCGTTGTCCTGATTTTCTACTCTAAACTGTCGTCGTATAATCATTGTACCGTATTCTTTATCTACGGTGCATCCTGATGTATAACTGGCAGTCATGTGATTTAATTCTCTAATATCACCCTCTTGTGCTTTCTTTAGCATGCCAAGAAGATCTTTAATCTCCCATCCAGTCATAGCCCTATTGAGTAAATAAAATATGTAATGAACTATTTAGAGATATAACAAATTTTAGTTGTTATAGTTCCCAAAGTATAATAAAGATCATAGACCTTACTTAATTCTAACATAAGTTTTCCTAAGGTACTGAAAATATTGAATAAAAAGCAATTACGGTTCTCTTTTTCTATGCCGATTATGAAATTTTAAGGGATGTATATAATCCTAGAATAGCTAAATAACCTAAAAAAGAGTTTGTTAGTTGTGGCGATAGAGAACCTTCAATATCTGGTCAATTTTTGAGGAAGTGCATAATATTAACCACAGTGTAACATATGATACAAACCAATGGATATAGTTTCTCTAGTTTTGTGTCATTAAATGATCAACCACTAAAATATATATGACCATGAGTAATATGTTTTGTTTTCAATGCCAAGAGACATCCAAAGGAACAGGATGCGAAATAATGGGTGTTTGTGGAAAAACTCCCGAAGTGTCGGATATTCAAGACCTACTGCTAGCCGTAGCACGTGGTGTTGCTGTATATAATGATGCTTTGAGAAGCGAGAATAATGCTTCGCTCGAAGCCGATAAGTTTGTTGTAGATGCTATGTTTATAAGCATTACCAACGCTAACTTCGATTTCGAAGCGATTAAGAATAAAGTGAAAGAAGGTTTGGCTTTGAAGAAGAGGCTGGCTGCTCAGTTAGTAAATACTCCTGCCAATCTTCCTGACGAATGTCTTTGGGATGGCGACGAGTCTGAGTTTATGACTAAAGCCAAAGAAGTAGGCGTATTGCGTACCAAAGATGAGGACATTCGTTCGTTGAAAGAATTGGTGCATTACGGTTTGAAAGGTATGGCTGCTTATGCTGAGCATGCTTACAATCTTGATAAAGTAGATGCTGAGCTGTCGAGTTTTATGCAACGTGCTTTAGTACAGTTGACTCGCGAAGATATTTCGGTAAACGAGTTAATTGCTCTAACTCTCGAAACCGGTAAATACGGTGTGCAGGCTATGGCATTGCTAGATGCTGCCAATACAGGTAAGTATGGTAACCCCGAAATTACAGAAGTAAATATCGGAGTAAGCACCAATCCCGGTATATTGATCAGCGGACACGACCTTCGTGATATTGAGGATCTTTTGATTCAGACCGAAGGAACTGGCATAGATGTATATACTCACAGCGAAATGTTACCTGCTCACTACTATCCCGAACTGAAAAAATACAAACACTTGGTAGGAAACTACGGCGGTGCATGGTGGCAACAAAAAGAAGATTTCGATTCGTTCAATGGTCCTATTCTCTTTACAACGAACTGTATAGTACCCCCTTCTAAATCGGCATCATATCGCGGTCGTATCTTTACAACGGGAGCAGCGGGTCTTGACGGTGCGAAACATATTGCGGAACGTAAAGACGGACAACCAAAAGATTTCTCTGAAATTATAGCAATGGCTAAAATTTCTCAAGCCCCACGCGAAATTGAAACAGGATCTATTGTTGGAGGTTTTGCTCACAACCAAGTAATTGCTTTGGCAGATAAAGTAGTAGAGGCAGTTAAAAGCGGAGCTATACGTAAATTCTTTGTAATGGCTGGATGCGATGGTCGTATGAAAAGCCGTAACTATTATACCGAATTTGCAGAAGCGTTACCTAAAGATACAGTTATACTTACCGCAGGATGCGCAAAATACAGATATAATAAACTTCCATTGGGCGATATAGGTGGTATACCTCGTGTATTGGATGCCGGACAATGTAACGACAGTTATTCGTTAGCCGTTATAGCTCTGAAATTGAAAGAGGTATTCGGACTAGAGGATATTAACGATCTGCCTATTGTTTACAATATTGCTTGGTACGAGCAAAAAGCTGTGATTGTTTTACTTGCTTTGTTGCACTTAGGTGTGAAAAATATTCACTTAGGACCAACTTTACCCGGATTTTTATCTCCGAATGTAGCTAAAGTGCTTATTGAGAATTTTGGAATAGGTGGAATCACCAACGTAGAAGACGATATGCAAGCATTTCTTGCTAGCTAAGTATTCTTTTTGATTCGGAAGATCAACTGTAATTATCTTAAAAAGCCCTTCATTATACATTATGAAGGGCTTTTTCTATGTGTTAGAAGCTATCTTTCTCTTTAAAAATGTCTCTCTTGATACGGAGTTCCTGTTCCATTTTCGCAATACTCTTTTAAACTGAGAAGAAACATCGCCCAGTTGTAGTTACACCAACGATAATATTCGGTAATCTTTCGCCAGTTTTCGTGACGTAAAACAACCGAAGTAACTCCGTTTTTCTCCGAAAGGTCAAAAGATATGCTTGTGCCTATCCATTCGGGATCAGAAGATGTGCATTCCCATACGATCTTTTTATTTTCGACCAATTCAACTATTTTCATTTTAGTGGCATCTTCGTCGTCAAAATAAAATTCATTCACAAAATTAAGCTTAGGTTTTACAACTAGCTTAGTTGTCCATATTCTGCCCAATCCATTTTGTGTTACAAGTGCCTCATACACTCCTGAGATGGGAGATTTTATGTAGTTAATATGCTCTATTTTTTCCATATATAATAATAGTTTTAAACACGACTAAGATAGTATGTTTAATTCTGAATAACAATCTTTTTATTAGGTAGGGTGTTTTAATGAGATGTGGAGAGAAGACTGTCTTGTAGTTAGATCTTATAGGTGCTTTTGTATAAAACAAAAAAAGATCGGAAAGAAATTCCGACCTTTTTTTCCTTTATACAGATTTTAGTGTTGTTTAGCTACCATAAGTTGTTGTTCAATTTCTGTTGTTTGTAGATAGCCTCGATGCTTATCACTAAGCAATTCTTCATAAATACTGCTCGTTAATGTGCGTTGTTGTATATAAGACGCATTGCTATGCTGTTCGTTGCATTATATTATGCCCTTTTTTGGATTTTTTCTTGTTTATTCTTGTTAACTATCAGTATATAAAGTTTTTATTATTGTGTTATTTTGAAAAAATAATATGCTAAAATAATTCAATTATTTATATTATCGACTATCAATCTTTAATAAAAATGCAATACCAACAAATATTTTCCGTTATATAACATGAGAGAGGTAAACTATTGTATTTATTGTTGTAGTTTAAGAGTATGAGTATAATTATAAAAAGGATATTTTATTTTTTTGTGCTGTTATTAGCTTTTACTTCTTGTAATGACGAAGTTGCAGAGGATAAGGTTATTAATCCTGTATTAGGTGTTTGGAATAATTATTATGAGGACACAGATAGTCTGGTAATGACACGTGTATTTACCGTCGATTTTTACTCCTATTTTACCTATGCAGAGGGAAAGGTTCAGAATGAAATGAATAAACAGCATTATGCTATTGATGCAACAAAACTTATGCTGGATCAATACACACAAACTTATAAAATAGAATTAGATACTCTCTGGATTACTAGTAGAAAGGGAGATCAAACGACTAAATACATACGAGCTGATAAGTAAACTTCATATGCAGGCTATTCTCTTATATATGTGCTGTTTATCAACTATCTAATCATATCCACAATTGTTCTTCGAGAACCAACCAAAGTAATCAAGCCAATCTGAGACCTTGTGATCTTAAAATGATACGAGTTGTACCAATTTGTTTTTGTTCAGTATCTTAACGTGTTTCTTATTGATCTCTATCAAACCATCGTCTTGCATATTAGCCAACTCGCGAGCCAAAGAGGGGCGAGATACACCAAAGTATTCAGATAAAGCCAATTGAGTTCTGTCGAGTTCGGCTTCCATTTTGTCGGGTTTAGTCAGATCGAGAAAATACATTGCTAGTTTCTGACGAATGGTTCGGAACGACATCAGATGCAGTTTTTTTGATAACATTGAGGCATACATTGCTGAAATGTTGAGGAAGTTGAGTAATACCTGTTCATTCTGTTGCAACATTTTCAGTACCGATGTTTTGGGTATAACCAAAGCCGATACCTTTTCTTTTGCAGTTACTTGTACCGGAAATCGGTTGTTCTTCCCGAATAAAAACAATATAGCCAAAGGGTTAGGCGCATATATATCTTCTACCTTTACCACCTTTGCCGAAGCATCAGCCATTTCGGCTTTTACATATCCATCTATCAAAATGATGAGTCTGTTACAGGGTTCGTCTTGCATAGCGAGAATCTCTCCTTTCTCGAAAGACTGTATATCGTAATGTATATCTGATAATAAGACCTTTATATCATCTGCTGTAAGGCCGATAAATATCGGCGAAAGAGTCATTTTTTCGAATACCATATTGCACGGTTTACTTTATATTGTCACGTTTATAAGTAAGGTATACACCCTACATGTATATGTTGCAAATTACACAAAATCTTGTTAAAGCCTGCTATATACTGTCTTAAAAGTATATATTCTCTTTGTTTTAGATCAAAATGAAATTTAATATTGAATTTAACTAATAAAATGATTGGAATAATTTCCATTTAAAAACTATTTGTTTGCTTTTGTCTTATAAATGTGTCTATATGAGTTTGTGTTTGATCTTTTTTATGTAGTTGTGATTGTTTTTAGGTTATGATTATTATGTTGGTTGTTATTAGCTAATCGAAAATTGTTAGAAGTAGTCTTTTCGTTTGATTTAGTTTATTGGTGTGGGTAATAAAATAAAAGAATTTAAGATTTTCTAAATCAGAATTGAATTGGTTTTACAATTTGACAGATAAGTGGAGAAAGGAGTTGTCGGGATGACAATTCCTTTCGTTTTTCTATTTCTACCGTATTTCTATCCTATTTACGACTATTTATCAGTTTATTCTATTTTATGTATATTTGTTACTCAAACGCTAATATTAAATAACAGTAAGTCTACGTACATACTCTTCAGATCTAAATGACGGTTGTGCTAAATACTTGCCAAGATAACAGATAGGTCTGAGACCTTGACTAATACAAATACATATAAAATTATGAGAAAACTTTTAGTTGCCTTCTCTATAGCATGTCTGGCTTTGTCGGGGTGTGGTGTGGAGAAAAAAGATCAACCAGATCTCACGCAGTATGTGAAACCTAATATTGGTACGGCACATAGTCGTTGGTTTTTCTATACACCGGCATCGCTGCCTTTTGGTATGGCAAAATTGGCACCATCAACCGATGGGCATTATGGTAATAAATGGGGATGGGAAGCTGTTGGTTATGACGAACGTCATACATCAATAGAGGGATTTGCCAATTTCCATGAATTCCAGATCGGTGGAGTAGTATTTGCACCTTCGGTAGGTAAATTACAGACTCAACCGGGTATTCTTGAGAACCCCGATGGAGGTTACCGTTCGCGTTTCGATCGTAAGGACGAGTTTGCAACCTCAGGATATTACTCCGTTTTACTGAAAGACTACAATGTAAAGGCTGAACTTACGGCAACCCAAAGAGTTGGTTTTCATAAATATACATTTCCTGAATCGAAAGAATCTAATGTTATTTTTGACATTGGTCACCGTCAGGGAGAGAGTGGGGCAGTAGTAGATGCTCAGGTAAAGTTAACTGATGATGGACGTATTGAGGGTTATGTGACTACAAAACCCGAGTATGTGAAGAAATATCAGGAAGATGCAGTTGTTACCATGTATTTTTCAGCCATTCCCGATAAAGCTCCTGCTAGTTACGGAACGTTTATCGACAGTACTTATACTGCCGATCAGAAAGAGGTTAAAGGAATTGGTGCTGGAATGTATCTTACATACGAAACCGAAGCAAACGAAGCCATTACCATAAAAGTAGGTTTATCTTATACTTCTATTGACAATGCCCGTTTGAATCTTGAAGCTGAGGCAAAAGACCTTACTTTCGATCAGGCAAAAGAAAAAGCATTGGGTACTTGGAACGATTACTTAGGGCGTATTGTAGTGGAAACTACTAACGAAGAAGATAAAATAAAATTCTATACAGGTCTGTATCATGCCCTTCTAGGTCGTGGATTGGCTAATGACGTAAATGGTGCTTATCCTAAAAATGACGGATCGGTAGGGCAGATTGAATTAAATGCTGATGGGAAACCAAAACACAATCATTATAATACCGATGCTATTTGGGGCGGATATTGGAATCTGACTCAACTATGGGCATTGGCTTATCCTGAGTATTATGCTGATTGGGTGCAAAGCCAATTATTGGTATACAAAGATGCTGGATGGTTGGGCGATGGTATTGCCACAAGCAAATATGTATCGGGTGTAGGTACTAACTTTACAGGTCTTGCAATTGCTGCTGCTTATAACATAGGCATCCGCGATTTTGATGCAGAACTAGCTTATCAGGCTGCACGTAAAAACGAACTCGAATACGAAGGTCGTATTGCAGGAGCTGGTAAGATGGACGTTGGTGCATTCGTAAAACGTGGCTATGCACCTTATATGGTGAGTAAACCAGGACAAGAGGAGCTTACAACAGAGGGTTCGCCATTCGGAACATCTCATACACTCGAATATTCGTTCAGTGCCTATGCAGTGGCTCAGTTTGCGAAAGCTATGGGTAAAACGGACGACTACGAGCAGTTGATGAAATTGTCGAAAGGTTGGAAAGAAGTATATGATCCATCCGTAAAATTCATGAGACCTAAGAATGAGAAAGGCGAGTTTATCAAAGACTTCGACCCAACCGCCCCTTGGGTTGGTTTTCAGGAAGGCAATGCATGGCAATATACATTCTATGTACCTCACGATGCTGAGGAATTGGTAGAAACTTTGGGTAAAGACGAGTTCAACAATCGATTGGATAGTATATTCACCATCTCTCAGAAAGATATATTTGGAGGAGGTACTAATATCGATGCATTTGCAGGCTTAAAAGGTTTGTATAATCATGGTAATCAGCCTAACTTACACATTTCGTGGTTGTTTAATTTTGCTGGACGTCCCGACCTTACTCAAAAATGGGTTCGCGCTATTTGTGACGAATTTTATGGTGTAGAAGGTATTCACGGATATGGATACGGACAGGATGAAGACCAAGGACAATTGGGTGCATGGTACGTAATGTCTTCTATCGGCTTGTTCGATGTAAAAGGTCTTACTTCGCCCGATCCTGCATTCCAGATCGGAAGCCCGTTATTTGATAAGGTAACTATAAAACTGCCTGAGAATATTCGCAAAGGAGAGTTTGTAATTGAAACTATAAATAATTCGAAGCAAAATACCTATATCCAAAGTGCTACACTTAATGGCAAAGAAGATAATAGTTTAAGACTGCCTTATGCTACATTGGTAAAAGGTGGATTGTTAAAACTGCAAATGGGAGCAGAACCTAAAAAATAAATACTCCTACAGCAAATTTTGCAAGATATATAAGAGCCTCACAATCCATTCGATTGTGAGGCTCTTTTGTTCGAGAGCTACAAGTGACACACCTCTATCGGATAAGATTGTAAATCTCTCAGCTAGTATTGTAGATTGCGATATTAGAACAAATCGCATGATTAGGAATGATATTCTAAACAATGAACAACTTAATTTAAACAAATAACAGATATAGAGCTTTATATTCCTTACAATAGAATATATTGATATACTATTTACTCTCCTCAATAAACAAAGGGAGTGTAACTTAGAGCTGTTGTTGGTGAAAAAAGCGTTTGTAGAAAACAATTGTACGCTTTAAATCGTTATTTTCGTGTAAAATATACCTATATGAGATTAGATACAAATAACATTCGCGAACGCATCAAAGATACGATGATGGAAACTCTAAAAATGGAGTTTATCGAAACAGACGAACCGACTTTGGAAATGACTATGCCTGTCGGTAAATTTAATAGTCAGACAATGGGAGTATTACATGGTGGAGCTACTATTGCTTTAGCTGAAACAGCAGCCGGAGTGGCTTCGAACTTGATGTGCACTGAAGATGAATCGTGCTACGGAATCCAAATAAGTGCCAATCATATATCTTCAGCTCAACAAGGTGAAACGGTAAAAGCTATTGCAAAACCTATACATATTGGACGGTCTACACACGTTTGGGTAGTAGATATAATTTCTTTGACAAATAATCGATTGATCTCTACGGTATCAGTCACCAACTTTGTTGCTAAAAACAAAAAGTAAGGTCGTAGACTTTTTAACTTGGCTATGATAGCTTATGGATCAATAAGCTGATAATCCTTACATAAAAAATAAGAGAATCAACTGAGTCGAGATAATCCGAAAGAACATAGTAACGGGATATACAGTTGCGTATGCTACGGCAGGTTCATCGCCCTCAACAGTTGTATTTGCATAATTCAGAGCCATTGGGTTTGCCATGCTTCCGCAAAGCATCCCGATGGTTTTTGCATAATCGAACTTCAAAGCTTTTACGGCTATTGTTCCTACAATAAGTACGGGAATTACGGTTAGACCAAAGCCTATTGCTATCCAAAGTAAACCTTCGCCATTCATAAGAGTATCGAAGAATTGTCCACCCGAATCTAAGCCCAAACAAGCCAGATATACAACTATACCCAATTGGCGGAGCATTAAGTTGGCACTCTGTGTTGTGTATGTAGTAATGCGAAAACGAGGGCCGAAAGCTCCCATCAATATTCCTACAATAATAGGACCGCCTGCAATACCCAATTTTATAGGAACACTAATTCCCGGTATAGGAAAAGGTATGGCTCCAAGTAATAAGCCAAGTGTAATACCTATAAAGATGGCTATAAGATTAGGATTTTTAAGCCTTTCAAGTTCATTACCCAATAGTTTGGCAACATTGTCAACAGCTGCTTTTTCGCCTACAATAGTTAGTTTGTCACCTATTTGCAGAGCCAAGTCAGGCGATGCTAGTAGGTCAATACCTGCACGATCGATACGAGTAATGTTTATTCCATATAGATTACGTAGGCGGAGAGCTCCAAGCTTCACACCATTTACTTTGCTGCGTGTTACTATAATTCTGCGAGATACTAAATGGCTGTTGTCTATGTGATTCCAGTCGATATCCTCTTTGTTCCAGTCTACCTCTTCTTGTTCTCCGAATAGAACCTCAACCAATTCTACATCCGATTTTATGGAGATAATCAGCACATGATCGTTAAGTTCTAGAGTTGAATCAGAAGCCGGAATGGTTACTTTACCATCTCTCCAAATACGTGATATGATGAATTTACGAGGCGATAACTTCATGATATCCTTTATGGTACGTCCTATAATTGCAGGATTAGTTACCATAAATTCGCCTACATATGTGCTTTTGTCTTTTTTCTCTTTGTTGTTAGAGGTCGCATCTTGCGGTACAAGACATTTACGCATAAATGCAATAGCTAGAATAACGCCTACTACACCTAATGGATAAGCAACGGCACATGCCAAAGCCATATCTGCCAATTCTTTGGAGGAGTTTGGGGAAATTTGTCTCAAGGTTTGTTGTGCAGCTCCCAATGCAGGAGTGTTGGTGACTGCTCCCGATAGAATACCCATCATATTGGGCATAGATATATCGGTGGTGAAATAAATAAGAAAGGTGAGTGCTATACCCAGAAGTACAACTGCCATGGATAGCATATTGAGGCGAAGCCCTCCTTTTTTGAGGGAAGGGAAGAATCCCGGTCCTACCTGTATTCCTAAAGAATATACAAATATAATAAGCCCAAAGTTTTGAGCGAAATATAGCATGTCGCGATTCACATCGAGTCCGAAGTGACCTATGATTATACCCGTAAAGAAGACGAAGGTAATACCCAATGAAATATTGAATATTTTGAGTTTTCCGAGTTGTAGTCCGATAGCCGAAATTACGGAAATCAAGATTACCGTCTGTATCATCGACGGCTTAAAAATGGCATCTAATAACCAATCCATGTCTATATCTAAGTACTATAAATATTTATTGTTATATTCTTTATCTATAAGCATTCTGAGTTTATAGAATTCATATAACAAACAAAGAGGTCTTAGACCTCTAATGTTCGGAGGACAAAGGTATTACTATTATCCGGATTTTAGCAATATGTAAATGAATCTTTTGTTTGGAGAGGTTTTTTTATGAAAATATTATTTATTAAGGTTTTATTGAGGATTAATAGTGTTAAATTGAAAATGTGCAATTATTTTCTTTAATAATCGTGGGTATTACAATGGTAATGCACATGACAGCTATCCAGCAACAATCTTTCAGTTTGGGTTATCATATGCTATATTCTAATAATAAAGAGTTACTATATATAAAAAGGCTTCCAATCTGATTGGAAGCCTTTTTATATATATGTTTTTTTAGAATAAACTTATCTTCTGCCACCACTCGATGATCTACCCGAAGCCGCTGCACTAGAGCCACTACTTGACGATCGAGAACTACTAGAACTTGAGCTACTGCTTGTAGACTCTACTTTAGGTGTAGAGGTGGTAGTTGTAGATCGCGAAGAATCGCTGGTACGAGTTGAGCTGGAGCTTGACGATGTACGACCGCTACTAGAGCTAGAGGTACTGCTTGCAGGTCTTGTGTAACTGGTTGTTGATGAACTTGAGCTTCCACTTGATACTTTACGGCTACCACTCGTATTGTATGACGATTCGGTTCTTGCAGGTGTAGATGTTGTTGATGTACTACTTGGTCTTGAATAGCTGGCTGATGAACTTGAGCTACCTGTGTTATAGGCTTTGCGGCTACCTGACGATGAACTTGTAGTTTTTGCAGGATCTGAAGGACGTACTGAAACTGCACTGGTTCTGGACGAAGTATTATTCGTAGAACTTCTGTCAGGACGGCTACTGGTACTGCTAGTCTCAGTTCTCTTCTCTGTCGATCTACCATTGGATGATGACGATGAGCCACTACTTGGGCGAGTACTTGTTCCTCTATCTCCCTGTGCAGCTGCAGATGATCCGGGACGACTGCTTCCTGACGTGTTAGGACGGCTTTCGCTAGGTCTGTTACCACTTTCAGGCCTGGTAGATGTGCCACTTCCTGGTCTGCTCGATTCGCCGCTGTTACCCGGTCTGGTAGGTCTATCGTTATTGCCAGGTCTGTTATTCGGTCTCTCGTTATTTCCTGGTCTACTTGGTTTACCGCTATGAGGAGGTCTGCTAGGACGATGTCCAGGTCTGTTTCCGTTTCCACCATCAACAATAATTATAGGACCACCCATAGGAGGTAATATAGCGGGAGGACCCATTGCGGGAACAAATGGAATGTCATCGTATAGAAATTCGTACCCTGTTAAGTAATCGTTCCAAAATTCGAGAGCGTATACTTCATTCTGAAAATTACGGTATTGAAGTACTTCCTGCACTCCGTCGTGTGTATAGTTTACAGCAAGTACTCTTTCGGGATAACCCAATAGATAGGCAACATCCTCTTTGCCCATTCCTACAGTAAGGTCGTTCATCCGATCCACATATTGAGTCGTTCCACAAGCTGTGAGTATTACAGCTAAAGAAAGTATAAATAATATCTTTTTCATATGTGTTACGCGTTAGTTAGAAATTTTTTTCATCTATACCCATTAGAGTGTAAGTTGAACAAAAGGTTTAAAGCGATTAGCAAATTATCACAAAGATATTATTATTCTTATAGATTTTTGGGCATCTGGTGAGAATAAGGTGATATAAATTACAAAAAAAGGTATGGCTCCGGCATTAATTCATGACTAATAGACAAAACTCGGTTTGTATATTACCACTCGTTATGTGCCATTCCGCTTTTCATGGCATAATTGTATTTGTCTTTATCGAATGTAAAGAGTGTAGCTGATTTGCAACCCCATTTTTTAGAAACTTCATCTAGTTTTACGACATAACCCGTAGCTAACATTTTTCGCTGAAAGTTTCTTCTGTCTAATTTTCTATCCAATATAGTTTCGTATATGATTCGTAAATCGGACATGGTAAATTTTTCAGGTAAAAGCTCGTATCCGATCGGAACGGTGGTTATCTGAGAGCGTATCGATTTAATAGCTTTTTCTATTATCTTGTTATGATCGCCGTATAGTTGTGGAATTTCATCTATCTGAAACCACTCTACTTTCTCGTTTTCGTTTGAATAGATTTTAAGCTTAGAGTAGTCGACCAGTGCATAATAGCCAATGCTTACAAACCTGTCGAGCAACCAATGAGGCGTGCTTATGCCAACATTCTCCAAGATATTTTTGTTCTCTTCTGGATTTACTCTTAGGGTATCGCCGAAGAGATAAAATTGTTTCAGATAAATTTCGCTAAGTCCCGTTCTCTCAGAGAGAAGGCGATGGGCTGCACAATTTACATTTTCATCTAATAATACAAATCCACCGGGGAGCATCCAGGTTGAATTAGCCTTGAACTTGTTAAGTAGAATTTTTAGGATTCCGTTATGAAATCCAAATATGGTGCAATCAATAGAGATACTAGGCAAAAAAGGATTTGTTTTTTCTTCCAGACGATATCTGTGATCAAGCGAGTTTTCTGTTCCCATGGTGGTATTCTTATAGATTTAAGTGATCAAATTTAAAGAGTACTTTTTGATTTTCTCTCTGTTTTGAAATATTTAACGATAAATGCAGAGGAATAGATTTGCATAATTATTGTTTTTTTAGATGTATGATGTTTGAGCATAGTGTATTATGTGCTATATTATTTTTTTTGTTAAAAGTGTTTTTAAGACAAGAAGAAGGTGTAAGATGGTTTGTTAAAATCATGCCTATACCTTCGCTTCTCCTTCTATTCTCTATTTTTATTATTTAGAACTTGACATAATGCCCGAATCGTTGTCTGAGTTATTAAGTCTTTTGTCTCCACCTTTGAACTGTCGTCCGAAGTTAACATTAAAAGATGCTTTTATATAAATCAGTTGAGTGAGGTTCTCTGTATATACCTTCGATTGGGTAGGTATCATAGCAGACCAATTCTGATCGTTTCTTTTGTATGTGCCTCCAAAGGGGTTGAATGACCCGAGGATGATGGAGTAGTTTGGTTTATTGTAGCCAAAACTGATAGAGTGTATACGTTCTCCCGACTCGAGTGTTTCGCCATAAAAATAGTCCCAAGGGGTATATATCATAAAGTTGGCAACCCAGTTTTTATAATTACCGTCTATCGACAAACGCATATATTTGTTGGTATAGGTATGTGTGTAATTGCTGCCTTCGCTTATATAGCGGTTTATACCGGGTGTGAATGCTATTGTAAGTCGGTCTTTTATAGGGCGGAAGCGTAGCGTAAGTTCGCCACCCAATTGGTGATGTGCTTTTTGATTTTCGTAGGTACGTATAAATTTACCTTCTTCAAAAAGTATGGTTTCTGCCACCGGATTGCGTTGATAGTTGTATTGAAGAAATAGATCTACCCCAAACATTCCTTTATCATATCCTGCTGTAATGTTGTTGCTATAACCTTGAGACATTCTCAGGTTAGGGTTTCCTCGGCGTATTTGTAGCGAATCTATTATTTGCTCTACGGCATTGAGGTCGCCCAGCGATGGGGTATTTCCCCAGATATTTACTTTGTAACGGACAAATGTTTTGTCGCTAATGTTGTAGGTTACACGTGCCGATGGGCGGAAAGAGTATCTCTCTTCTACGTCTTCGCCTTGGCTGTAATAAGAACGTATTCCTCCTAAGCTTGCTACATAGTTGAATTTACCTTTTTGAAATTGGTATTCAGCATATACATAAGTTTCAGCAAGATTCATGGCTACCTCGGCTATTGTATTGCCTGTATATTCGTTTCGTGTAAATACCTGAGCATGTTTTAAACCCGTTGTAAACTTGCCTTTCTCTGTTTTTTTCTCGTAGATACCTTCTGTTATCAGCGAATATTTATCGCCCGATATGTGCGATTGAATGTCTGTAATAGGTTTTTCGTCTCTCCACTCTTCATAGATACGGTTGTTTTTGGAGTTGATGTAAGTTCCTACCACATTCACTATTATAAGCTGGTCTTTCTTAAGATTTCGTTGATAGTAAACGTCTAATGATGGAATATTAGTTTTCTCGGACGAAAGATCGGAGATAGAAAGCGGTACGCTATTATCTGATGTTGTTATACTACTGTTTCTGTTGGTATATAAGTTGGGTGAATTGTTGTATGAATTTCTGAAAGTTACATTCAGAAAGTATTTGTCAGCTTCCATCAAACTATAATTCAGAGCAAGGTTCAGATTGTTATACTTAAAAAGAGTAGGTTCGCCAATCTCGTTTCTATGTAATGTTCTGTCAGGGAAATTAAAGGTTTCGCTATTTGTGCGTGTCCATTCCAATTTACGATATCCCCAATAAGCATTCATCCCGAATTCCGATTTTCGATGGTTTACTTTTACTGATAGATTGTCTTCTGCAAAACCTGTGGAGCCGATGATATTCATCAAATCGCCATGTATGTTTCCTCCCGACTCTCGGCGGCGTACAATATAATCTAATACGGCTGATGCACTGCCATAACGAGCACCGGGATCGTCGTGATATTCTATACGGATAATATCCGAAGGAGTGATGGCTCTTATCTCTTCGTTGGTAGTCAGTGCACCGTTGATACGTAGCTGTACCTCGCCTCTGCCCGAAGTGGTAATTGCATTATCTATGGGGTTTATGTTGATACGTGGTAGTTGCAACTGTTGCAGCAGATCGAGTCCGTTAGTAGATGTTTTTATCTGGCTTTCGGATGGGAATATCAATTTTCGGTCGGCCTTGTCTATTACCGATTGTGCGGTTACAGTTACAGTATTCAGCGCTACGGATGAGGGCTCTAGTGTAATGTTTCCCAGATTGCTGTCTGTTGCAGGATTCTCTACAGGAACATAAGATGTCTCATATCCCATGTAAGATATTGATACCAAATAGTTGCCCGTAGGATTAACTATATTGAACAATCCGTTTGCATCGGAATTGACTCCTTTTACAAATGTAGAATCGCTTTGGAGCAATGTTACGTTTGCATATTCAATTGGCTGAGCGTTGGTCTTATCAACCACCTTCCCCGATATTTTTATTTGCTGTGCCGACAATGTGCTTGCAATTGTCAGGTAAATTATGATTAAGGGCAATATTCGTTTCATGTTTTTTAATTTTATATGTCTATATGACGAATCAATTGCCTTTTTGGTTACGATGTTTATCATATATTTTTTACCATAATACTAAGTATTAGCCCTTGTTTGTAGATAAATGGTTTATTATTATTTGTTTATCAATTTTAATAAAATGTCATTTGTTTTCTTTTTTATAATCAAATTAGTCAAAACGGCGAGTTATACTTGTTTGGCGGGCTTAACTATAAGTAAGTATGATATATGTCTTTTAGTATTCTTTAAACTTATTGAGATAATTATTGTTCTTCTTATATACATCAATATCTTGTATATGCTGAACTTGTTGTTTTATATGTCTGTGGCTATCATTCTTTTATCAGGAGGTGCGGTTGAGGTAGTCGGTTTACCTAAATTCTGGCTTTTGCAAAACCTGAATGATGCTTTAATTGATATTGGTGTAAGTGCTCAAATCTCAAATGCTATCGTTTTTGTTGTTACCATCTTAGTCCTTGCAGGTATTGGGTGGTTATTGTTTTTAATAATAGGGCGTCTTTCGTTTCTGTTTGTAAAAGATCAAACGCTTAATTCTAAATCAGGTATCTTCAAAATTTTGATGAAGTATAGCTTCTTTAAGCGTCTCTTTGTGCTCATTGCTATTATTGTTGTTGTATTCAGTTCGAGGGTTTTGTTTTCGGGCTTTTCGGCTGATTGGATTCAATTTATTTTGGCATTGTCACGCTCGGTAATGATTATTTGGATATTGCTTGTCTTATATTCGCTTTTAGATGCTTGGAATACTTTCTTCGAACTGCATCCTAAAACTCAGCAAAAATCGCTGAAAGGCTATATTCAGGTGATGAAAATTATATTTGGTGTAATAGCCGTTGTATTTATTATAGCAACCCTTGTCGGCAAAGAGCCTTCTAATCTGCTTGTTGGATTTGGTGCTACGGCAGCTTTTATTTCACTGATTTTTAAAGATACAATTCTGGGCTTTGTGGCTTCCATTCAACTCTCGTTTCAAGATATGGTACGTCCGGGCGATTGGATAGAGATGCCTTCTAAGAATGCCGACGGACTTATTGTTGATATAAATCTTAGTTCGGTAAAGGTGCAAAACTGGGACAATTCGGTGACCATGATTCCTATATATGCTATGGTAAGCGATTCGTTTACCAATTGGCGCCGTATGGAACTGGGGCCGGGGCGCCTCTTTGTCCGCACCTTTAATTTGGATACCAAATCGGTCAAATTTGCAGACGAGTCTCTTTTAGAGTTTTTGTCTAAACATCCTGTTACTAGTGCCAATTATGCCGAATGTCTTACCTTGGCTCATATCAGTTCGCCGGGGGCAATGCTTACCAATCTGGCATTGTTCAGGGCTCAGCTTGAGCTGTTTCTGCGTAAACATCCACAAATTAATGACCAACTTATGCTTTTTGTCCGATATATGAATACCATTTCAGGCGAGGGTATCGGTATCGAAATCTATGCTTTCTCGCGAGAGAAAGGTGCTGCTGGTTATGACGTTATCCATCGTTCGGTGATGGAATATGTTATATCTGCGGCTTCTCTTTTTGAGCTTACATTGTTTCAGTCTCCTTCGGGCGACGATTTCCATCGCATAGCAAAATCAAGAGGCGAAAAGCTTAGTTCGTAAACTCCGTTCTGTACTTTCGCTGTTATTTGAAGCGTCCTAATAAGGTAAGTATAACTTTAAATATCGCTATTGTCTATTTTCTTTTCTGCCGACTTGTATTGTCTTCCAAAATTTATATTGTAGGAGAGCTTAATATAAGGCATCTTACTGATGTCTGAACTGGTTACCTGTGACGATGATGGCACTATTGCGGAGAATGTTTGCGATGCCGATTTCCACTCTTTGGTGAACGGATTTATGACTCCTGCTGATACCGAAAACCGATCGGTTTTATAACCCAAGCTAACATTCTGCCATGCTTCATTCAAATAAAGTGTTTCGCCTTCGAAATAGTGGAAACTATTGGATAGAAAAGCATTGAAAATCCATTTTTTATAATTGGCAGTCACATCCGAGTTATAATAATATCGGGTATGGGTATGTAAATAAGTATTTCCCTTGCTGATATATCGGGCTACACCGGGTGTGAAACTAAGGGTCAGGTGGTCTTTGATGGGTTGTACCTGTATTCTCAATTCACCCATCATACTATGATAGGCTTTCTGATTGTTACTTTGATTGATAAATTTACCATCCTCAAAAAATATATCATTTGCAATATTAGCATCTATATAACGGTATCTCATCCACAGATTGAAATCGAACATTCCTTTCTTATATCCACCCCACAGTGTATTCTGGAAAGTTATAGATGGTTTTAGGTATGGGTTACCACGTCTTAGTTGTAACGAATCTATTTCCTGCTCTACATTATTGAGATCGCCTTCGGAGGGTACTCTATTATAAACTATTCCGTTGTATTTGATATACGTACCCTCGTTTATGGTATAGGTCATGCGAAGCATTGGACGGAAGAGATATTTCTCTGTTTTATTGCCTTGCGAACTATAATACATACGTGTTGCACCGACTCCGAGTGAGGTGTTGAATTTTCCCTTTTTTAATTGATACTCTGCATATAGATATGTTTCGGCTTGATTCATATCTACCTGAGCTTCGGTACTTCCCGAATAGGTGCTTTCTGTATAAGTTTGGGTCTGTTTCAATCCCGTAGATAGTTTACTGCCTGTTCCGAATGTTTTTTCATAAATACCCTCTGCAACCAATGCATATCTGTCGCTTTTGGTAAGATTATTTATATCTGTATAAAATACATCGTTGCGGCTTTCTTGAAACGTATATTCGTTTTTGCTGTAAGTATATTTACCTATAACGTTCACTATTATTAGCTGCTGATTTTTGAGATCTCTTTGATAATAGAGATCAAGCAAAGGAGCATTAGTCTTGTAGGCAGAGTGTATATAGACATCTACAGGTTCGGAGTTTCCCGAAATGTAAGTGCTTTTTTCATCATCAAAGCCATTGGGCGTATCTCTGTAAAATTGACGTAAAGAGACATTGAAGAAGTATTTTCCAGATTCTTGCAAGCTGTAATTGAGGTTGTTATTTATTCCTATTGTCTTGAAGGGGATGGTTCCTCCTATGCGACTGCGGTGAATTTCTTTGTCGGGAAAGATAAACGATTGCTCGCTGTTTCGGGTAAAATCCAGTTCTCTATTCCATTCATTGGTGTTGAATGAGAATTCCGATTTCTTGTGATTCACTTTGGCGTTGAATGAATTATTGCCAAATCCTACGAAAGGATTGTTCATCACTTCGGCATTTAGACTTCCTCCCGAACTTTTTCGTCGGGTAATAAAGTCGAGAACGGCTGCAACATCGCCATATCGTAATCCTGGATTATCGTGGAACTCTACTCTGATAATATCTTGTGGCATAAGTGCCAGAATTTCAGAATAGGACACTATTACTCCATTGATCCGTAATTGTATTTCGCTTCCGTCCGATGTTTTGATTACGTTATTAACCTGATCTATTATTACACGAGGTAGCATCAAGTTTTGTAGTAAACTTATTCCGCTGATTGACGCTTTTAACTGTGCCGTGCTAGGTAGTATAACGTCTCTATCTATTTTATGAATAATAGGACTGGCTGTAACTGTAATGTCGTTCAATGCAATAG
Organism: Dysgonomonas sp. GY617; assembly: GCF_015233815.1. Lineage (NCBI taxonomy): Bacteria > Pseudomonadati > Bacteroidota > Bacteroidia > Bacteroidales > Dysgonomonadaceae > Dysgonomonas > Dysgonomonas sp. GY617. Next base: position 448,676 of record NZ_JADCLR010000001.1, read on the forward strand.
ATGTAGGATGCAATGCTATATCACTTACGGTTATATCTTTTTCGGGTTTGGTGAGGTCTATTATTTGTGTTTCGTAACCCAAGAAGGATACCGATAGCAGAAGATTCTCTTTTGTGACTTCAGGGATGGAAAAGCGACCATCATCGTTAGAATTTACTCCTTTGATGAAAGTCGAGTCTTGTTTTAGTAACGAAACTGTTGCAAAACCGATGGGAGTTGATTCTACGGCATCTATAATCTTCCCCGATATTTTTATCTGTTGAGCTGACAATGTGCTTGTTATTGTCGCAAGGATAATCAAAATTGATAATGTGTAACGCATAATTTAGGCTTATTGTTTAATAGAATGACTCTAGTAGCCTGCTATTTGTTACACATATGCAAAGATTTTTTTGAGAATAAAGAGAGATTATTCTATTTCTCTGGCTTTAGGTTATGTTCTTTGCTAGAATATTTAAGGTATTTATACAGTATAAAAAGAGATGGAGAATTTTAATTCTCCATCTTCTTTATTTTCCTACATAATAGTCGAAACCACTTTTTTGACTCAGTTTATTTAAAGCTACATAGCGTTGAGCATCAATAGAATGGTTGAACCGATCGATCGGTATATTGCTCGGATTCCCGAATTCATCAGTAGTCCAGCGATAATTTCGATATTCATTGATGAGGTTTGAGCTATTTTGAGTCAAATGCTTTGGATATCTATTCAATACAGCAAGTCCTGTTAAAATACTATCTCTACCTTTGTTAGCAGGCTCTACATTCCACCCGCAATTACGTATTTCACGAATAGATTTCGGTTCGGCACTATCAGCCACAATGGCTATTTGTTGTGTAATGTTACATTCTTCGAGGTGTTTGGCTATCATTAGATTATCGTATCCTCTTGAATAGAGTAATTCTTCTATCCACAATTCGCCTTCCGACAGCCTTATGTCGACTATTGCCGTGGGATCGTTGGTGAAGCCAAAGTCTATGCCCAGCCATCTCTGTTTGTAAGACGAGGGTAGAGAAGGGGTAATATCCCAATTTTGGAGGATGAGTCCAACCTTAGAGCCCGTTAGTCCCAAGCCATATACTTGCCACCATTCTACATCGTTTTTACTCGATTCTATTTCTTTTACCTGCGCTTCCGAAAGATATTCGTTATTTAGATAGGTCGAGTGAATCAGTGTAGCTTCGGGTCGGGGAAGAACTTTTTCATCTACCCAAAATTCATAGCAAGGATTATAATCGAGAAATATGGTTTCTGTAGTACGGATAGCTAATTGGCGATATGTTTCGTAAGGAATATTAATACACTCGTTTATATAAAGAATGTCACGGGCAGGACCATGCACTTTTCCGGGTTGGTCGGCTGAGAAAAATTCTATATATGAATTATTTACCTGATATATTTTGTCCGTAGCATTCCACGATTTTAGATCCCACTTTCCTTCTTGGCGAAGCATATTCTCAAAATCTCTTATACAGCCTTTCTTGAGGTGCGGCATCGATTCGGATACTATGGATATCAGTCGTGGAGTTTTTGATAATTCGGCAACAATATAAAGTAGTTGTAGTATACTCCATGTTTTGGACGAACGTGTCGATCCTTTGTTGACTATTACTCGTCGTCCTTCGTTATAGGCTTCGAGGTTACGGCTAAATACGGAAGTTACTTTCACAGTGGCTTTTGTATATAGATAAAAAAAAGACGAACAGTGTTGTTCGTCTTTTTTTCTATTAATAATTTCTATATAGATCAACTCTTTATCGAGTTTATAGCTAATTGTTCTTTTTGACATGAATGATGGATACCTTTGGTGCAGAGATATTGCAGGTAGATTTGTTTTCTTATAACTTATGGTTCTCGTGGTATTTATCGAGCTTTTACCTTATGTTAAGGACTGAACTATGAAAAGAAGCAATATTTTCCGTATTTTTACCGTTTGATATAATAAGACGAAATGAAATTTTCATTTGTTTGATATCAAAGAATATTATTACTCTTTAGCCAACTAACAATTCTTCTAAAAAGATGAAGCGAAAGAAAAAGAAGATTTATTTTATAATAAATCCTGTATCAGGAACGAAATCGAAAAAAGGATTGCCTGAAAAAACCATGATGCTCGATCCTCATGATTTTGATGTGCATATGTTTATGACGGGTTATGAGGGGCATGCTTCGCAAATAGCAAAAGATGCTGTGGAGAATAATATTGATTATGTTATAGCTGTTGGAGGTGATGGTACTATAAACGAGGTTGCTCGGATGTTGGTAGATACAGATGTTATTTTCGGTATAATACCAAGCGGATCGGGTAATGGATTGGCTCGTGAATTGCATATCCCAATGGATCACGAACAGGCTATTGAGATAATCAGGCAGAATAATGTAAAGAAAATAGATTATGGTATTGCAAACGATAATATATTCTTTTGTACCTGTGGTGTTGGTTTCGATGCAGAGGTTAGCGAAAAGGTGTTGAATCAATCGAGTCGTGGCAAATTGATGTATGCCAAGAGTATGATTGATGTTTTCTATAACTTCAAACCCCAAAAATATAAAGTTACTACGGCTGATGCTACTTTTAATGAGGAAGCATTTCTTGTTACATGTGCCAATGCTTCTCAATATGGTAATGATAGTTTTATAGCTCCTCATGCCGATATTCAGGATGGTATGATGAATATTGCTATTCTTAAACCTCTATCGGTGCTTAATGTTCCTCAGACAGCTATTCAGTTGATGTCGAAAAATATTGAAAATAATTCGAAACTTGTTGAGATTATTACGCCCGAGGTGTTAATAGAAAGGGAGAAAGAAGGTGTAATGCATCTTGATGGAACTGCTATACAAACGGGTAAGGAAATATCTGTTAGAATTGTTAATAGAGGATTAAATGTGTTGGTTCCTAATGAGATACCAAAAACAGGATTTGATGCTCAATCTTTCTTTACAAATATAACTCGTTGGATATAATGCAGCAATCGTTCAGTTTTTAAACTGATTATTATACAGGTGTTTATACTTTTTCTTTTTATTGTCTATAATATTCTAGAGTAGAATACGAGGCTTTAAATGTTTAACAGGCTATAAGATTATTGCTTTTTAATTAGTTAAAAGAATGTTATTGATTTCTAATTGATTCATTAACAAATAGAATCTCATTTATTTTTATTATTTTTGCACTTTGTAATACTTCTATGCTGATTTTAACGATTGGCTTTGATTGATTACCCTTTATTTTTATAAATTTCTGTGTAAAATATAAATAAAAAATAGAATGATTTCAGATAAGAAAGTAGTAGTTGTACTTCCTGCATACAATGCTGCCAAGACTTTACCCCAAACTTATAGTGAGATACCTTTTAATATTGTAGATGAGGTTATCCTTGTAGACGATAATAGTACTGATGATACGGTTGCTGTTGCAAAAAGTATAGGTGTTGCTCATGTTGTGAAACATGATAAGAATAAAGGATACGGAGGTAATCAAAAGACGTGTTACAATAAAGCGCTCGAGTTGGGTGCTGATATTGTGGTAATGCTTCATCCTGACTATCAATATACTCCTAAACTTATAGAGTCGATGTGTTACTTGATAGCCAATGATGTTTATCCCGTTGTTATAGGTTCTCGTATATTGGGTAAAGGAGCTTTAAGAGGAGGTATGCCTTTGTATAAATATGTTGCAAACCGCTTTCTTACTTTCTTTCAAAACTTGCTGATGAGTCAAAAATTATCAGAATATCATACTGGATACAGAACTTATAGTGGTGAGGTATTGAAAAGCATCAACTATAACATAAATTCGGATGACTTTATTTTTGATAATCAGTTTATTGCACAGATTTTCAATAAAGGATATGAGATTGCCGAAATAACTTGTCCTACAAAATACTTCGAAGAGGCATCTTCTATTAACTTTGTCAGAAGTTCTAAATACGGACTAGGTGTGCTAAAAGTTTCTCTTTTGTACTTTTTGCATCGTAATACTTTTTACAAATATCGAATTTTAGATAAATCCTAAGGACTAATATCTTGATTAAGTTATGACTGTGCATACAACTTCGCGAATGAGCAAACAGCGAATATTTCTGATTTTAAGTTTTCTGGTCCTGTTTCTAGGATTTTACAGTAATTTCTGGCAGGCAGCTCGAAGCGAGGCTTTTGGTTGGTTTGATGAATACTCCGAGTGTTTAGCTATTGGTAGAATAGCCCGATCTGAGACCGAAGGTGTGTTTTCGGATGGAGGCTTACCCGGTGTTAATTATGATGCGGCAGTAGTCCCTCCTAACGCTGATATATGGTTTGAGGTTTATTTGGAACAAAGACCCGATTATTTAACCGATAATATTCCTGCTAGTTATGACGTTTATAAAAGTCAAACAGGTGGACAGTTGATCTTCTTCAGTATAGTACAAAAGATATTACCTTTTGATAATAGTGTCAAATTTCAAATTTTACATTGTATAAATGCAATATTATCAGCATTGTGCTTTACCCTATTTTTAGGATGGGTTTTTCGTAATTTTGGTACTATTTCTGCTATTATCGCTTTATTATTAGTTGCTATGTCTAGTTGGATAACTCTTTTCGGACATAGTCTGTGGTGGAGTTTATGGGCAGCTTACATTCCATTTGTAACAATGTTACTTGTGCTAGAATATAGTAATAAAGTAAAAAGGGTGAGCTCAAAGAAGATATTACTATATCTGTTCTTATCGGTGTTTGCGAAGTGTGTTTTCAATGGTTATGAATTTATTTCTACTGCGCTTGTATCTGCGGTGTGTCCTATTATATTTTATTCGTTTTTGGAAGGACAAAAGCTAAAACCTTTCTTGTTGTTTTTTGCAAAAGCAAGTATTACTGCTGTTGTGGCTGTTGCTTTGCAAATAATGATGCTTATTGTGCAAATAAGGTCTGTAACAGGTAGTTTTAGTGTAGCTATTAATTATATAATAACATCATATACGAGGAGATCTTTTAGTGCAGATGATGCTTTTGCTCATTATCCGTATTCCCTTATTTTTAAACGGTATCTAAAAGGCAATGCATTTAATTCGGATTTCTTATCTCAGTATTCTATTGTTATTTACTTTGCATATTTAATTCTAGCTGTAGTGGTATTGGGAGGTGTTGTATATTATTTAAGCAGAGGTTTAGATGAGGCTCGAAAGCGTCTTAATATAACTTTATTGGTTACGGCTGCTGTATCTTCTGTCGCACCATTGTCTTGGTTTATAGTGTTTAAACAACATTCGGCTAATCATTTTCATCTCGACTATATTGTTTGGTATATGCCCTTTCTTTTACTTGGTTTTATTATTATTGGAGAAGGAATATCGTTGATGCTTAATAAGCTTGGTTTATATAACAGAGGGCTTATTAAGTAAAAGCTGGAAATTAAATTTAGTATCTCATACGCAAACTTACAGTGGTTATAATGTAGATGAATGATGAAAAGTCTGAAATTGTAACTGTATATATTACTCGGAAATAATAGTTAATCTTAGGCATATGCGCTATTTTCTTTTTACGATTCTGATCGTTTTGAGTTTTTCTTTAAAGGCTCAAGATACTACTGATTCATCGATGCTTATCAAAATAAATGATATGCTCAATTTCTACGATTTTGAGGAAATGAGGAGTTTTATATTGAAGAATGGCGATCGCAAAACATACTGTCCTAATTATACCGATAATCCTCATTATAAAATGAGCAGCGATAATCTGGAAATATACATGAATCCCTCCAGTGGAGCAGAAGTACAGCCTAAAGACTTAGATTATACTATAATGTACATTGTCTCTAATGCTAATGAAACCCCATTTAACTACTATCTGTATCTGACGAATAAACGTGATGTGTACTTATATGACTACAATAAATATCTGTCAGAAGAATCGGTTCGCAAACATATTCTAGGAGAACTTACCTCTATTTTGATGAAAATGAAAAATGAAATGAAACTTCTTAATTGATTTCTAATCTTATTTTAAATATTCTTTTCGATGTTATGTAACATATGTTAAGAGCATTTTGTCTCGTTTTAGATGCCTGTTGATGATTCCTATCTCTGTTGATCTCACTGTGTTAGACGATGTTTATATAGCATAAGTAAAACTGAATACTTTCGGTTTTTGTTCTTATTTTGTAGTTATACAGGTAGTTGTATTACTCTCATTAGTTTGTTCTTTTAAATTAATATACTATTTTTGTTACTATCTATATGGTATAGATGTAATTTATATGCCATATAAACTAGCAATGATCAATTGTTAACTATGAAGAAGATTTTACAAATACTGCCTATACAATTTATCTTGCCCTTATTTATTATAGGAGGTATTCTGGCTGGACTGGGGGCATATACCATCTATATGTCGCGAGCTCACTCGTATCTTTCTGATAAACCCGAAGCTTGTATTAATTGCCATATTATGACACCCTATTATGCCTCCTGGCAACATAGTGTACATGCTCAGTGGGCTACTTGTAACGATTGCCATGTACCTCATGATAATGTATTGGAAAAATATGCTTTTAAAGCTAAAGATGGATTGTATCATGCTGCCGTATTTACTTTAAGGAAAGAGCCTATTGCTATTCGCCCTCGTGAAGAAAGTTACAAGGTGATTATGGATAACTGTATTAGATGCCACACCGATCTGAATACTGCTATGGTGAAAACCGGCTTGAAGTGTTACAACGATGTATTAGATGGTAATGCAAAAGCTTGTTGGGATTGTCATCGTGATGTGGTTCACGGAACTATAAGCAGTATTGTTTCGGCACCTAATGCTTTGGTTCCCTTACCAAAATCTCCCGTTCCGGAGTGGTTGAAAAAACAAATGCAGAAAAATAACTAAAAAACTATATAAAGCCATGCTACGAAAATTATCAGAAGCCATAAGAAAGAAACCTATAATCGGATGGGGTTTATTCCTTGCCGTGATGGTTGGTGTTTTCTTGTTAGGACTATTGGCAGCATCTATAACGGAACGTCGTGCCGAGATTGCAACTTTATTCAATAATAAGAAAGTAGATATACAAGGAATAGAAGCTCGCAATGAAATATGGGGTGAAAATTACCCTCGTGAATATGAGACTTGGAAAAAGACTCAGAACATGGATTTTAAAAGCAAGCATTTGGGTAATATGCCCGAGGATATATTGGAAAGTCGTCCAGAGATGGTTGTACTTTGGGCAGGATATGCTTTTTCGCAAGATTACTCTGCACCACGAGGTCATATGCATGCCATTGAAGATATAACCAATACTTTGCGTACGGGATGTCCTGAGAATCCGGGTGACGGACCTCAGCCTGCTACCTGCTGGACTTGTAAGAGTCCCGATGTACCTCGTATGATGAATGAAATGGGAATTGAAAATTTCTATAAAGCAAAGTGGGGCGATTTAGGGGCTGAGATTGTAAATCCAATAGGTTGTGCCGATTGTCATGATCCAGTTACTATGAACTTGACGATTACACGTCCTTCACTTATTCAAGCTTTTGAGCGTCAAGGTAAGGATGTGAAAAATGCAACTATGCAGGAGATGCGTTCGTTAGTATGTGCCCAGTGTCATGTTGAATACTATTTCAAAGGAGATGGTAAAGAGCTTACTTTTCCTTGGGATGAAGGTATGACAGTAGAAAAGATGGAAGAGTATTATGATAAAGCCGAATTTTCGGATTGGACTCATGCTTTAAGTAGAGCACCTATGTTGAAGGCTCAACATCCTGACTATGAAACTTTCTTGATGGGACCACACGCTCAACGTGGATTGTCTTGTGCTGATTGCCATATGCCATACAAGGCTGAGGGCGGTATTAAATATTCGGACCATCAGATAATGAGTCCATTAAAGAATATTGCAGGAACTTGTCAGACTTGTCATAAAGACAGCGAAGAACAACTTCGTAACTATGTTTACGAATATCAAGATAAAGCATTAGAGACACGTGATCGTATTGAGACCGAATTGGCTAAAACCCATATTATGGCTAAGGCTGCTTGGGATAAAGGTGCAACTGATGCACAAATGAAAAAATCATTAGATTTAATACGTCAAGCACAATGGCGTTGGGATTTCTCAGTAGCATCTCATGGGGCATCTTTCCATGCACCTGTTGAAACTCAACGAATTTTAGCACATAGCTTAGACAGAACTATGCAGGCTCAAATAGAACTTCAAAAAGTATTGTTTGCACAAGGAGTAGTAGATGTACCAATGCCCGATATATCGAGTAAAGATAAAGCACAAGCTTATATTGGTCTTGATATGAAAACCTTGAAAGATAATAAAAAGAAATGGATAGAAACAGTTGTTCCTAAGTGGATTGAAAAAGCAAAGGAAAATAAACGTTTGATTGCTGAACGATAATTACTATTGATAATAAAACGATATAGTATAAAAGTCTGGTTTTATTCTGAAAAAAGGAGAAAATCAGGCTTTTATTTTGTGTTTGAAGCTTTGTGCTTTAGCAATTAAAGTAAAACGAGAATTGTATAAATATAAGAAGTTTGATAAATAATGGCAGATAATAAGAAACAGATATGGCAATTTCCGTGGAGGTATAGCGAGAGTATTCTCGTTGTATTTGGACTTATGGTTGCGGGATTTGCTTTACAATTGACAATCGGTAAATTTGATTTTTCGCTACTTGCCGATCCCGTAAACGTAAAACTGGGAGGTGCAATTATTGTCTTCCTTGTATTATTTTCCTTTGTGAGGAATACACAGTTTTATCAGTGGTTTTCGGGAGTACCATTTTCCGTTTCACTTATTAGTGCTCTATTGATATTAGGTATTGCGATGGGCTTGATACCACAGATGGTAAAGTTAGACCCTCATGCACATGATTTTTGGACGCTGTTGGGATTAAGACAAGTAACCTCATGTTGGGCATTTGTGCTCATCTATTTTGTAACCTTACTTTCGCTAGGGTCGCTAATTATCCGTAGACTAATCAAATTCAATTGGCGCGATTATGCTTTCTATCTCAATCATATAGGCTTGTGGATACTTTTGTTTGCTTCGGGATTGGGGGCAGCAGATATCAAACGGTACGTGATGCACGTAATGGAGGGCGAAACCGAATGGCGTGTGTATAGCGATAATGACGATGTGCTTGATTTGCCTATTGCCATTCAGTTGAATGATTTTGTGATGGAAGAGTATCCTCCGAAACTGACTATAATAGATAGGGAGTCGGGCGAAGCACAGCCGATAGATAAGCCAGACTATTATCAGATTGACGAGAAAAACCCGATAGGGAAAATCGGAATTTGGGATGTAGCTGTTGAAGAATATATACATGAAGCAGTGCGTAACAGCGATAGTACTTATACGGCTGTTCCTATGCCAGGCTCTACGCCTGCTGCTTTAATAACGGCAAAAAACCGAGAAACAGGAGATGTAAAAAAAGGCTGGGTTTGTGGCGGTAGTCTGGCTCAGTTGTATATGATGCTTCCTTTGACAGATGAGTATGCAATGGTAATGACTCAGACTGAGCCTAAGCGGTTTATGTCCGATATTGATGTATTCACAGAAGAGGGAGAATCAACCCATGCTCAATTGGAAGTGAATAAGCCTTTGAAAATAGGTAATTGGATGATCTACCAATATAGCTACGATAGTACTGCGGGCAAGGCTTCATCTTATAGTAGTTTTGAGTTAGTTTATGATCCGTGGTTATACCCTGTATATTTTGGTATAATACTGTTTGCTTTAGGATCAATCTGTCTGATGTGGTCGGGTAATAAAAAGAAAGGAGTGAAGAATGACGTGGAGTGAATATCTTTGGTTTGCCATACCGGCTATTATTTGTTGGTTGTCGGCCGCAGGAATAGTATATATTTCCAATAAAAAAAATCTGGCTAATGCCTTGATGATATTAGGCACAATTATTTTCGGAGCGTTTATCGTTGGTTTATGGATAGGGCAGGAGCGTCCACCGTTGCGAACCATTGGCGAAACCCGTTTATGGTATTCTTTCTTTTTGGCGACCATCGGTTTTGTTACCTATCGACATTGGAAGTACGATTGGATGCTTTCGTTTTCGGCTGTTGTAGCTACCGTATTTGCTTGTGTGAATATTTTTAAACCCGAAATACATTCAACAAACCTTATGCCTGCTTTACAGAGTTATTGGTTTGTACCTCACGTAACGGTTTATATCCTTTCGTATGCCATGTTTGGAGCTGCGGTAATTGCCGCTTTCATTCAACTATCGCGATTGAATAAGGGCAAAGAAGATGCTCAGCTGTATGCCTTTATCGACAATATTGTATACGTAGGTTTTGGTTTCCTTATACTTGGTATGTTGATGGGCGCTGTGTGGGCAAAAGAGGCTTGGGGGCATTATTGGTCGTGGGATCCTAAGGAAACTTGGGCATTTATAACGGCTGCCGCTTATCTGGTATTCATTCATATGCGTTTACAACAATATCACAAGCGTTTTGTATTGTGGATGATTCCTATTGCTTTTGTTCTTTTGATGATTACATGGATTGGTGTAAACTACCTGCCTGCTGCACAAGGCAGTATTCATGTATATTCTAATTGAAGATTCCAGATCTAGCTATTACTTTAGTTCGTAAAGCAAAAATCACTGCTTATTTACTAAAGTTTTGAAAAGATATTTTATACTATTGAAAAAGATAAGTCAGGCTTTATGCTTGACTTATTCTTTTTAGTATTCTCTTGTAAATGAGATGAAATAGTGATCCTTTTGCTGTGTCTTACACGCATCACCCCCTGTGAAATATCACCCCTTCAATGTATGTTTTGATAGTGTGAGTAGATCTACTTTTTCTCTGATCTAGAGCCATTTTTTATGCTTTTTTGCTCTTTTTTTATATAAAATGATTTTCGAATAAACAATCTTATGCTATTACAGTTATAATAGGCAGAAGTTGTTGTTTGATTATTTATTAGGTTATATGGGTATAAGCTTTTACAGTATAAGTAAGGAGCAAAAAGATGTGATTAAGGGGATTGCTATGGTTTTCATTGTTCTTCATAACTTTCTTCATTGGACAAATGCAGTTGGAGAGAATGAGATGAATTTTGACTCTAATCGGATTTATAATCTTTTTGAATTCATCGGAGGCGATGTTACACGATTGTTTAATGGCTTATTTTCCTATTTTGGTTTCTATTTTCTAGAATTATTTATTTTTATTAGTGGCTATGGATTGGCAAAATACAACATCAATAGTACTACTCCTATGTACAAGAAGTATATTATTCCTCGGGTCATAAAACTTTATGCTTTATTGATATTCGGAATCATAGTATACTTTTTCCTTTTTTACAGAGCTTTTGATATGGAATGGTTTACTGCTTTCGTCACGTCTTCTCTACTGATGTATAACAATTTTTCGTTTTACCGCATCTTTATGTTTATCGGTCCGTGGTGGTATTTCAGCCTTATACTTCAATTATATATTTTATTCCCTCTTCTTTACAAAGCCTTAGATCGCTACAAAGAAAAGGGATTCTTTGTTTTAATAGCACTGAGTTATGTATTGATATTTCTTCTTACGCCCATTGCTAATAAGTGGGATGTTCCTATCTATGGTAACTTCTTAGGGCATTTACCCGAATTTTTATTGGGAATGGGATGTGTAATGTTTGAGCGGCTAAAGTTCACATGGAAAGTGATGATTCCGGCTATGGTAGTTTTTATTTTGTCGAATTTCCTAGAATTCTTCTTTCCTTTCAGCTTTTTATCGGCTACCATTCTGATGCTTTGGTTCTTTCATGCAATAATAAATATGCCGTCTAATCGGATAATGCGTGCTTTTAAATTGCTAGGTGTAATCAGTATGTTTATGTTTCTTATCAATGGTCCTTTACGATTATACACGATGCCTTATTTGGCGAGGGGAGAACCTCTACAAGTTTTATTGGGTTCATTTATTCACTTGACAATCGTAATAATGGTTTCGTATATGCTGTCTTTGTTATATTATAAAACAGTAGAGCCATTAACTCTCAAACTTATAAGTAAATTATAGAGTGTAGGGTTATTTTTCTTCGTATTCCTTTAGTAGTGTTATAAAGTTGGGATCACTATTAATAAGTATCAGACCTTTTTATTGACTGATAAGGTGTTTTATCAGATATTTTGCTGATAATATCAATTGCATTTCTGATATTTTATCAATAGAACTGATAGGTTTTAAAGACGGGGTTTTGTTGTTTTGTGATAGAACAAAACACATCTATTATGACTTTACAAACAGATAAGAATACAAAGCATAACCGCCCGATTGACGATGCTTTTGAAAAAGTGCGGCAGTGGATGACTGATAAAGAGATCGAAAATTTTTCAGTAGATGAAAACCATTTTGGAGTTCTTTTAGGTATGATTCTGGATAGGCACAAAGCTATTCGTAAGCATATTGAATTTTTAAGAGAAAAGGCGAATGCAGAATGGTCGGAATACCTTTTGTGTATGGATGAAAGTATACAAGTTTCCCATTTTTTTTATCAGTCGGCTCTTTGTCAATTTAATGATGATTATACGGCGTATGTGCAAACCCTGAACACGCTGGTTCAAAACCTGAGAGAGTAAGCATCTGTTTTCTTATAGAAAAGAGAAAAGTCAGGACTTTATGCCTGACTTTCTTGATTGTATGTATTTTTAGATCGTTATTTTTTTTCCTTTAATACCTCATGTAATAATGATGAGATTGTTTCTTCTTTTTCTTTTAGCATTCGTTCGTATAAAGCATTCTTTTCATTATATAGCTCTACAATCTTATCAATAGGATTGAAAGTTGGTTGCCAGTTGATTGCAGAAGAATAATTGTCGAATGTATTAGCGACAATATTAATAGAAGCACCATCGTTGAGTTCTGTAATTGCTTCTACGGGAACACCCAGAACTTTAGCGATTTTTTCTAAAACCTCCTGTTCTAGTTTATCCTTTTTTTCGTAACCCGAAAGTGTAGCTTGCGAGACACCTATTTGATCTGCCAAAACATCTTGTTTGATGTTTCTCCATTCTCTCCAGTGTTTTACATTTGCTCCGTGATTATTACCCTTTAATGTGGTTGCTTCCATCTATATATTGTGTATAAGTAAATGATAATTTGAATGCTATATCTTATTGCAAAAATAGGAAAATTAATTTAGTAATGCTCTTCGTAAATAATATTAATGATCCATTACTTCGATTGGTTTTCTTTTTCTTCGTATTCCTTTATTAATGCTATAAAGTCGGGGTCGTTTCGGAGAGAGTCCCACTCTGAGTGCTTATTGAAATTCCTTATTGTCTCTTTATAATCTCTTTCAAGACTAGTTTCTAGATATTTAAGAGCCTTAGTCTTATTTAAGAGCAATGCATGTAAATTAGCTAATCGATAGCTATATGTCCAATAACTGTATAATTTGTCGGCAATGAGAGTCTTTTCTATTGCTTTTTTTATATTCTGCTCGAAGCTCCATTCAAAATATAAATTAGCTAAAGTTGCATTTAATAGTTTGTCATTTATTTCTTCAACCTCTTTTCTTATTTCTTCTATTCTACCAGCATTTTGATCAAAGCTACTTTCCGTTCTGTATTTTATTATTTCTTTTATAAGCAAATCTATGTTGACTTCTTTTGTTGTGTAACTTCTGCGTGAAGCCCCTTCTTCGTAGAGTCTGATTGCATCTTTAATATGCCGTTTTGTGATTTCTAGCTGTCCTTTTGCGTTTTTATGTTCATCGCTTATTTCTACAATCGAATTTATTGTATTCTGTAAAGACGTAAAAGGCTTATAAAGAATGTCTGGAGTTTGTAATCCAACTTCACTATGTAGCCTTAGCATAAATAAATCGGCATCGTAGCCCTTTATCAGGTATGAATTGTTATTCGGCAAATCGAGTAATCTCTCTTGAACCCGTTGAGAGGGTTCATTGTCTTTGTAACCAATCCAATATAAATCGTTGGTAAAAGAGCCTAAATCTGCTATTTCATCTAATATCTTATCTTCGCCACTGTAACCAATAACTATCCATGTACGACGTTCTGCTATTCTGTTAAGAAAAGGAGAGCATATTTTCGATATCTTTTTTAGTTCGTTATCGGTATTCAGCATCCACAAACCACGATGTGTACCGTGCAGATATGTAACCGACTGTGTTTCTATATGAGAAGTAGGAAGTTCTTTAAGTATCGACAAATCGTATATTGGGGGAAACAAGTTGTACATTGCCATTGCCCGTAATATAAGATTATCAAAATTTACAGTCAGCACATAATCAACGTATCCCTCTTTGATGAGGTGAGCCAGATAAATATAACCAACATTTATTTTAGCTTTTTCTATATAATTATTCAGAAGGTCGTTACGCTCAGTAGTGTTGAGGCAAGACATTAGTTTTGCATAAGTGCGATCTTCTTTTTTGAGCCTCTTTATGGCTGGCTTATTCTTAAATTTAGAGAGTATATCATTACTTATATCCTCTGCAAGAGGTATATTGCCTGCAGCAGACATACCAGCACCCAGAAATATTATAGGTTTATTTTTACTGTTTTTGGCATCTTTCAGTAAATATGCAATATCTTCTATATGTCCTTCTGTCATTGTGCGTTTTACGGTATAAAGTTGATTGGTTACCCAAAGTTAAGAAACAATATTTATATTTTTTTATTTCAGCTAATGATATTGTAAGAGACTATATTTGTTGTACTTGCCTGAGCAGTGAGAAGTTGCAGCTATTATTCGGAAAGAGGAGCAAATGTAAAGTCATTTTCCATTAGAAAAGCAGATTTTTCGTCATCGCTCATTCTGTCAACAAAAACACGCATCGTATATGCTCCATAAGTTAGGTTGGAGGAGGTGTCGGTGTACATCCAATCGCTGATCAGATTTTTATCAATCGTAATGGTATCGCCAAATTGAACTTGGGTATCGTATAGAGGTTCATTAGATACTATGCCGAAGAAATTGTTGCCATCGTAAGTAAGTTCGCTTACCCACATGTGTTCTTTGCTGCCGTCTTTAGTGGGAAATCCTTCTTTGACCACAAAATTTGTATATCTATTGGTTTTTTGATTTTCGATAAATGCTTTTTCGAATTGATTGAAAGTTTCTTTTGCTTTATCCATCGCTATGTTAATCTCTTTGTCATCTTCTTTGATGTACGAGATATTTTCGTCCTCAGTGCTTTTACTTTTGTTACTACAACTGATAAGACCCAATGTGATGATGCTTGCGAGAATAAGAAAACCTTTTTTCATGATTTTGAAATTGTTGAAATGATGTTAATAAAGTGCTGTTTGCATGTTAATAACTAGGAAAAACCTGTTAATAACTAAAGACGAAAATACTAAATATTGTTGATAACTGCACCTCCTATTGTTAGGAAGTTGTGCGTAAGGCTCTCTTATCTGTTGATAATGAGCAAAAAAAAGAACCGGATATAAAACCCGGCTCTTTTCAAATTGAAAGAATATTACTATTAATTGAGTAAAAAATAGTCTGTGTTTAGTAACTGATTCTATCGGGCATCATAGCCATTTGCATATCGAACGATTGAATATGTTGTTTAAGTATATTTTTCTCGAAATTGGTTTCGCTCATAAAGAATTTTAATGCCTGCATTTTTGAGTTACTGAAAGAGTCTTCTAACATTTGAGCGAAAAGGGTTTTCTTCTCGGGATATTTTGAGATGCTGTAATCGGTAACTTTAGCTTGTTCGGCAGCAATTTTTATAGCGTCTTCTATTCCTCCGAT
Organism: Dysgonomonas sp. GY617; assembly: GCF_015233815.1. Classification (NCBI taxonomy): domain Bacteria; kingdom Pseudomonadati; phylum Bacteroidota; class Bacteroidia; order Bacteroidales; family Dysgonomonadaceae; genus Dysgonomonas; species Dysgonomonas sp. GY617. Next base: position 464,406 of record NZ_JADCLR010000001.1, read on the forward strand.
TTTATCAACAAGACCTAATTTGATGGCTTGCGATCCTGTCCATACACGTCCTTGACCAATAGAGTCTATTTCGGCTTTGGTCTTTGAGCGTCCATCGGCACAACGGGTGATAAATAGGTCGTAACCCGACTCTATGTATTTTTGAAGTATTTGTTTTTCGTCGTCATTGAAGCTTCTCGAGAAACCTGCAAAAAGAAATGGTATGCCAAATGTAGTACCTCCAAATGAGCTGTGTTTGTTGGTATTTATTTCGTCGAAAGAAAATCCGATCTTTTTAGATAGTTCTTCACCTTCGGGAATCAATCCAAAAATACCGATCGATCCGGTCAATGTAGAGGGCTGAGCTACAATTGTATTGGCTGCACAAGAGATGTAATATCCACCCGAAGCTGCATAATCTCCCATCGATACAATAACGGGTTTCTTAGCTTTCAGTTCCACTACTGCATTCCATATCTGCTCCGATGCATAGGCGCTTCCTCCGGGAGAGTTTACGCGAAATACTACGGCTTTTACCTCATCGTTATCTCCTAATTTTTGTAGTTCCTTTACATATTCCTGAGCAGTAATGGTAGAACCTGAACTGAATATATTGCTTTCGCCGCTGTCTACAATTGCACCTTCGGCATACAGTACTGCTATTTTGGTTTTTGTATCTCCTTCTTTTTTGAATTTCACACCTTCCATGTTATCAATACTAGCCAGATTTAGCTTTTTGTCGGCTTCTATATCTACCAAGGTTTTCAGATAAGCTTCTACACCTGGTTTGTACATCAAAGTATCTACTAAGTTGTATTGAACAATAGAGTCGGCAGGCATAAAAGTAAGACATCTGTCGGCATAGGTATTCAGTGCATCCACTGATATGGCACGGCTTTCGGAGATTCCTGCTAATAGATGCGACCAAATATCATTCAAATAAGATGTGCGTTGTAGGCGGTTGGCTTCACTCATTTTGTCTTGAATGAAAGGTTCTACTGCCGATTTGAATGTTCCTACTTTGAATACCTGATAGTTGATACCCAATTTATCGTTCATATTCTTTGTGAAGATAAGGTTAGAGCTTATTCCTCTGAAATCGAACGATCCTTTAGGATTCATGATCACTTTATCTGCTACAGAAGCTATATAATAGGTGTTCTGTAAATAACTGTCGGCATAAGCTACAATAAACTTACCCGTTGTTTTGAAGTCGATCAATGCGTCTCTTATCGGGTCTATATTGCCCAATCCTCCATTTAATGATCCGGCTTTAATATATATCCCTTTGATTTCGTCGTTTTCTTTTGCTTTTTTTATAGCATCAAGTATGCCTTCGAGACCTAGAGTAGCGGGGGTTCCCATTATCTTATTGAGAGGGCTCGATTCGCTTCTTTCGCCTAGATTTCCTTTTAAATCGAGGGTAAGTATTGTTTTGTCTTTGAGGTTATAAGTTTCGGTACTTCCCATGGCAGCAATGACTCCTGCAAAGATCATTATAGAGAAGACCGTCAGTATGACCGATCCGATGATGACTCCTAAAGTAGAGGCTAGTAAAGTTTTGAAAAAGCTTTTCATATTGGTTCTTTTATTTAGTGTTTTTTTTGAAGTTTTAATTCTATCTGTTTTAATCAGGCTTATTAAACCTTTTTTGATTAATGTAAATTATATTATTAGATACTTTGATCTGGTATTAAAATATCTGGCTTTCAAGAAATCTTCCCATGGCAGCAATAACTTTTATGGAGATCGTGATAGACAATACTATAAGGATAGTGGTCTTGATAATGACTCCTAGAGTAAAGGCTGGTAATGTTCTGAAAAAGCTTTTCATATTTGTCTTTGTTTATAAGTATTCTTTAGCCGTTAGTTTTATTTATAAATGCTAAGGTTTTGCACCTTTTGAAATAGTATTATCTAGAATAGATCGTCATCTACAAATTCTAGTATATCGCCCGGTTGACAATCGAGCTCTTTGCAAATAGCTTCGAGTGTACTGAATCGTATGGCTTTTGCTTTTCCCGTTTTCAGAATCGATAGATTGGCAGGCGTAATATCAATCCTTTCCGAAAGCTCGTTGAGGGAGATCTTTCGTTTAGCCATCATTACATCTAAATTTACTATAATCGACATCTTATGTTCTTTATAAGGTCTTAGACCTGTTTTTCTTCTTTAAATAATTTCGACTCTGTATTGCAATATTTCATTACTATAATACTGTTGTCTAGCCTAAGCGGTAAAATACATCGGCTCTAAATTGTGAGATCTTGCTCTTCTTTTAATTGCACTGATACTTTTAATATCTCGGCAAGTAAGAGTGTAACTAAACCTAGAAATAAGAAACTGAAATCGGAAAAATCGAAAATAATACGATACTTTTCGAGAGTTACAATTTGTTTAGCTATTATAAAATCAGACAGATATACTACTGTATTTATAAGATAATATATGATGAGGAGATATCCTACTCGTTGTATCTTTCGTATAGTTTTATGTTCGAGCATCTTTCCTCTTGTGGCAGATTTTACAATGCTGAAGAACAGAAAAGGCAGATAAATAAGTCCTATAAGAACTATTATTGCTAAAACAACAACAACGCCTCTGGATATCTTCATATAAGAAGGAAGGGGAGTATCCGAACTATCGAGTGCTATTCTGCAATCGCTCACCTCCGCTTTAACTTCTTGTCCCGTTAATGTATTTATCATTTTGTCAGGGTATGTATACACTCCCTCTATCGGTTTCACTTTTACGTGGAGTCTTTGGATGTTTGTAGACGAATTCTGGGCTTGCTTCTTTCCATGTCTGTAACCTGCCATCATACCATCTCCGAAATCAAATATGCAATAGATTACAACACCTATATATATTGCTGAGAGTAATAAGCAAAGTATCTTAATTCGTTTATTCATTCTTTCTTGAATTGTAAATAATTATTGCAAAAGAATGTATATTATTCGATATTCACAAATTATTTATCGTTTTTCGATAAATAATTGTTGTTTACTTATTCTTTAAGAGAACAATTGATAGTGGTTATGAGTTATATATAAAGACTATTCTATTTTAAGTTTGAATATTAATTTAAAGAAACCTTATATGAAATCTATTTACAAATTAAGTATCCTTACATTATTATCGTTGATGGGACTTATGGCTTCGGCTCAGGAGTATCCCGTTAAATTTGGAGTGAAAGTCGGAGCCAATCTGATAAACATGGCTGGTGATATTACCGATACTGACACAAAGTTTGCCATACAAGGTGGTGTTACGTTTGATTATGCTATTAATCCGGCTTTTTCATTGATCAGTGGGGTTGAACTTTCTACCAAAGGAGCTAAATACCACGGAACTACGTTTAACGATCATTTTGGTGATAGCTATTATACAGATGTGTTTGTAAACCTTAACCTGATGTATTTGCAAGTACCTGTTTATGCAGCTTACAAAATGAATGTTGGCTCTGATACTAAATTTGTTTTTCAAGCCGGACCTTATGTTGCTTATGGTCTTGGAGGAAAAGCCACTTTTAAAGATGGTGTAGATAAGCAAGAGGTAAATTCTTTCAGTACAGGGTTTATCAAAAACTTTGACTTTGGTTTTGGCGTGGGTGCAGGAGTCGAGTTTGGTCACATTGTAACTAAACTAGGTTATGAGTTTGGAGTTATAAATGTGGTTGATTCTGAAATAGGTAAATTGCAGAACCGCAATGCATATCTGACTCTAGGTTATCAGTTTTGATATTTGAACTTAAACAAAGTTGAACTTTTATGGTTTTAATCACAAAATAAAAATTATATGAAAACTATTTACAAATTAAGTATTGTAGCATTAATCTCATTCATGGGATTGGGTGCATCGGCTCAACAGCTTCCTGTAAGATTTGGAGTAGAAGCAGGTCTCAATCTTTCTAACTCTTCATGGGATGCAGGCTCATTAGATAAGAAAGCAAGAGTTGGCTTTCAGGTAGGTATAACTGCCGACTATGCAATTACCGATGAGTGGTATTTACAATCGGGCTTATCTTTCACTACCAAAGGTGCAAAAGTAGAGGGCGAGTCTAACATCGGTGGTGATGTTATAACACGTGGCAAATTGACTGTAAACCAAATGTATCTTCAATTGCCTGTTTATGCAGCCTACAAAATAGAGGTAATGCCGGGTACAAGAATTGTATTTAATGCTGGTCCATACTTAGCGTATGGTGTAGGTGGAAAGACCAAGCTAAGCGGAAGCACCTTTATTGTAAGTGCTGAAGAGGATATAAATACATTTGGTGGCGAAGGTATCTTGAACCGATTTGATTTTGGTTTAGGAGCCGGAGTAGGTGTTGAGTTTGGACATATAGTAGCAAACATAAGATATGAACTAGGATTAGTTAATATTGGTCAGGATAATTTAGATTACAAAAACCGTAATGCTGCTTTAACAGTGGGTTATAAATTTTAATTTTCAATGTATATCATAGAGCAGCAACGATACATTATCGTTGCTGCTTTAATTAATCGATAAACAATTTGTATCGATTAAGAGTTCTATAGTTTATCTGACACAAGTCTTTTTACTAATCTACTAAACATATTTGATATGAAAAATTTCTACAAATTAAGTATTGTCGCCTTGGTCTCTTTAATGGGATTAAGTGTATCGGCACAAGAACTTCCTAAATTGGGTATAGAAGCAGGTGTAAATATATCTAACTCTTCGATGGATGTAGGACCTTTAGATAAAAAAGCTAGAGTGGGATTTCAAATAGGTATAACTGCCGATTATGCAATTACCGATGCTTGGCATTTGCAATCGGGATTATCTTATACAACTAAGGGTGGCAAAGTCGAAGGTTCGCTTATGCAAGATGCAGCCTCTCATAAATATACAGTGAATCAGTCGTATATTCAATTACCCATCTATGCAGCCTATAAAATAGAAGTAGTACCGGGTACTAAAATTGTATTTAATGTCGGTCCTTATCTGGCTTACGGAGTAGGAGGTTCTGTAAAAGCGGGTAACGGTTATCTGAATATTGATAACGATGAGGGAAATATCGATACCTTTGGAAAGGACGGTGTACTCAACCGATTCGATTTTGGTTTAGGAGCAGGAGTAGGAGCCGAGTTTGGTAACATTATAGCGACCATTCGATACGAACTGGGTTTGGTAAATATTGGTCAGGACAATTTAGATTATAAGAATCGCAATGCTGCTCTTACCTTAGGATATAGATTCTAAAAGTGAGCTGTAATAATATCCAATTCATGAGCCGCAACGATTACATATCGTTGCGGCTTTTTTTGAGAATAACAGAACAATTAGCATCTATTATGAGTTATATATCCAAAGATTAACTTTTATATATTTTAATAAAGAACTTTATATGAAAACTATTTACAAACTGAGTATTGTAGCATTGATGTTAGTTATGGGATTTGGTGCATCAGCTCAGCACGTTCTCCCTGTGAGATTCACCTTAGAAGGAGGTCTCAATATATCTAACTCATCGTGGGATGCGAGCTATTTAGATAAAAAAGCCAGACTGGGTTTTCAGATAGGGATGATGGTAGAATATCCTGTAACAGATGCTTTTTATGTACAATCGGGTTTGTCATATACTCGTAAAGGAGCTAAGGTCGAAGGTTACCGCAAAGAGGCTAATGGTGGAGATCTTAATCGCGAAATAACAATGAATCAGATGTACTTGCAAATACCTCTTTATGCAGCTTATAAAATAGAGGTAGTACCGGGTACTAAAATAGTATTTAATGCAGGGCCTTATATTGCACAAGGTATAGCAGGAACGAGTAAAGTGCCGGGTAAGATTACTTTCTGGAACGATAATTATCTTGCTACCGGAGAGTTTAGCACTTTTGGAGGTCACGATTCGTTAAAGAGATTTGACTTTGGTTTGGGCGGTGGAGCAGGTGTAGAGTTTGCCAGCGTAGTTGTTACCCTAAGATACGAATTAGGTTTGACAGATATTGGCAAGGAGGAACTAAGCTACAAAAACCGTAATGCAGCTATTACTTTGGGATATAAATTCTAAGGCAGTAACAGTTGGTAGGTCTGAGACCTTAAAAAAGATATTGAAAACCGTAACGACGAGAGTTGTTACGGTTTTGTTATTTTACCTAATAAAACTCAAATAATAGAGAAAGAGAGATACCGAATAGTTTTTATATTATATTTGAAATCAAGTTCTGGTCATAATCTTTGGAATAAAAACTATGAAAAATTACTGCCTTTATTTTTTACTCATATCCTTTATGTTGTCAGGGTGTAGGTCGAAGCAATTGCCTATCACTGATTTTGTGCCGATAACATCACCTGCGGTATTCGAAGGTACTTATTCCAATATAGGAGATACATTATCCTCCTTGTTTAATATTGGAGGTTATAAAGGATGGAAGATGCGAGATTCAATCCAATTTATTACTATCCAATTCAATGGAAAAGATACTCTGAAACTCTCTTATCTTACCAATGAAGGTTTACAGGAAAAGTCCTATAAAGGAAAATTGAAAGACAACTTCTTTGAGATTCATTTAGATAAGAAATTTGTAATAATTCCTCCCGTCTATTTATCAGATAAGATGGATCGCTTACGAATAGGTAGTGCTGATAGTCGTGATTTATTGATTCACAAATGGTATCATTTTACAGGTGTTTTTCTTTTAGGTCCAGCTTCGGGCGATGATGGAGGTGATGAATATGCCAAAGGATTCACCAAATTTGATATTGAAAAATCGGAAGAACTAACCCCTTTTCAACAAGATGGTAAATGGGGTTATGTGGATCGGAAACACGATCTTTTAATACCGCCGGAATTTGAGTATGCAGAATTTTTAAAAGAGGGTGTTGCTCGTGTGAAAAAAGATGGCAAGTGGGGTATTATAAAACAAGATGCTACTATGTCTGTCCCCTTTATATATGATAAAATATCGGCATGGGATGAGGTCCTATCAGCCAGAAATGTGCATCGGGATGGAAAAGAAGGATATATAAATAGTGATGGAGAAGAATTTATTCCCGTAATATATGATGAGATTATACGATTTACTCATAACTATGAGGATGGGATAATGGAAACGATCCTTAACGGGAAATATGGTTTTGCATCGCCTAAGGGTGTTATTTGTCCACCTATTTTTGAAGAAGTTTCCTATTTCACACCACATCCTTTTATGAATCAGACAACCGATTTTCCCGTATCAGTAGTTACTTATAAGGGACAGCCTTATCTGTTGGATATGGAAGGGTATGTTTATAAATACACTTACAATGATAATAGATTGAAACTGAAAGGTGCTGAGTTTGTTTTTGATAAAGAATCGAAGTTAAGTTCGTTTAAATTACAATAATAATAAAAGGCTATCCGAATCGGATAGCCTTTTATGTATGAAGTTATTTGTCTCTTAAACTTTACTTGGCGAGCAAATAAGAATAGAGGGCAATTTATCAATCCATTCCTTTTTTAATTGAAGGAGCTTGTCAAAATTCTCAGAGCTGATAATTATTAGATCCTGTTTGTGAAGAAATACTTCGTCTACATACTCTACACTTACCGATCTGATATGGTTGGGTGCGGTATGCTCTATCAAGCGAATACGTTCTTTGATAGAATGGTTTTTGGTTTTGTCCGACTGATCTAATATCGAAATTTGAGAATCTGCGTTATGTATTAGCTTTTGAGCATAAAAAATCAGAAACTCATCATTGTCATTGAATATCGGTATAAATATATTATCGAATTTCTGTAAGTCTTTATCAATCAAGATGCCAACTGGTATTTTAGTCTTAGCTAATATCAAACGGGTATTGTTATCGATGAGAGAGTTTTCGATTAGTTTCTCTTTTCCCGTCATTGTATTTATCAATTTTTCGGGATTGATTATCTGAGTCGTAAAACCGAGTACTCTGCCTAATACCGTTCCGTCGAATATAGACTCTTCGAGATTCATTAATAGTAAATCATAATCGCCCTTGTTGGCTACATCTACTACATCATCACCAAAATCGTTCGAAATTTTAAAGAGGGAGATTATCTTTCTGTTTAAAGACTGTGCCTCGGCAATAACAGGCGCAAAGCTTTCCTTTTCGTAGATATCGGTATCCATTTGATGCAATCCACTGCCTGCTGCCAAATGAATGGCTGTAATGGACGTATTATCGTCTACTTTTTTTGACAGACTATTTGCCAGTTTCACCAATGCTGTGCCTTTTTGTGGGTTGCGGAAAAATAGCAGCAGCTTGTATCTCGCTAAGTCGTACATCTTATCGTTTACCACCTCCTTGTCGGTCTTGAAGATTCGGTGAATCAGATTAAGTGATGGACCTGTCATAAAGGTAGTAACAAGAGCCATAATAACCATCATCGCGAATATCTCGGCATTCAGTACACCCAGATCGTAGCCTATGTTCAGTACAACCAACTCCATCAATCCTCTGGTATTCATTAATGTACCTATGATGAGGCTATCGCGCCAATTCTGACTGACGAATCGTGCAGCTAATGCACTTCCTACGAATTTACCGAATACTGCTACGAAAATAATCAAGGCAGTAATTCTCCAAAGTGCAGGATCGTTCAGAAGCCCGATTTCGGTTCTCAAACCACTAATCACAAAAAATAGAGGAAGTAAAAGAACCAAAGCTATGTCTTCGATCTTTTCGATAAACATACTTCTGAATCGCATATTCGATGGCATAATAGTACCTGCCATAAAAGCACCGAAAAGGGCATGTATGCCTATAACCTCCGTTGTAAACGATGAGAGCAGCAATACCAGAAACAGTAGTGCTACGAGCGATTTACTCAGGCTTTTTTCAGACTGATAGCGTTCGCCTATTTTCTTTAAAAAAGGTCGAACCAATTTTATCATAAAGATTACATAGGCAATTGCCAGAACAATGGTGTATAGCGAACTTACCATCGAACCCGCTTTTACGATGGCAATAACTACGGCTAGTATGCACCATGCCGTAATATCATCGGCAGCGGCGCAGGTGATAACAATGGCTCCGAGTTTGGTTTTATGAATACCTCTTTCCTGAATGATACGTGCTAAAACGGGAAAGGCTGTTATACTCATCGAAATACCGATAAAGAGAGCATAGGATGCAAACTCTACATGTTCGGGCGAATGAGTTTCGTAAATAAAGTACGCCAAGCCTACACCGAGGGCAAAGGGTACTATAATACTTGCGTGACTTATGACGACGGCTTCGTGTGCCTTGTTTCGCAGAACTTTGAGGTTGAGTTCCATACCTACAACAAACATAAAGAGAATCAGTCCTATTTGACTCAATATTTGAAGATTACCGAGCGATTCGGCAGGGAACAGAAAGCTCGATACATCGGGGAAATACAGTCCAAGAAGCGATGGGCCTAAGACTATCCCTGCGAGAATTTCGCCAATAACCATGGGTTGCCCCATTTTCTGGAATATCCATCCAAAAACGCGAGCTACAACTATAATGGTTATGATCTGTAAAAGCAGTAATCCGATAGAATGGTGGAGGTTGCCGGTGAGCGAGTTTATAAATTCTTGAAAAGCACTGTTTTCTGATGTTTTTGATATGATACCTCTGCCATCTTCCAATCCTTTCCCTTTGCAAATGATCCAATACATAAGTGTAGAGAATCCTCCGATGGTAATGATATAGAAGAGGCTATTCGTTATTTTTTTCATATAAGAACTAAATTTTATAGGTAGAATTTGTTATTTCAATGTAAAACTATACATATAAACAACTGAAATTTAGATATGGCAACAAAAACGTGTAAATATGTAATAAGTGGGGAAAATATTGAAACGAAACTCACTCTTTCACTCTATAAAATGGTTTAAAGTCAACAAATTTATCTATTTGTTTTCTTCATAAAGTCGGCTCTATACGTGTCTGTAATGAAAAAACGAACAGGGCTATCTCCTTGAAAAATGGTAGAGATAATTTCGTCATGCGAAAAATATTGAATCACTTTTAATGCTATAATTTCTTTTTTATTGATACGGCAAAACAAATTTTGAGGCAGTACCTCCAATAATTTATCGAATGAGATGTTTTTCAACGTAAGCGTCTTCTTATCTATCAGATGCACTACTTTGTCTCTGCTGTCTGTTTCGGCTATAGTAATATGGCTTATCTGATCGAAGTAAAGTAGTATTTTGCCTTTCTCGCTATTCAGTTGAACGAAGTTCTTCTTTTCTGCCGCTTTTTCTACTCTTCTGATTGCTTTGTCTATGGCTTGCTTCAATCTATCGCGTTGAATGGGTTTGCGTACATAATCCACAGCATTGAGGTCGAACGCTTCTGCTGCATATTCTTTGTATGCTGTTACAAAAATAATAGCTTTATCTTTCAGAATGTTGGCAATCTGCAAACCATTTATTTCACCCATTTCTATATCGAGAATGCAAGCGTCAAACTCTAGAGAACTGCTTTCTTCCAAAAATAGCTTCGGGTCGTTAAATGCTTTGACTATTTCGACTTCGGGAAACTGTTCGCACAACATTTTCAGGTATGCCAAGCCCGGAAGTTCATCGTCTAGAATTAAGCACCTTAGTTTTGTATTCATCTAAATTAATTTTAAAATGCGCAATAAAAGCATCATCGTCAATAATGCGTTCCAATTCATAACAATCCTTGTAAAGTAAATCGAGGCGTTGTTCGAAAGTTACATTTCCGATTCCGCTTTTTTCCTTTTTTAAACTTGCCTTAGGCGATATTTTATTGGACACCGTTAAGCTGAATATATTGTCTTTAAAACCAAATACAATGGCTATATAAGCATCCTTGCTTTGGAGGTCGGCATGCTTAAAAGCGTTCTCTATTAAGTCGATAGTGATTAATGGTGCTAATACTTTTTGAGAGTATAGCGAAGATGTTTCGTCTATCTTGGTTTTCACCGTCAACTCAAATAAAGGGCTTAGTTTTATTTTATTTATTTCGATGAGGTCTTTTGCAAATTCTATTTCTTCTCTAGGAGTAACATATTTGTTTTTGCTTTCGTAGAGAATATAATCGAGTATGTTTGCGAGCTTATCCAACGCAAAATAGGTCTGATAGGCATGCGATTGTACGGAGTTCAATATATTCTTGAAGAGATGAGGGTTTAAAACCGTTTCTATACTCTCCAAGTGAATGTTATCCCTTCGGTTTGCCAGCATGTGGAAACGTCCTTCAAGCTCTTTTTTTCTCTTCTCGGAACTTCTTAAACGTAAGCCCAGATATGCTATTAGAGCAACTAAGGCTATAATAAGAATCGAGAAAAAGAGGGTAGGGTCTATTGTCATGTATTGTTCTTCGTTTTGGATATGGATTTTTATTCCATCAATTATTTAAATACAAAGAAAACAAAGAAGTTTCTATTAAGACCAATATTGAGAGGTTTAAAATAGTTTGTCGGGTTATTTTAAGGTCTCCGAGCTATTTCTCAGATTGATGGCATAGTAAATAAGATGCTCTACTTAGACTACCTATCGTACTAAAAGAGCATTAATAGTGCTTGTTTTTAGCTGTTTTGAGTACTCGTAATCAATTTTTGTGAGAGCAGCGAACAGCACGGACGGACAATGAAAAGCGGAATTGAACGTTTAGATAAAACATAAACTGTTTGACAAGGAAACAAAAAGTAGGAAGAATGAAAAAAGCATTCGTAATAATAAATATTCTAATGAAAGTAAGGCAGTAAAATAATTAGTTTGAATGAACGATTATGACAACAGAGAATAAAATAAAGTATTTTGAAAATCGAGAAGATTGGAGAGAGTGGCTGACAGACAACTTTGAAACCAAAGACGAAATTTGGTTTGTATTTCCTTATAAGTCGTCAGCCAAAAAAAGTGTTACATACAACGATGCTGTTGAAGAAGCCCTTTGTTTCGAGTGGATTGACAGTACGACAAAATCGTTTGATGAAGAACATAAAATTCAGCGTTTCACACCTAGAAAGCCTAAAAGCACATATTCGCAAGCCAACAAAGAAAGACTTAAATGGTTATTGGAGAATAAAATGATACACCCTAAGTTTGAGGATAAAATACGAAATGTTTTGTCTGTCCCTTTTATTTTTCCAAATGATATAATGGACAGATTGAAAGAAGATAAAATAGGATGGAAAAACTATCAACATTTTTCCGATGCATATAAACGTATCCGAATTGCATACATTGAAGCTGCAAGGAAACGACCCGAAGAATTTGAAAAGCGATTAAATAACTTTATCAATAAAATGAAAGAGAATAAAATAATAACAGGGTTTGGTGGGATTGAAAAATATTATTGATTCCAATAAAATACTACCATTATACAACCTAAAATAAAAAAGCAGTCTAAAAAGTATTTCTCTTTTTAGACTGCTTTTAAAGTTAGTAAAGTTATACCTTTTCTATATCGAAGCCTACTTGTTCTACTGCATCTATAATTTGTTGAGCAGTTGCCCCCGATGAGTTCACTGTCAGAATTTTATCCGAGTTATCGGTGTCAACGTTCCAACTATCTATACCGTTTACTTTTTCTAATAAAGGTTTTACTTTTGCCACGCAATTGTTGCAATTGATGGTTGTTTTAAATTTTAATTCTTGTGACATAATGTTCTATTTTTAATTGTAACTACTTATTGTATTTATATTTACGAAAGCTTTAAAGTAGGTCTCAGACCTTATAATGATTTGTATTTAAGTATAATACTATTGCTTACCACGCTTACACTACTCAATGCCATTGCTGCTCCTGCAATCATAGGGTTAAGTAAAAAGCCTGTGAATGGATAAAGCACACCTGCGGCAATAGGAATGGCTATAAGATTGTATATAAATGCCCAGAACAGATTTTCGCGAATAGTACGGTTGGTTTGTTTCGACAATTTGATAGCCTGAGGTATTTTAGTCAGATCATTCGATATAATTGTCATTTTAGCCGTATCTATTGCTATATCGCTACCTTGTCCCATGGCTATACCTACGTTTGCCTGAGCCAGTGCAGCACTGTCGTTTATACCATCGCCTACCATGGCAACAATTTTGCCTTCAGCCTGCATTTGTTTGATAAAGTTGGTCTTGTCGGCAGGTAATAGCCCTGCTTGGTAATGACCTATGTTGGCTTGGCGAGCAATAGATCGGGCTGTTTGCTCGTTGTCTCCCGTAAGCATATATACTTCTATACCTGCTTTTTGAAGCTGATTTATGGCTTCGATAGATGTTTGCTTTATCTTGTCGGCAATGGCTATTGTACTTAAAACCTCATGCTCGTTGCTGAACAGGATAACGGTATTGGCTTCGTTGAGGCGTTTTTCTATCCACTCTTTGGTCGCAGCATCCAGAGAAACATTAGCATTGCTTATCAGTTTTAAATTACCGATATAGAATTTACTACCTTCGTGTGTACCCATAATACCTTGTCCTGTGATGCTTTCTATTTGTATATTGTTGATATACTGAGCATCTTTACTGAAATAGGCACTTACTGCATCTGCCAGAGGGTGTTCCGACGATTTTTCAATACTAAACAATACGTTCTTTAATGCTTCCGTAGGTTCTACATTCCACTTTATATCTACTATCTGTGGTTTACCTTCGGTTATAGTACCCGTTTTGTCGAGTATTACTGTATCTACTTTCTGAATAGTTTCGAGGCTTTCGGCATCTTTTATCAGAATACCGTTTTCGGCTCCTTTACCTATTCCCACCATAATGGCGGTAGGGGTTGCCAAGCCCAATGCACACGGACAGGCTATAACCAATACGGTAACAAACGAGAGTAGGGCATGTGTAAAGGCATTGTCGCCTCCTGCAACCATCCAAACTACAAAACAAAGTATGGCTATACCGATAACGATGGGTACAAATATCCCCGCAATCTTATCGACCAGTTTTTGCATAGGTGCTTTACTTCCTTGTGCTTCTTGCACCATCTGTATGATTTGAGCAAGCAGGGTGCTTCCGCCAACCTTTTCGGCTCTAAACTGAAAGCTTCCTTTTTGGTTAATCGTTCCTGCAAATACTTTATCGTCTGCTTTCTTTTCGGAGGCAATCGGTTCGCCAGTTATCATACTTTCGTCTACAAACGATGTACCTTGTATCACTTTACCGTCTACGGCTATCTTTTCGCCCGGTTTTACCAAAACAATATCACCTATTTGTACTTGTGCAATGGGTATTTCCGATTGATTTCCGTCAGCACCTATTATAACTACTGTTTTGGGTTGTAAGCCTATCAGTTTTTTGATGGATGATGAGGTGTTACCTTTTGCCTTTTCTTCAAGAAGTTTACCTAACATAACAAAGGCTATAACTACGGCTGCCGCTTCGAAATATACATCGGGATGCAATCCTCGTGCATGCCAAAATTGAGGAAACAGGGTATTAAACACACTGTATATATAGGCTGTTCCTGCACTGAGCGATACCAGGGTATCCATGTTGAACGATCGGTTTTTGGCTTGCTTATATGCTCTTATGAAGAAATCTTTACCAAAGTATAATACTACTGGGGTAGATAATAGCCACATTACCCAGTTGCTATATTCCATGTGCATCAAAGCAGGTGTCATACCTATGATAACAAGTGGTATACAAAGGGCTATGGCTCCTGTTACTTTCTTTTTGAGAGCTTTGTAATTCTCTTCGTGTAGGTTTTCGAGCTTTTCGCTGCTTGCTTCCCCTTCCTCTATCTCAAGGTCGTAACCTGCACCTTGCAAAGCAGCTTTTAGCTTCGAGGTGTCGGTTTTCTTCGGGTCGAATTCTATTTGAGCTGTTTCCGTAGCAAAGTTAACCGAGGCAGATGTTACACCTTCCTGACGTGTGAGTATCTTTTGTGCACTTGTAGCACATGCTCCGCACGACATTTTGAGTACGGGCAGGGTTTTCTTTATTGTATCGGTTTCCATCATATTTTATATTTTTTTATTACTGTAAAAGCTATTCTTTAACTAAGAAATCAGGAGTAAATAATATCCCTGTAAAGTCTCATCTTAAATAGATTGCGATTTTACTACAACAAAGTAACGCACTATATGGTTGATATCTGTTACATAATTCTGGATATGATTTATACGCAGAGATTATATATCTTTACCGAACATTCTTAATATCATGATAAAAGAAATACAGCTTATATTCGGTTTTTACCCCAGAAGGATACTCAGAAGTCTCAAATCAATACCTTGGTATCGACAAACCAAACGCCAATTTGTTAGTCAGTGGAAAGAAGATAATCAAAGCTTTGGAGCCATATCGAGCTATCCCTGCTTAAGGGATAGAGACGAAGAGGGAGGTGTGGCATCGGGGCATTATTTTCATCAGGATCTGTTGGTTGCTCAGGAAGTATTCAAAGCCAATCCCATAAAGCACGTCGATGTCGGGTCGAGAATCAATGGGCTGATTGCTCATATTGCGAGTTTCAGACCTGTAACTATTGTCGATATAAGATCGGTTACTCCATCAATTGATAATGTAGAGTTTGTACAGGCCGATTGTATGTCGCCCGATTTTCCTTGGATTGATTATTGCGACTCGGTATCTTCGCTTCATGCCATAGAGCATTTCGGATTGGGTAGATATGGTGATCCTATTGATGTGAATGGACATATAAAGGGACTAAACAACATATCGAGGATGCTGAAATCGGGAGGTACATTGTATTTTTCGGTACCCATAGGACCGCAGCGTATAGAGTTTAATGCTCACCGAATATTCAGTATAAAATATTTATTAGACTACTTTGCTAAGGAGTTCAATTTAGAGTCTTTTTCGTATGTTGATGATAAGGGCGATTTGCATAAATTTATCACCTTAACGGATGATCTAATTAATCGCAACTGCGATTGTAAATATGGTTGTGGTATCTTTATTTTAAGTAAAAAATAACAGTTTTTTAATCCGTTTTCTAAAATATACAGCATCACTTGACGTGTCTTTTTGATACAATAAGTGATGTTTTTGTTTGAAATAGTGTTTCGAATATTGAAAATGTATTTGTTTTTGTTTCGAATTTGGATAAAATGATTGAAAATGCATTTTTTTAGAATATTTTTTTTATTCTCTAAATTACACATAACCAGTACTTAAGGTTTTAATGTAATTTTACTTAACATTTCTTTAATATTGAGTCTGCAACGCACGGTATTTTTTTGAATCTCTTTATAGAAACATCCCGGGATTTTGGCACAGGCGTGTGTCGAAAAGTTTTCATGCAATTGTATAAAATAAGAGTTTTTTGTTTATTAAATCAATCAATCATGAAATTAAAAAAAGTAGTAAATATTTTTCTTTTTGCATTAGTTTTCGGTATCGGTTTTGCGTCATGTAGTAGTGATGACGATGATAATCCAAAGCCAGACATTAATCCTGTTGCAGGAACTTGGAAGTTTACAGAGCTAACTGCTGATGTAGAGGCTGTTGATTCTTTATTAACCGATTCTGTGACCAATTATATTGATAGTATGAAGGTTGCCGTAAAGCGTACCTATGTATTTAAAATGGATGGCACTTATGAAAACAACCCAGGCGATGAGGGTGAAGTAATTAAAGGAAAATACAAAGTAGATGGTGATAAAATCATCTTTGACGATAAAACAGATTCGGCAATAGCGTACACCTTCAAAAGTGATACTCTAAAAGCTTCGGAAGATGTGAAAGCCAAAGTTGCTGAGGCTTTGAAAATAGATCCAGATTCAATAGCTAAGGCTATTAAAGTGGAAATGTTTTCTCGTATTTCCAGGTAATCAAAAAGTAAAAAAGAAGCTGTCCAGATATAAAAATGGACAGCTCTTCTTTTAGTTTATTCAACCTTGTGGTCTAATAATATATGCCCTATTTGATAGAGGTTATTTGCTTTAAATTTATATCAGGTCGTTTGTTTGTTGCAGGTCTTTTAAAAGGCGTATTGTATTCGGTATTTTGATCGAAGAATCCGCAGTTTTGTAGATAGAACCTCTTGTTTACTTCACCTCCTGCATAATCGAGTCTCATTTTAGCCTTTGCAGTAGCATCGTAGGTAAATGTGGCATTGGTTATTTCTATCCACTTACCTTTATTAGTCACAATCCATTGATTTCCGAATTCCACTTTACGGGTAATATATCCTTGGTTTGGGATGAAGTTTTCAAGAAAAGAATAAGCATGAGTGTACCATGTGTTGGTATTTGGACGAAGGAAACTGGCAATTAACCGCCATTCACTTTCGTTACTTGCATAAAAATAGGCAGTATATACTGTATTCCCTTTCCCGTCGGGATAGATACGAGTTAAGAATTTGTAGGTAGTAGCCGCTTTCCACATATATTTGAGATAGCTTTGTCCACCTGAACCCTCGTTTCCGAATTCACCGATGTGCACATCTTTACCTCTTTGCAATGTTTTGATCTGTTGATCGTCGGGTATCTCTTTAGGATCTTGTGTATCAAAAGGACTCCATACTGAGAATAAAACACGACGTTCGGTCTCCGAATTCACCTGTATTCCAAAATAACCTTGTCCGAAACCGTTTGCCATATAGTACGAACCTATTATATCTTCGCCTTGTGGAACGGTAACTTCATTGTAAAAATATTCTACTGATTCTTCTTCTGGAAAAGGATACTTTAAATGTACTGATGGACCTCTGCGTCCGAAGTGGTACGAGAAATCGTGAACATAATTGGGTTCAACTTCAAGAGCTGTACCATCAACTACTAAAGCGGAAAGATCGGCAAAGAACTCTCCGCTTTTGCTCGTTCCTTGTATATCTATCCTGAAATATCCAATCTTGTCTACCTCTATGTTGTTAGCAACGGGTACAATTGTCCATTCTTTACTCGATAAAGTTATGGGATAATTTTTACCGCCCGCTGTTACTTGTATTTTAGTATCGGGTGTAAAAGCTTTAGCTCTTATTGATAGGTTTATTTTACCTTTCTGATTAATTCTGAACCATGATGAAATAACAGTTCCATTGTCTTTCCATTGCGATACTCCTGCATCGTTTATCTTAGCACCTTCGGTATTATGGGTAATGTAAGCATTGGCTCCCAGTGGAATGTTAATGGGTGCGGAGATGGAGTAGATTGTAGAGAATAAAAATAATGTAGCTGCTAAGCATACATTTTTGAGATAGATCATTCTTTGATTTGTGTTCATTATAGTCTTAGTTTTTAGAATTGAAAACCAAAGATACAGGTTTTATAAATAAAGGAGAATAGAATAAGTATCTTCATTATTGAAGTTGTAAATAGACTCGTATTTTTACTTTTTTTTGTAAATGTTTGAAGAGTTAAAATTATTATTCGTTAATTTGTATCCGTAAATTTTTAGGTACCAATTAATTAAAAGAAGTTATGTTGTTAAAAGTAAAAGGGCTGCTCTCAGTCTTTGCGATGGTGTGTCTATTCTCGTCTTGTGGACTGGGTGATAATGAGAAGTTTTATCTGACCAATCCTACTGATAAATCTATTGATGTTGAAATAGCTGATCAAAAATATACAGTTGAACCAAACGGAATTGTAGAGTTGAATTTATCGGAAGGAACTCATACAATGGTATTACCCGATAAGGAGACTGTGAAGTTTAAAGTGTTTACGAATTCTAAAGGAGGAATAATCAATCCTACAAAAAGTCCGCATGTTATTTTCACAATGATATATGTGGTAGATGATAAGGCTGCAAGTAGCTTTATGCCTCCAACAAATAAGGTGCTTATTGATGGCATAGAATATGAAGGTCCTATTCGTATCACCGATGCTATGTTTATTGATAATAATGTCTATAGATGTACATATTCTGTTGGTGAGGCTTTTCCTGAGGTATTAACTACGGGCGATCAGAATTCGAAAGGAAATATGAAAAGTAAGTTTTTTACTAAGAATGAGTTTGTTGATTTTTTCAACAATGCTCTTGGAGATGCAAATTATCATGAAGCCAATAAAATAGCAGGAGGTGAAACTACAATCACCGAGAAACAATCGCTTGTTTTTCCGGTAGCTAATTTTGAGAACAAAGAGCTACAAGAAAATGCTAATAAGTTAATAGCTACTGTAAAAGGATATATGGATGCTGAGACTGGAAGTGAACAAGAAAAATTTCAAAAGCAGTATCACGATAATATGATGGCATTGGTCAATTCTCATAAAGATTATACTAACGCTGTTGAAAGTCAAAAGTACAACGACTTTGTGGCTCAAATAGGGTCATTTGTTGGATTGGGAATTGTTGAATTATAATCAGTTCACTTTCTTAAATAAGAATCTTTTACAAAAGAGATATTGAATAAAAAAGCAAAAGCTGCTCGATAAAGGGCAGCTTTTGCTTTTTTGATATTTAAGAATGGTTAGCTTATTAAATCGCCATTACTGCTGAATTTGAATATTGCATTTGCAACTTCAACAGAATACTCTCCATTGGTCTCTTTGGTGATTTTTTTTGTTTGTTCAATTATCTGTTTATTAGTCAAAACAGTCTTTATACCTGCGGGCAATGTATCGAATACAGATATAGGCATAAGCTTATTCTCTACTTGTAGAGTTTGCCAAGTTCCGTCTATAAAAGCGTCCATCTCAATATAATAGCCAGACACATCTATTTTGCATTTGTATGTACGTGGGCTGCTATATTGATTTCTGCTGAAAGACATGCTTAAAGATGGACTATTAGAAGCAAAATGTGTGTATATAAATTCTTGAATTGCATCTGCTCTAAATGTCTGTGCAGGTTCTGCATCCACAATTACATAGTGAGAACTCTGAGGATTATCTATTTTGAATTGATAAGTTTCCATATCTCTTCTAACCTCAGTTATTGAAGTGTTAGGATAGTCTTTTGCCCATTTCTCTATTATATGTTGAGGGAATGTTGCCCATATATCTTCTGAGATAATGAAATGCTCGTTTGAAATTACGTTCCAATCAGCATTTTTATCAAATTCAATTTTAGCGGAAAATTGTGGTGCTATACTTGTTCTAATACTAGCCTTTTGTAGTAACGAAACTTTATATACTTCGCCATTGCGTTCGGTAGCATGTATTATATATTCAGCATACATGTTACTATAATACCTTTCTATAAAATCTTTTATCTTTTGAGGTACAGACTCAAGATTTTCGGTCAGATCGCTAGCTACAATTATAGTCTTAGAATCTGAATATAGAAACAAGGGAGTATTGTCAGCTAATACAACTTTCCTTCTAAATGAGCTATTGTTATAAATTCCTTTAATTTCCAGATTGGCATATTTGGCTTTTAAAGCAGCTATCTCTTCCTGATCTAGAATCTCTATCAGTGATTCAGGTAATTTGTTCTCACTTTCGATTCCTCTCCAATAACCTTCTGTGTTGAATACAATAGTCAGATCATTAGAGAAAGTTACTTTGTATTTGTCAGGGTCAAGACCTTGGGGTTTCATATCTTCTACCTTTACTGTTTGGTAATCTGGTAAATGAGTGTTTATGAATGATCTGGCTACATCGGGTAATTCATTTACGCTGATTGTATTGCTTTCATCGTCCGAAGAACAAGCCGTAAAGCCTAAAATCAGGACTACAACTAAAAGATATAATAGTTTAGATGTTTTCATAGGTTCTAAAAATGTTAATGTTTTCTTAGTAAGGAGTTCTAAAGATAAATAATTCTTTGTGAAGAATTGCTCTGTTGATTCTTTATTGCTTTATTTATCGCCAACCAAAGCACCTGATATGCACCAGTAACTACGGCTTGTGCCTTCGGGATCTCCCACGGGAATAGCTATTTTTAATTGGTGGCTACCTGCTTTTATATCTCCTATATGCACAAAGACGGGATAACTCACTATACCAGGACACCATCCCGAACGGCTAAGATCGGAAGATGAAAGTCCGTTCGAAAAGTTACCCGATGCAGGATTCAATTCGCGGTAGCTTCCACAGTCCTCGCGCCAAGGAGTATAGGCTATGATGCGATTGTTGTCAAGGAATATTTCGTTCAGCTTGGGATTGAATTCATCACCGCCTCCCCAGCCTCCATGCCCCGTTGATATATATCGGATATAAGCATTCTTTAGATCAGTATCCGTTTTAAAGTTCACAGTCAACGAATCGTTGCGGAACATTCCTTCGGGATATGCTTGACCTGCCATTTCCATGATGTTTACAGTGGTAAATAGTGGATATATTTCCTTAGCTTCCTTCTTCTCGTTTGGATAGTATTTGATCTTCAACGATACATTGTGTCCGTTTTCTGCATAGTTTCCTATCCATGCACCCACCCATACTTCGCCTTTCAAAGCTTTAGCATAATCGGTTACCTCTTGTTTAAATACAACCGAATCGGGCCAGTTATAACTAGCTACTTGTATATGATTAAAACCTTTTACACCAAATGAAGTGTAAAAACGCATCAATTCTAATGGAGGCAGGTAATCATTGGTAACTGTCATGCCCTCATATTTGTCGCCATGCTTATCTGTATATTTAGGTAATGCCTCTTTACCTTGCATCAATCCATCTAAGAAAGATTGTTTGCGATCTGTTGGAACTATAAATACTGACCCCGTACGGTCATAGGCATCGCCTTCGGAGTGTTGAGATAGTTCGGTAAAAATTGAATATTCCGAGTTTTCAGTTGGAAGAGTCACTTTTTTCAGAATGATAGAACCATTTGCAAATTGCAATACTTCGGTGCTGTTCAAGTCTGTTGGTTTTTGTATATCTCTGAAATAGATACTTTGGCGGTTGAATACATCAACTGCTATTACTTTGCTTTGCTGTATCTTATAATTGTATGCAGGTGCTGATAGCTGCGATCCTGTAAGAACGGGCTGCAAAGAGGTTGCTTCTTTCAGAAGTTCTACTTTTACGGCTTTCTCTTCGCGTTGTCCGTTGCGTACTATTTTCAAAACTACGCCTTCAGGTATTGCTGTGGTGGGTTGCATCGACCCCATAACTCCTAACTCGGTAGTGTACCATATTTCGAGTCTGTTCGAATTGATGCTTGCAGTCACTTTTTTACAATTATAGCCTGTAATCTTTTCAGTTTCGGGCTGAGGAGTAAGACCATCATTCAGAACAAAAGTACGAGTCGTGTAAATGGTTTCTCCACCGTTTAATTGTGCCACCTTTGTTTCTTGATTATTGGTATAGTCCAAATAAATGTTCTGAATGGCATCATCTTTTTCTTGACGGGTCGAACTATAACTTATGCGAGCTATATTGTCGGATATCTCCATCACAGTAGTTGATGTAGAATCGGGTTTATTGTTGAAACTTGTTTGATAGGTTATTCGTACGGTTTTAAAATCTTTCTTGCTTTTGGCTTCTGTTTGAAAAACGAGGCTTAAAAGGAGTAAGATTACAAGGCTTTTTTTCATGGATTCAGATTTATATTATACATGGTTCTTTCTTAAATACAAAAGTAGGAAAAATAGACTTTGATACTAAATATTTATTATCTGTTTCTCATTTGTCCTTTATACTTATTGTTTTGTATTGAAATAATTATAACTTTGCCCCTGTAAAATAACTCTTTAGCAAAGAAATGATATTTAAATTAACAAACATATCTATTGATAGTAATCTAAATTTTAACTGTTTAGGTTTGGTTATGTGTGTTGAAATATTAGAGAGAGAGAGAGAGAGAGAGAGAGAGAGAGAGAGAGAGAGAGAGAGAGAGAGAGAATAGCTCTTCGCACTTAAGTTACCACTTATTCCTAAAAGTTACAAGCGAGGTTGTTTCTCTTCGCTTTTTATTACGTCTTTTGAACGTTAGTTTTTCCCTATTACAATATTTCCCCAATAAATATATTAGTGGTTGTTTCGGTAAACGCTTTCGTTTAGCCGGTCTGTTTTTTTGTTGTCGTTCAAAATCGGCACGAATCATCCGTTTACCTATGTCACAACTATGTCTGGCAGCAGTGTGTAGCGATTACATGTTGCTGCTTTTTATTGAACTAACTAACCTGAATATAAATTAAAATTACAAGTAAGATATGAAAAAGTTTGTGTTATTAACAATTTTAAGTCTCTTAGCTGTCTGCCAGATGAAGGCACAAGTAGGGATTAATACAGTCAGCCCGCATCAATCGGCTGCACTTGATATCGAAAGTACGAGCAAAGGGATGCTGATTCCCCGAATGACAACTGTGCAGAAAACAGCCATTGCAAATCCTGCTCCTGGATTGATTATATATGATACCACTCTAAGGTGTATTTCGCAGAATGCGGGTACGGCTACCGATCCGGCATGGGTATGCCTTTCACAAAAAGATGCTCAGAATGGTTTCTTTTATATGCCTACCATAGCTGTGGATGCTTCGAAGGTAGTTACGGGGAAAACTATTGACCTGTATGATGAGTATAAGAAACAGTTTACTGCACCTACAAAAAATCCCTCGGCTCCTGTTAATATTCCGTATTTTACCACTAGAACCGATCTTTATTACTACATCACCAATTATGATGCTGATGTGTTGGATAATATATCGATAAGCAATCAAGGAGTTATGACCTATGATATTAAAGAGGAATCGGATTATGATTCGTTTATGACTGTGGTCTTTGTGCTTAAGTAAACTTTACTCAAATTAAAAATGAAAAAAATAACCTATATATTTTTGTTTGTGCTGTTTTGTCAATTAAGTGTCTATGGGCAAATGGAAACAAGCTGGTGGCACTTCGGTTTTAATAGTGGACTTAATTTTAATTCGTTGAGTGATGCCAAAGCCAATGATGGTACAACTGTAACCAATATGCCCACACCTATAATTGGTCCATTGAATACTTCGGAGGGGTGCTTTACTGTATCAACCTACGATGGTCAATTGCTGTTTTCTTCAGATGGATCGACTGTATATGATAAAAACGGAAATGTTATGGCAAATGGCACAGGCTTGTTGGGAGGAAGTTCTGCTACCCAATCGGGTATTGCAATTCCTAAGCCGGGAAGTTTGACCGAATATTATGTTGTTACAGTTCCACCCGATTATAATAATTTCCCCAATGGTATACGGTATTCGGTGGTTGATCTGTCTAAGAATGGAGGGTTGGGCGAAGTTGTATTAGCTTCTAAAAATTCTCTTATTAAAGCAGGTGCCGTGTATGAAAATATTGCAGCAGTACCCAATGCCAATGGAAAAGATTATTGGTTATTGCATAGGTCATCGGGCGAATTTTATGTATGGGCAATCACTGTAGCGGGCATATCGACAACTCCCCATCAGAAACTTGCAAGCACTCTTATTCCGAGTGTTGCTAACTCGCATGTTGGCGAACTTATACTATCGGATGATCATACCAAACTAGCCGCTGCTACGTATATAGCAAGAGCGGTTGTTACTGCAAAATTTGATTCGTCAACAGGTCTTATTTCCGATCTAAGATCGAATACTTTACCTGCAAGTACTTATCCTGAACCTTATGGAGTTACTTTTTCTCCCAATAGCGACTATCTCTATGTTACAACCGGATACAATGATAATGGATTATTGTACGTTGGTAAATGGGATGCACTGAGAGTAGGTGGGGCTTTTACTTACCTTACTGATAAAATAAGTAATCTAAAGAAAGGTGTAGATAATAGGTTGTATGGTATACATTCATATAGAAGAACGGCTCCTCTTACTGGATTTGCGAGGACACGAAATTTAAGCGTAGTACTTAATCCGGATCAAGGAGGTACAAATATTAAATTCTTTCCAGACTTCCTGATAAATGATGCTTATTTGGGACTGCCAACATTTGCCGCGGGCTTTATTCGTATTATACCCAAAGAGCGACCTTTTGCTTGTACAGCTAATGATCGTACTTACATTGTTGAGGTTGATCTGACGGGAGGGAACGCTCCTGCAAGACTTGAATGGGACTTTGGTGATGGTACTCCCATTGTTAGCCAAGCGGTGATTACTACGCAAAACAAACAGCCTCAGAATCATAAATACAATAAATCGGGAATTTATACTATTACTGTAACTCCTTATAAGGGTGATGGTACGATGCTGGATATTGTTCTAATGCAGGCAAACATTGTAGATTGTACGCTAAAGAGTAATCGTATGACCCGATCAGACTTGTTGAACTCTAAACAGATGATGAAATGAATAAGATATTATCAATAATAGCCGCATGTTTGATGCTTTACACATCAGAAGCATCGGCTCAGATAGCTGTGAATACCGATGCTCCCGACACTTCGGCAGCGTTGGATATAACGGCTAGTAACAATGACAAGGGGTTGCTTATCCCTCAAATGACTACCGCCCAGAAGCTGGCAATAGCCAATCCCGCTCCGGGTTTGTTGGTGTATGATATCGATTATAACTGCATATCGCAATACAAAGACACCCCTTCTAATCCGGGAGTATTTGGGTGGACTTGCCAGACGCTTTACAACCGACACTTTTTGTATATGCCATCTATTAATATACCAACATCTGATGGAACGGGTAATCTATTGACAGGTACTCAGGTTATCGATTTGTATATGATATACAAAACGGGATTCGATACACCTCGCATTAAAAGTGCGGGAGCCCCTGCTTCAATACCTTATTTCAATAAAGAGCAATTACATTATTATGTAACCTATTGCGACCCGTGTATTACGGTCAGAGGCATTAGTGATGCGGGAGTTTTGAGCTATACTGTAAACTCACTTCCCGATTACGATGCTTTTACTAATATCGTGTTTCTAGTAAGATAAATATAGAAGTCTGCATCTGTAGCGGTGTAGGCTTCTATATATTTATATATATTGTTTGGTAATCAGTAATTTTCTGTTGAAAAAATGACAATTTCTGAGGTTTTTATTAATTGATTTTGTATCTTGTAAGAACTTAACCTCTTAAAAATTACCAATATGAAAAAACTAAGTTTATTATTTTGTGTGTTGTTTGCATGTGTATTCTTCAATTTTAATGTACAAGCCGAAGAACCTGCACGAACTGTTGATTTGGGTACACAAGTAACTTTTCAAACCGTATTTTATGTAGATTTTATTAATTCTACATGCATTGGCTATCCTGCTCAATTTGAAAAAGTAACTCCGACTAATACGGGGCGTATTTACTTCAAATTTGCGAGTAGTGAATATATTCATCCCGGGCAGCCTTTTTATTATACAATGGGCGAGAAAATGAATAACAGTACCAGTCCAGCAAGAAGTGTTGCTATAAAAGGAACATTTAAAAAATAGGTCTACAAATATCATATATGAAAGTCCTATACTTAGATGTATAGGGCTTTTTTGTGCTTCTATATAGTCTTTTTTACTTCAAAAAAGGCGGTGTGAGAAAAAAACGTATGTTTTTCTTGTTTATCTTTAATACTATCCGTATCTTTCTAATCGATTAATCCTTAATTGTATATGTTATGAAAAAGTATTTGTTATTCTTTTTTGTTACGGTTACTTTTAGCGCATTTGCTCAGGGGAGAAAAGATATCAAACCCGATCGTGTTATCGATGTAGGAGCAATGGCGGCTAATGATAAGTTTCAGATAGCACTCGATTGCTCTACCGAAAAGCTAAGCAGTTGGGATGGGTTTACTAAGTTAGTTAACGAGGATTGCGGAACTCTTCAATTTGGTTTATCTCCCAATAATTCGGTAACTATTGGAAGTTCGTTCTATTTTGAAATCTTTTATAATGACACTTCCACTTCGCAAGCACATTCTATTGGTGTGAAAGGGACTTATAGATAGCTAATACGCGGTTTCAAGTCTCTTTATATCTGATCTAAACCTCGTCTCAAATCGATACCCTGCTGTTTGAATTGAGTAGGAGTCAATCCTGTTACTTTTTTGAATTGTGCCGATAGATGAGCCACACTACTATACCCCAACTCGTCGGCTATTTCGCTCAGTGTCTGTTGGTCGTAAGTGAGCAGTTCTTTTACCCGTTCTATCTTTTGTAGGATCACAAAATGTTCTATTGTAATACCTTCTGTAGTAGAGAATAACTTGCTGAGGTACGAATAATCGCGATGCAACTCGGATGTAAGTAATTCTGAGAGATTTATATTTTGCTCATTATTGTAATGAACCAATTTTATAGCACTGGCTTTTATCTGCTCTATGAGTTGTTGTTGACTATTGTCTAATAATTCGAAACCTAAATTGCTCAACTCTTTGCGCAGAATATTTAGCTGATCTTTATCTATTTCGTTTGCCAACACAACTTCTCCTAACCTCACATCAAGCGATGTTATATTTAGCTGATTAAGGATGTTCTGCACAGCCATAATACAACGTGGGCAAACCATGTTTTTTATATATAGTTTCATTGCTTTACTTTGAATAAATAGATTTTATACGCAATAGATTTTTATTACCCTAATCTATGAGTTTTTATTATATATGCAAAGATCGCTAAGTTTAAGCACAAAGCATAATCCGAATGCTGAATATGAAGTATATAGTTACCGTTATTTATAATATACTATATAATCATAGCCATTGCTTTTACTAAAGTAATAAAAAGATTCGGGATAGTAGATATCCTATTATTAAAACAAATTTACCGAATTGTTGATAACTAGGGGTAGAGCTGTTAAACAGTTTAGCCCAATTTCCGTTTTATAAAATAGAGACAATGGATTTCCGTTTGAGGGATTCCGATAATTCAGAACAAAGGATAAATGTATCCTTGTCAGAAAAGAGTTCTTTGATAGAATTAGGATTATTTTTCTTAACTTTAAAGTACATGTAATATAAAATAGAGGGCTCGGCTCTCAATCTCTAGGAATATAAATATTTACCAAAACACGTCTTATTATGGCTAAGAGCAAAAAGAAAAATTTCGTGTTAGACACAAATGTTATTCTACACGATTTCAGATGTTTGGATAATTTCGAGGAAAATGATATTTACATTCCTATTGTTGTGTTGGAAGAATTGGATAAGTTTAAAAAGGGCAACGATCAAATTAATTACAATGCCCGCGAATTTCTCCGAAATCTGGATAGCATAACCGATGATGATCTCTTTACCAAAGGAGCAAAATTGGGTACGGGAATGGGTAAAATTTATATCGAAACAAGTATTAAATCGCAGGATCGTATTCATGAGGTGTTTCCCGAAAAAATACCCGATCATCGTATACTTTCGGTATTGTTAGACATTTCCGAACGAGATACCAAAGTAAAAACGATATTAGTTACCAAAGATATAAATCTGCGGATGAAAGCCCGTTCGATAGGGTTGTTTGCCGAAGATTATATAAACGATAAAGTTGCAGATGCATTTCTGTTCGAAGAAGAAGCTAAAACCTTTTCGGGTATCAGTTCTGCACTCATCGACAAATTATATGCAGAAGCAGACGGTGTGAGTTTAGATGAATTTGATTTGGAATCGCCCGTCAATCCAAATGAATGTTTTGTAATGAAAAACGGTAAGAAGAGTGCTTTAGCCCGTTACAACCCATTCACCAAGAAGATAAAAAAAGTAGAGAAGCAAACCTGTTTTGGTATACAGCCACGTAATGCGGAGCAGGCTTTTGCGTTCGAGATATTAAATGATCCCGATATCAGACTGGTTGCTTTGACGGGAAAAGCCGGTACGGGTAAAACTCTTTTGGCGCTGGCTTCGGCTTTGAAGCAAAACGAGAATTATAACCAAATATTATTGGCTCGACCTATTGTTGCGCTAAGTAATAAAGATCTGGGATTTTTGCCCGGTGACGAAAAGCAAAAGATTGCACCTTATATGCAGCCCTTGTTTGATAACTTGACGGTAATTAAAAGTAATCTGTCTTTTAATGGATCAGAAACCCGAAAGATAGAGGAGTTGCAAACAAGTAAAAAACTCGAAGTAGAGGCTTTAGCATATATTAGAGGTAGAAGCTTGCCAGAAACATATTGTATAGTGGATGAGGCTCAGAATTTGACACCTCACGAAATAAAAACAATTATAACCCGAGCCGGAGAGGGTACAAAAATGGTATTTACGGGAGACTTGCAGCAAATAGACTCGCCTTATCTCGATAGTCAGTCAAACGGATTGGCATATATGATCGATAAAATGAAGTCGCAGGATCTTTTCGCACATGTCAACTTAGTGAAGGGCGAGCGTAGCCGCTTGGCAGAACTTGCCAGTCAATTATTATAATCGCAGAGGGCGTATCCACTGATACGCCCTTTGTTTGTTCAATGTGTAGGTATATAATTCAATTATACCTTTTGTTTTATTATTGTATGTAATATGCCCTTACTCGTTTTTTAGGGGCGAAATTCTTCTTTTTTATTTCGAAATATCGCTACTTAATTAGACAATGTGAAAAAAGAAGCCTACTTTTATATATTATATCGAGGAAAAGGTTTATTTTTGCGACTGCAATTTTCGAATAATTAAAAACATACAATAAAAATGGCAAGTAGAAAGGAAAGAGAACTTCAAGAAGAAAAGGACTGGAACAAGATCGATGAGGCTGTAATTGCATCAGAGAGTTTCATTATGAGATATCGTAATCAGCTGATGATTGGCGTCGGAGCTGTTGTGGTACTTGTTGGAGTCTATTTTGCTTACCAAAGCTTTTATCTAGAACCTAAGAATGAAGAAGCGCAAACAGCAATGTTTCGTGGCGAACAATATTTTCAGGCAGGTATGGATTCTCTTGCTTTGTTTGGAGACGGTAATGCTTATATTGGTTTCGAGCAAATTATCAATGAATATGGTTCTACTAAAAGTGGCGATTTAGCTAAAGCATATGCAGGACTTTCTTATGCTCGTATGGGTAAATTTGAAGAAGCTCTTAAATATCTGAAAGATTTTAAAGGTGGAGACGAAATGATTACTCCTGCTGTACATGGTGCTATTGGAGATTGTTTAGTAAACACAGGTAAATTGGAAGATGCAGTTTCGTATTTCGAAAAAGCTGCAAAATCTGCTGATGATGTTTTGTTAAGCCCAATCTTTTATAAGAAAGCAGCTATCGTAAATCGCGAACTGAAGAATTATGATAAAGTAATCGCTTTGTTTACTACTATCAAAAACAATTATATGGCATCGCCCGAAGCTTCGGAGGCTGACAAATATATTATGGAAGCGACCTTGTTGAAAGGAGCGAACTGATCAACTTAGATTATATATATTACTTATAAAGTTTCGCCATTTGTGCGAAACTTTATTTTTTTGAATAATGTAGTTATCTTTGTGGCTCAAACGCGAGGGGGGAGATTCTCCTTATATTAATTTAAGTAACAAATGGGTCTGAGACCTTAAAACAAATAAATAATAAAATTATGGCAACAGCGTATCATAATTTGTCGTCGTACAATCCGGCAACAGTTCCAAGTGGAGAGGATATGAAAATAGGTATAATAGTTTCGGAGTGGAACGAAGATATTACATATGCACTTCGTGACGGAGCTTGCGAAACTCTAGTAAAGCATGGTGTAAAGCCCGAAAATATTTTGGTTGATTACGTACCAGGTAGTTTTGAGTTGATCTACGGGGCTCAGGTATTTGCCGATGTACACGAAGTAGATGCTGTTATAGTATTGGGTTGTGTGGTACGTGGCGATACTCCTCACTTTGATTATGTATGTAGCGGAGTGACTCAGGAAATTGCACGTATGAATGTAATGCATTCTATACCGTTTATTTTCGGACTTTTGACTACTGACGATATGCAACAGGCTATTGACAGAGCGGGTGGCAGACATGGTAACAAAGGTGACGAATGTGCTGTTACTGCACTTAAGATGATCGATTTTTCGAGAAGAAATCAATAAATAACTATTTTTTATAGTTGAAATAAGAAGGGCTCTTGTCCTTCTTATTTTGTTTTATATCGAAATTTCCAGTCCTATTTTAGGCTAAGAATGATAATATATTCTGCGTGTTAACCTATTTTATATAATAAAAGGTTTTGTTTAAAGTCTTTTTGTTTAGATCTTTAAGTTTGTTTTTTTTGATATAGTTTGTTTAAGTAGCTTTTAAAGTCTAAAACTTTGTTGCTTTTTCTAAAAACTTATTTATTTTTGTGGCGGATTAGATTAAAGATCAAGCACTAAATGACAATATTAAGAAGATTTTTTGATTATAGTATTTCTTAATTTGAAATGTGATATTTTACTTCTGTGTTTTTGATAACCTCTCTATTTTAGATACTACTTACTAACTTTCTTTTGAAATCTAAAACGATAGGTATTTTCTTTCTGTATACTTTACCAATTTGAATATAAGTATATTAAAATATTCTGTGAATAGATATTTTGTAGCTTTTTGAAGTAACACCTTTTGTGTTATGACTGCTTTTAGGCACTATATGTTTACGTAACTAAAGAGTCGTTGGTATTGGGCAATTGTTAACAATAGCCTCTGGGGATTATATGCTATTACTCTTTTACTTTTTGTGATGCACACTAACTTTATTTTTTTTATTTATTAAACAAAAAAGACAATGAAGAATCTTTTCTTATTACTTATCTTTTCAGTGTTAATGAGCCCTCTGGCGGCGCAAGTCGGGATCAACACTGAAAACCCTAACATATTGACCGAGCTCGATGTGCGCAACCTTTTGGCCAACGGCACCGACACCATTCCCAAAGGCATAATGATCCCTCGCATGAGCGAACTTCAGCGAGACCAGATCGACGTCTCCAATATCACCACCGCCAACAGTCTCATGATCTATAACATAGACGAAGACTGTTACAACTATTACTCCAAAACCAACCAAGAATGGCAAAGCCTCTGCGGTAAGATGGGCAAAGCCCACTTCGACATGATCTGCGACTCCGTCAAAGTCATGGGACAATACGGCGATGGCGTAGCCCTCACCCCCTCCAACTATTTGCGAGTAACCCTCAATATCACCCGTATCGGCTCCTACAGCATCTCCGCCACCTCCGATCCCGACAACGGCTATT
>NZ_JADCLR010000001.1:496194-506923 GCF_015233815.1 Dysgonomonas sp. GY617
GGGCGAAGACGCCTCCACCACCCAATATGTCACCAATCTCCCCCTAGACGAAGTCGTCATCTATTCCGGCGCCAGAGAAATCGGTAACACCACCCGTCCCGCCGAAGGAGTCACCATCTTCCGACACAAAAACCTACCCTTCGTATTTATCGGCGACGGCGGATTTAACTCCTCCGAAGCCCGAACCTACGCCAATGTACTAAGCAATGTCTGTCCCTTCGTCCTAACCAATAGAACCATAAATGGCCGAACCTTTACCAATTACCCCGGCTTCCGTCTGAACTTTGGCGGCACAGGCAACAGAGTTGACAATACCACCTTTACCGCCAATGCCTTTGCCTGGTGTATATTACAAGCAGAAGAGTTTAGACGACTCAACCCATAAATAAACTATAGCTATAGCTATTTAAAAATAGAGTTATTAATAATAGAGAGGTTTTATTTCAGGCAAAACTCACGTAATATATATTGCGTGAGTTTTGTATTTATACAAAATATAAATCATGTTTTTTGTCTGGTATTATAAAAAGTCCTATCTTCGTCCCTGTAAAATAACTCTTTACAATAATTATGACACTAAATTTCACACATAGTAATATATATAATGATCTAAAATTTAACAATTTAGGTTTGGTTAATTGTGCTGAAATATTAGAGAGAGAGAGAGAGAGAGAGAGAGAGAGTTAAATAATACAGCTACACACTTAAAGCACTACTTATTCCCAAAAGTTACAAGCAGAATTATCTGTCTTTTTTTTATATTGCGTCTTATTTACGCTTGTGTTTTTTCTTTACAATATTTCCCCAATAAATATATTTCAAGTTGTTTCGGTAAACGTTTTCGTGTAATCGATTTGTTTTTTTGTTGTCGTTCAAAATCGGCACGAATCATTCGTTTACCTATGTCACAACTATGTCGGGCAGCAGCGTGTAGCGATTACATGTTGCTGCTTTTTTGTTCGAAACTAACTAATCTTAAGATAAATATGTATTACAAGATGATGGCAATGAAAAAGTTTTATTTGCTTCTTTTTACTCTCTTGAGTATTGGCTTATGTCAATCGCAAGTAGGGATTAATACCAGTAATCCTCTAGGCCTGTTTCATATCGATGGAAAAGGTAATACGGGTGCAGCTCCGATTGCCAGTCAATTGACTGATGATTTTATTGTGACGTATGATGGCGTTGGTGGAGTAGGGGTAGGAATTGGATGCGTACCTGCAAAGGGAGCCTCGGTCGATCTGGCTTCGGCAAACAAAGGTCTCTCTTTAAATAATGTAGCATTAATAGCTGCCGATGATTTAATAACAGTGCCTACTCCCATACAAGGTATGATGGTTTTCAATACAACCAACAATAGCGAATTGTATCCTGGTATTTGTGTATTCAATGGTGTGGCTAACAGATGGGAACAAATGGCTTTTACGAAGGAAACTAATGCTGTAAAGATAGCTGTCTCTGTTTCGGACGTTACTACCACTTCTGCAACCTCGCCACATATATCAGCCGGTGGATACGATGGTGTTTCTATACCTTTTGCGCCGTTGGGTTCGTCCACTGTTGGTGTAAGCATTACAGAGGATGGTACCTATGTGTTTGCTCTCAATTTGGTGGGTTTTGTTACTACGGAAAGAACATCAGAGGCTCATCTCTATGTATTTATGCTTCGTAAATCGGATATGACTATTATGGATGCTGCTGCCTTGGGTACGTTAACCATGAATAATGCTCCTGATTATAAGCAGTCGGCAACCGTTATTTTGTCTTCGGAGTTGAAGGCTGGTGACGAACTTGATTTTTTGATATGCCACAACCTCGATACCAATTTTCCTTGGACATTGTATGGTGGAGCAACTACTACTGCCGGAAGGTATAATAAGACCTCTTTAAGTTATTGGAAATTATGATATTGAAACTATGAAGTATATATATGTAATTGCTGCATTTGTATTGATGAGTGCGGCGTCTTTTGGACAAATAGGTATCAACACCGAGAATGTTGTGTCGGGAGCTATCTTTCAGGTAGACCCTTTGGGAAATAACACAACTGGTGCAGGAGCTCAACTTTCTGACGATATGATTATATCTCTTGATAATGCAACAGGGGTGGTTGGCTTAGGTAAGAAAGCTTCAACAGCGGCTCAGCTCGATTTGGGATCGCATAAAAAAGCTTTGAAGATGAATGAAGTAAAACTTCAATCATTGACCGATATTGTAACTGTGCCCAATCCGAGAGCCGGAATGATAGTTTATAATACGGTGGCTATTGCCTCGGAAGAGGTCGAGATAGGATGGTATTACTTCGATGGTGTGAAGTGGAACAGGATTTTAAAGGCAGAGAGAGAGCCTGCTCTAAAGAATGAATTTTCGATACCTTATTTACTTCCAGATCAAATTGAAATACCTAGCATAAGTTATTCAGATGCTACTTCGGGTATTTATTCGGGCACGCTAAAGATGCCGTTTGTAAACTCCGAAACCAACCAGATAAAAGCTCCTGCTGATGGTACTTATGTATTTGCTCTGCGTTTTTATTTCTATTCTACAATATTGGGTATTCCGTCGCCGGAAGAAACCTATGATTCTCAGGCTGTATTGTATGCTTTTCTGGTTTCAAAAACACAAAATAAAGTGTTAGAGAAAGCGCTTATTTCGTTTCCTTTTACTCAAAGGTTTAGGAGGTATTATTCGTACCGTTTGGTAATGGGGACAAGCTTGAATAAAGACGAGGAAATTGAAATTTATATTGGTAGAGGTCAATCGCCCGATTTTCAAGATTGCCCTTTAAGTGTACGGGTTCTCGACTCGTCCGATCCATCGCTAAAATCGGCTGCCAGAACGAGTATGGTATTTTGGAAACTATAACGAATAGAAAATACATGACATGAATAAAATATTTATAGTATTAATGTTTTTGGTATGTTCTGCCTATGTTTCATCGCAGGTAGGCATCAATACCAAATTTCCCGTAGGTCGTTTAGTAATAGACGCTAATGGAGATAATGTTTCGGGCACACCAACTCCCGAACAATTGAAAAATGATATGATCTTGAATATATCTACGGATAACGAGGCTATACTTGGTGTGGGAGGAATGCCTTATAACAGTGCTCAGTTGTATCTGAATGCAGATAATAAAGCTTTGGGGCTTAATCGGGTGACTCTTGCTTCGAGTTTTGATGTTGCCACAGTACCCAATCCTACGGATGGTATAGTAGTTTATAACAAAGATGCTTCGATAGAGGATGGTGTTTATTTTTTTTCCGATAGTCAATGGGGCAAAATGTCCACCAATATCTATGCCGGCTCGTTTATCAATCTGTTGAATCTGTCGTCGCCCGATGTTACAACCAAACCTATAACTCCTACACAATTGGCTGCCGAATTGTATTCGGTAGGAACAGAACTTAAGTTTGTAACAAAAGAAAATGGAGTAATCTCAATTTTAGAAGATGGAGCATACTCCTTCAATATGCATTTGTCGGGGTATGTATCAGCTGGCACTTCTGAGTTTGCTTATTATTATGTGTTTTTGGTAAATGCAACAAATCATTCGGTAGTAGATTCATATACTGTTGCTTTGCGTCCCAATACTAATGCACAACAAACGGCATCCGTGTTTTTGAATGCTAATTTTAAGAAGAACGATGAGGTGAAGATCTATATTTGTCACGAAAATACAACTGATAGAGTATGGTCTCTTAAAAGTACAACTCCCGGCAGTACCAACTTGGTGCGTACCTATATGATCTTCTGGAGGCTTTAATTGATGGCTATTCGTTTGATCTTACTTTGTTTAGAATACTGCTTAGCCCTCTATGGTTATGTATATAATACTTGAATAAAAGATTATAATTTCTGAAAAAAGCCCTTTGGAGTAAAACTCTGTTGAGGGCTTTTTTTGTTGAAGATGTTAATTTTATAAAATTTGTTGTTTGTTTGAATTGGATGTTGCTACTCGTTTTGTTACTAGATGATTACGGCTGTTTTAGATCTACTCTCTGGTAGTCTTTATGAGGCTTGATGCTCATTTTTGCTTCTATTTATTGCTCTAAAATGTAATATTTTGGTAGTTAATATAAAATTATTTTCTATCTTTGTGACTGACGAATAACTAATTACACTAACAATAATGCTCCTATTAACAAACATATTTGCAGATAAAAACTTAATTTTTAACAATTTAGGTTTGGTTCTTCACGCAAAAATGTTAGAGAGAGAGAGAGAGAGAGAGAGAGAGAGAGAGAGAGAGAGAGAGAGAGCTAAATAATCCCTCTTCGTGCTTAACAAGCTATTTATTCTCCTTATTCGGACTTTGGGTAACTTTTTTTAGAAAGTTGTTCAGTGTTTACTCTTGCATTTTCATTTTTGACTTCTTTTCGAATAAAGATATTTATAGTTTGCTCAGTGAACTGTTTCGTGTGACAGATTTGTTTTTTTGTTGTCGTTCAAAATCCGCACGAACAAAAGGTTTACCTGTGTCACAACTATGTCCGGTAGTGGTGTGTAGAGATTACACGCTACTGCCTTTTTTTTGCTGCAAGTTTTTTACCACTACCAGTTGTCAAGTAACCATGTAAAAATATAGAAGAAATGGGGAGAATTATTTTATTAATCTTTAATTTTTTTATGCTCATCCAGTGTTATTCGCAGGTGGGTATCAACACTAAAAATCCACAAGGAGTATTCCATATCGATGGAAAAGCAAATACCAATGGTTCTGTTAATGTTATTGATGATCTTGTTGTAGATGCCAATGGAAATGTGGGGATAGGTACAGTATCGCCAAAAGCAAAATTAGATGTTATGGGTGATGTTCTTATATCGGGCGGCTCGCCGGCTGCTGATAAGGTATTGATGTCAGATAGTAATGGTGTTGGTTCTTGGAAAGACTTCGACCGAAGTAAGGGTGTTGCCACATGGACGGTGGTTGCGCCCAATACAACTTTTCCGGTTAGTGTATCAACAATGATAAAGGGTACACAAACGCTGTCGGATCCTAATGGAATGGGTTTTAAAATCTTCGATAACACTACCTCTTCGGCAATAACAGTTCCGGCCGGAACGTTTCTCATTGTTATTGATTTTGATGTTAATGTGATGGAGTATGGAGCCGTAGGACTCTTTACGTATGGTACTAACAGTTATATTTATCAGGTATTTTACTTTGAGCAGCTTACCGGAGGGTCGGCTGTATATACTTTTACTGCACCCACCACGCTCAATATTCGAGGTGCGTTTCGTAATCTTTCAGGGGGAGGTATAACCCGTTATACAGTGCCTCCATTCAATAATGCCACAGCTGCTGCTACGGTGAGGTTTATTTCGTTAACTAAATAAGAGGAGTAAGAAAATGAAAAATATTTTAGTGATTTTATTCTGTTCTTTATCTACTGGCATATTTGCTCAAATAGGAGTTTACACCGAAAGCCCTTCGCAATTGTTACATATTGATGCAGCCAAAAACAATAATAATTCCTCTCCCTCTACTTCTCAAATGTCGGATGATGTAGTATTTACCTCCGATGGAAAGTTGGGTTTGGGAGTGATCGATCCGAAAGCTAAATTACATATCAATGGAAGTTTGCGCGTAAACGATGGTACGCAGGCGGATGGTAAACTCTTGATGAGTAGCAATGATGTGGGATTGGCTACATGGGGGAGTGTGAAAATAAATAAGATAGCTAATTGGAAGTTGAGCGGATCAGTTAATGTGCCTGCCAGTGGCATGATTCAGTTTACGGGAACCTCTGCTATGGTTGATAACGAAATAGATGGATTAAGTGCAGGTACAAATAGTTTGAGAATACCTCGTGGAAAATATATTATTATTGTAAATGGAGATTTAGCTCCTGCTTCAGAATATGGAATTTTTACAGTTAAAACAAGTGTAGATACTCCCTTCTCTTTTTATTATTCTGAATGGTTGGGTGGTGCTACCTTTCTTCTTGACCTGACGAATGCTAAGTATGCAAACCCCGAAACTATCACTATCTATTTTACACCTGTTTCTACAGCCGTAGGAGCTACCAACTATTACTATACTAAACCACCCTATACAAATACCTTTTGGTACACCTTCTCTATAATTATGATTTAAATAAAGAATGTTATGAATAAATATATATCAACAATTTTATTATCATGTTTTAGTACATTGCTTTTGGCTCAGGTGGGTATTAAGACAATCAATCCGCCGACAAATTCCGCTCTACATATCGACCCGAAAGGCGATACTCAAAGTATGGGTACAGTAAACAATAGTGATGATGTCTATGTATCATCTACAGGGGAAGTAGGATTGGGTACTATAAGCCCGGCTACAAAACTGGATGTTGTGGGAAAGCTTAAGATAACGGATGGAACTGAAGGTTTGGGGAAGATTTTTACAGCCACCGATGCTTCGGGGTTGGGTTCGTGGCAGGTGTTGTCGCTAGTGAAGCGAGCGGTGGTTTGGAAAGTATCGGGCAATCCATCATCTATTGTAGCCAATTCGTTATATACAATCAGTGGAACAACGTCCTTCTCTACAAATACTTTAAATGCTACTACGAACGGAACAAACTCAATTACTATCCCCGCAGGAAGTTATCTTATATTTATCAGAGGCGATGTAAATCTTCGCGAATATGGGCGTATGCAGGTATATAGTAATGGTGCACTTATATATTTTAAATGGTATAGCGAGTATTTAGGTGGTGGTACAATTTATCGAGAGTTTACTTCCGATGCAACATTAACCATCGGCTTCTTGGGTGTCGATGTTACTTGCGGTACTTGTTCGCAAATACCGTTTCTATCATCTTATCCTTATACGGGCAATCCTCTTACTATTTGGTCAGAATTGGTTCTTTTGCAATTGTAGAAGTTGCTTGCTATGGTTGAAGATGTGTGTCATGTTTATAGTAATTAATGTAGCTGCTCACTCAAATTATTTGTTTGAGAACTGTTATTCTTCGAAAAGAATCGGACTTAATATTTACTATATATAGTAGCTAAATTAATTTGTTTTTCTTAAAAGAGTAGAGGTGTGAAATTAAAGATTCAATGTTAATTATTTATTAACAGACGTTTAGCTTGATTCGAGTAAATAGCAGATAAAAAAATACGTTTATCTGTTTGGTAGAGCGAAAATTTTATTACCTTTGCATCGCATTTAAGGAAAAAAGGGCAGTTACCAGAGTGGCCAAATGGGTCTGACTGTAACTCAGATAGCGTAAGCTTACGGTGGTTCGAATCCATCACTGCCCACTTCTTTTTTTTTATGCAAATTGCGGAAGTAGCTCAGTTGATAGAGCATCAGCCTTCCAAGCTGAGGGTCGAGGGTTTGAGCCCCTTCTTCCGCTCCAAAGAGCAAAAGCGATTACGTAAAGTAGTCGCTTTTGTTGTATTAATTAAAAAGAAAGGTGTTTTAAAAGTTATAAGCAATTCCTATTTTTTTATTGCTGTTTCGTATAACTTTAAGGCTGTCTGGTTGTTCTACTTATCAAGGTGAAAAGGTCTTCGACCTAGAAATAGAAAAGGTGAAATACGAATGAAAGGAAGTGGTATTCAGAATCTTACTGAGGGTAAGATATTCTCAACTCTTATACGATTGGCTTTGCCCCTTATGGGTACAAGTTTCTTGCAGATGGCATATACACTGATGGCTATGTCGTGGGTGGGACGATTGGGTGCAGATGATGCTTCTAATGTAGCCACTAAATCGGAAGCTGCTATTGGTGCTATTGGTATGCTGTTGTGGCTTACGGCGTCGGTTGCCTATCTGGCGATGATAGGGGCTGAGGTAGCCGTGGGGCAATCTATCGGTGCAAAAAAAATGCGTCAGGCAAAAATATATGCTTCACATACATCTACCGTAGCTATTTTTCTGGGGGTAGTATGGTCGCTCACACTGTTTACGTTTGCAGAACCTATTTTGATGTTCTTTAAACTTCCTGCTGATATAACGGGCGAAGCTGTACTTTACCTCCGTATAATGACTATGTGTTTGCCGTTTCAGTTTCTATCGTATAATTTATCAGGAGTATATAATGGGGCAGGGCGTAGCTTTATTCCTTTCAGAAACAATGCGTTTGGATTGGTGCTGAATATGATTCTCGACCCGATTCTTATGTTTGGTTTGGATATGGGCTTGCATGGTGCAGCGGTAGGAAGTGTAATTTCTCAGATATTTGTATTTGGTTTATTCTTCTATCAGATCAAATCAGCTAATCGAATTTTGGGTAACTTCTCGTTCCTTATAAAACCTCGTGTAGTTTTTCTTAAGCGTGTTTTTTATCTGGGAACGCCCGTTTCTTTAATGAACTCGCTCTATGCAATCATAAATATGAATCTGGCTCGTGTAGCCTCTATATATGGTGGGCACTTGGGTTTGATGACTCAAACTACGGGTGGTCAGATTGAGGCTGTTACCTGGAATACTTCGCAAGGTTTCTCTACGGCTTTGAGTGCTTTTATGGCTCAAAATTATGCCGCAAATAAAATAGAACGAGGCAAAAAAGCTTACATCTATACCTTACGAATAATGGTTTCGGTGGGTATTGTGGTGAGTGTTGCTTTTGTGTTTTTCGGAGGCTCTATCTTCGGGCTTATTGTTCCCCATCAGGACGCAATAGATGCAGGGTCGCAATATTTGATGGTGATGGGTTTG
Organism: Dysgonomonas sp. GY617; assembly: GCF_015233815.1. Classification (NCBI taxonomy): domain Bacteria; kingdom Pseudomonadati; phylum Bacteroidota; class Bacteroidia; order Bacteroidales; family Dysgonomonadaceae; genus Dysgonomonas; species Dysgonomonas sp. GY617. The sequence continues at coordinate 504,848 of NZ_JADCLR010000001.1, forward strand.
GTTCAGATTTTTATGATGCTCGAACTTACTACTCAAGGTATGTTTAATGGTATCGGAAGAACTGTAGAACCTGCTATTATCAGTGTCGTATTTAATGCTTTGCGAATACCTCTGGCTTATTATCTGGCATCCGATATGGGTATTGTTGGAGTGTGGTGGGCAATTGCTATTTCGAGTGTTTGTAAAGGGATAATATTGCCTCTTTGGTTTTCGTTTCTTTACAAAAAAGTTAAAAAATAACACAATAATTGGTGTTGTTTTTGTTTAGTTGAGTATCTCTTTTGTTGATGAAGAAAAGATAGTTTTTGTCTTTTTTTGCACTTATCAGCGATAAACAGGGCGTACATTTCTTATTTTGAAGCTAACTATTGTTAATTTCAATATAATACCTATATTTGCATCTGTAAGATAACTCTTTACGCTAGCAATGGAGAATAAATTAACAAGCATATCTATCACTAATAATCTAAATTTTAACGGTTTAGATTTGTTTATGTGTGTTGAAATATTAGAGAGAGAGAGAGAGAGAGAGAGAGAGAGAGAGAGAGAGAGAGAGAGAGCTAAATAACGCATCTACATGCTTAACACTTCTTACCTCTAAAATTTTAAGGAGAAATATCTGTTTTTCACACTTATTGCGTTTTCGTGACTCATTAGTGTGTCTTTTTTTGTATCCTTTAATAAAAGTTAATAAAAGTTATAGCTCTGCCGATAATACTAGTCGTATAGAACATTCCCTATGTTGTTGTCGTTTAGAATTTGTACGACTTAGATTTTCATCTAAATCGGAGCTATACATAGTGTTAATGTGTAGTGATTACACGTTGACACTTTTTTCGTATATTTGCATTTTTGCATTAACTAATATATTTTATTTTTTAAATTTTTAAAAACGATGAACAAAAAGACTTTTTTATTAATTCTGTTTTCGGTTTTATTCAGTATGCTCTCTGCTCAGGTCGGGATCAACACTGAAAACCCTAACATATTGACCGAGCTCGATGTGCGCAACCTTTTGGCCAACGGCACCGACACCATTCCCAAAGGCATAATGATCCCTCGCATGAGCGAACTTCAGCGAGACCAGATCGACGTCTCCAATATCACCACCGCCAACAGTCTCATGATCTATAACATAGACGAAGACTGTTACAACTATTACTCCAAAACCAACCAAGAATGGCAAAGCCTCTGCGGTAAGATGGGCAAAGCCCACTTCGACATGATCTGCGACTCCGTCAAAGTCATGGGACAATACGGCGATGGCGTAGCCCTCACCCCCTCCAACTATTTGCGAGTAACCCTCAATATCACCCGTATCGGCTCCTACAGCATCTCCGCCACCTCCGATCCCGACAACGGCTATTTTTACGAAACCACCGGCACCTTCTTTACCACCGGCACCATCACCCTAACCGTTCCCGGCATAGGCCAACCCATACGTCACACCCAAGGCACCGACCTAATCAGCCCCAGTGATGACACCCCCGACCAATTCACCCTAACCTCCAATGGAGGCGGAGGCGATTGTAGCTTCAAAGTAAACGTCCGTTCCACCGCCGCCCGTCCCAAATTTACAATGAGCTGCGCAGCCACAATCGTCGAAGGCATGTATTTCGAAGACCAAGCCCTCAGTAACATCCCCAACCCCTATAACGGCCAATCACACCGCTTAGCAGTCACCATCACCAATATCCCCTCCAGCTCCTATGGCGCCATAGCCATGTTGGAAACCAACACCATAGACGGCATCAGCTTCAAAGGCGAAGCCGTCCTTAGCGCCTCCACCCAAGTCGTATACCTAGAAGGAACCGGCGTCCCCCGAGGTTTAGCCGATAAAATCGTAACAATAACCTCCAACAGCGAAAGCTCCACAGCCTCCTGTACCGCCACCATCCGCATCCTCATCCCCCGTAAACGGCTGATGACATTAGGCAATACCACAGGCCCCCTTTACTCATACAATGCCGGAATCGTAGACAACCGTACCCCCCCCCAACAACATAAATACCCTGCTGACCGACAAAAATAACTTCGGTTACAACCAGTGGTCCATCATGAAATTCCAAGGCTTCA